>CAUUSZ010000001.1:0-252830 GCA_963548065.1 uncultured Candidatus Saccharibacteria bacterium
ACCAATTTATTGCCGTCAGATGAGCTAGCGACCGAAGACCATTTCCGAGAGCCAGAGCTTTTTCGTTCTGTCCAGGTTGCGCCAGCATCGGTGGAGGTGTAGATGGAGTGGTCTTTGGCTGTCGCTACTAACTTGTTGCCGTCAGCAGAGCTAGCAACTGCAGTCCAGTTATACGACCCAGGTACTCCACGTGCCGTCCAAGTTGCACCAGCGTTGGATGACGTGTAAATATAGCCACCCCAATCATACACTGCGGCTAATTTATTGCCGTCAGATGAGCTAGCGACTGCTATCCAGTTACGATCCCCCGACCCAGAGCGCTCGGCCCAAGTTGCACCAGCATCAGATGACGTGTAGATCTTACCACCCCATGCTGTTGCAGCTAATTTATTGCCGTCAGATGAGCTAGCAATCGACGTCCATTTCCGAGAGCCAGCAGCCTCACGCTTCGACCATTCTGCACCTGTCCCTGCTGCTGGTACTTCGGCTGGCTGCGTGCCTGCACCCCTTTGGAATACACGAACATAGTCGATGAGCATCGTTTGTTTTGGAAAAGTATCCGAAGGAGATATCGGCTTCTGCTCCTCGTCTTTCTCTACATAATCATTCAAGATAAAGCGCCAACCAGCGTCAAATGTTTGCTTGATCAACTCCTTATCAGCCAATGTTGTCAGTTTCACCGACGGCGTACGCTCAATGTCTTTGTGATTCGTTGGGCTCGCGTGGTAGTTGTACGCTGTGATTGGCTTGTCATCAATGAAGTATTTAACTGTCTCACCATCATACTCAACTGCCCATGTGTGCCACTCATAGGCGAGCGAACCTGACTTAGAACCCGCCTTATGTTCGTCGCTATGGATAATCCTTCGTGTTCGCCAACCATTCTTCCAGTTACCAGAAACACCGTGGTGGTAGCATGTTGCGTGAGTACTCGACCACGTATACGCCGGTGTATACGAATACCATTCGATGATGTCTAGCTCACCATATGGGTCATTAGCGTTAGGGTTATGATGACAATTTTGCAATGAATTGCCGTTAACCATCCACAGCGATGGTCGTGTTCCGTTTTTTCCATTCCAGTTAAATTTGGCGCGAATCTCGGCCCGGAATGGTTTTGTGCCATCAACAACCTTAGTCTTATTTGTTACGCGACCACTGAGGTATCGCGTCATTTTGCCACTTGGGCATGGTGCTTCGCTGACGTTAGAATCATTCAGCGGCTCGTCAAGGTTTGCAACACAGTGGCGCTGCGTTTTTATCTCTAGATAGTCGTTGTCAACAACTTTTACATTGCTTGGATTATAGGCTAAGTGATTACCGCCATAATTGTCTCGGTTCTGCTGCAAGACATCCCATCCACTAGGTACTGAAGTCCCTTTGAACTCCTCGTTCCACACGACACCCCATTGATTTGAGTTTGCCTTGGTATTACTGCCGCATGCTAGTGCAACCAGCAAAATACTACCAGCCGCTACCAGCGCTATGACTGACCGTTTTACCATCTCCTCTTTCTCCCTGTTTTTTATGCTAAAACCCTTGTCGTCATTGTAACGTTGGCATCCTTTATTTGCAAGTGCAACTGCGAGCAAAGTGGCTTAATACAATTTTAGACCCACACAATAGTCCAGACCTGGTATCAATTTTATATAATAATGGACAGCCTATTGTGATCACTCGGCTCGCTATTTTAGTCTGACAAAAAGCGTATTGAGAGCCTCCTATTGGAGGTATTACCACTGATAGAGCTGGTCACCTGCAGTAATTGCTGCTGCGAGCGTCTCAGCTCGCCGGAGACGCCAATACGCCAGCACTGCATAGGCAAAAACCGCTACACCACTGGTCAGCACCGCATAGCCCACACCGCGCACAACCCGTGTATCACTCCCTTGGATAAATATCACATAGAGCGAAACTGCACCCACCAGTGGTGCTGCCGCTGCTGCAACTACCGCCCAGCGTGCCCGCACTATGCGATTGCTGGCAAATGTCCGGGTATGCTGGCGTCGCGCCCAGACTGCAGCAAGTGCCGCCACGAGTCCAGCACTAATCACCATAAACAAATAGAGGCGATTCGTCGCTTGGTTGGCATCGTCGACTGTTGTATTAAGCACACCAACGGCTGAGTCGTACTGACTCACCGCTGTTTCTACATCTGTCAAATAGACTGCTGCAGCCTGCGTATCTTTGCTAGCAAAGGTTTGCGGAGCACGCCCAAGAAGCGTCTTGACGGCTGAGGCTTTTTCCTTCACAGCTGCCGCATGACGGTTATATTCATCGCCAAGTTGCGTAGAAAATGAGTGCTCTGCCACCACCGCAAAGGCTGCTGCGGCCTGCTTGGCTTGTTCATCAATAGAGTCCTTCTTGGGCTGAGTGGCATAAAGCTCACGTGTAAAGGCTTGATAGGCTGTGCTCGCTTGCTTGACCACTGTAATGTCAGCTTGGTTGGCCAGTGGCGTTGCATGAGTCTGAGCACTGCCAACACTAAGTGTTGCTAATATGATGAGTGTTCCTGCAAGCAGCCAACACCTCATCCCACTCACTCCTACGGCTGCCGGCTGACCCGCACCATAGCATGGCGCAGGACGTGGCCATCAAGCTTATAGCCGCGCTGCAGCTCTTCGCTAATAATTTCTTTGTCACCACCTTCATCATCCATCGAGACAGCTTCGTGAAGGTCTGGATCGAACTCCGTCGTGCCAAGCTCAACCACGATCGGCTCAAGCTTGAACTCTGCCATCAAGCCATCGAGCTTCTTCGACATCGCTACTACTCCACTTGCCCATGTGTCGTTCTGGAGCTTCTTGGGGACGTTGGCAGTGGCGCGCTCGATCGTATCAATCACAGGCAAGAGCTTGTGAATCGCCTGCTGGGCACCTGCCGCTTTGGCCTGGGATTTTTCGGCGTCAACGCGCTTGCGATAATTCTCAAAGTCTGCTCTGGTGCGCTGCAGATCCTGGGTGAGCTCGCCAATCTGCTGCTCAAGCTCTGTTGTATCTGGCGCTTTCTTGTGTTTTGTCATCGATATCATTCCTCCTGCCTAGTGGTGTTGCCTGTGGTACTGAGCGGGCTGCTCAGTCGTCATTATCCTTCATAGTATAGCACGGCTGCGGCGCAAATAACAGTGGTCGTGCTATCATAATATCTCCTCCAGCATCACCCCAGTGCGCTTGACCAGCTCGATGGTACGGCGATAGTGCTGGCGCATCGGGCCGATCACACCAATGTAGCTGCGGTCGCTATAGGGTGAGCGAAATTTGCTAATGATGAGCGTCGCATCGCTGCTCTTGCCAATGGGGTTCTCACTGCCAATGAAGACATTGAGTGGCTCGTTGGGCCGAGCTTCGCGCAGCCACGGCTCGATATTGTCAATCAAATGCGCTACTGATTGGACATGCTTGCCCTCAAGAAATTCTGGCTGACTAAAAAGCCGGCTAATGCCATTCATATAGAGCTCGCTGCCGATGGTAGCAAAGCCCAAGTTACCCGTGAGCTCGACGAGGCTATCCACCGCACTGCGAATAGCTCGATCGGCTGCATCGAGATGTGAGTTGACGTGCGCTTCAATAGCCTTGGTGCTGCGGTCAATCCCGCTAGGGAGCTCGCTCATCTGGGCGTTGGTGATGCCATTGACATAGAAGCGGTAGCCCTTACTGGTGGGGATACGCCCAGCACTAGTGTGCGGCGCCTTGACGAAGCCCATCTCTTCGAGCTTAGCCATCTCGCTACGGATAGTTGCACTAGACACCCCAAATAGCTTCGCCAGCGTTACACTCCCCACAGGGGCAGCGATCTCGGCGTATTGCTCGATGATGGCAGAAAGAATCGCTTGTTGCCGTTCGGTCATAGTCGCATTATAGCGTAGAGTTGGCACTCTCGTCAATAGAGTGCTAATGATCTAGTGGAATATGTAGCCTATTCCCTGCTGCTGAGCCTCGTCTGTTAGCGAGACGCGTCACAGCGAGCTATCCTTCTGCTCCTTGGTCGTTGAGATCGCGATGCTTGATCATTGCGCTCTCGATTGTTTCGCGGTGCAGGAGCGATGACGACATACATGCAGTGATCTTTATCTCTACTGCCTTGCCATTTCTTCTTACTATTTTGCCTATCACGACTGACGCTCCTTACACTGAGCAACGAGCTGGCTCAGTTCATTTCTTGCCTGCTGATTCTCCCGCTTGAACCTGTCCATTGCACGCACGATAGTCTTGCCTAGGTCGGGGTCACCATCTGCAATGTCAAAGCAGTTTTTCCAGAGCTCACTATACGTCCAAGCCGTCATTGCTATCCTGCGGCGCAGCTCGGCTACTTGCGGGCAGCCATAGCACTGCTTGGGGATATAAGAAGCCGCAGATATATCTGGCTCATCAAGCCCCTCCACAATGCCATGAAATTCTCGTTCTTTATCTGATGTCATCGGTGTTTTACATATCCCTATGTCGTTATTTATTGGCAAAATAGGCTGCTATTGATCGGAGGTATCTGATTCGGATGAGTCCTGCTCATCTCCGCCAGTACGACGGACTGTCGCTGCTTCGCTACTCTCTCCATTAGGCGCAGCGGGTGAGCCACATACCTCTACAACCGTTTTTCTATCTAAACTTATACATTTTATAATTCCAGAACAGCCTGCTGTTTGCCTTTCTATACCTGGCAGCAGCTGATTGAATGCGGCGCCCCCTATAGCAAGCTTCATCTCTACGATTTTCCTATACGCAGCTCGTGCTTCTTCTAGCTGCTCTGGGTCTTCTAGGATCTGCTCTATTTCTTTCTCAGGTGTGCCTTGCACTCGTAGCCATGTTGTAATATTGTCTGCCGTCTCCAGTGCTGTACGCTCCAGCGCTTTCTTCTGTGCTAATGCTATTTTGAGCGCCTCTATTGTCCCTGCCAGCAGTGGGCACTTTCGACATTGTTCAGGAATATAGCTATCAAGATCAGGACCAGTACTAAGACCCTTGACAATACCGTCAAAATCACCAATCTGCTCTTTCACAATATCAGGTAGTGTAGCGATTTTTTGCCCTGTTGTCAATCTGAGTAAATTTGAGCTGCCAAAACTCTGGCAGCTCTCACACCTCTCGTTGTTGTCGCCTCTTCCTTGGAACATTGATAGATATGAATATTATTCGTGATTATTCAGCTCTTATCCCTGAGGCTAGGGTTAATTGTTACGATCGATGGTAATTCCATCAGATAAAGTAGCCTATCTCCACTCACCTATACCAGAGTAGAAATAACGCAATAGCACCGAGCATAACCTACAAATCTGCTGCCATTACTTCCCACTGCGTGCCCGCGTGAAGCGCCGGGCAGCGTCGGTGGAGAACATGAGCACGATGACAATGTTGACACCAATGAAGAGCAGTGTGCCAGCCGCCGACCATGTAACCCTGCCGATCGTTAGCCCAAATGAACTAATCACCGCCGCAAGGCTGGCAATGCTCATCAGCAAAATACGTGAGCGGTCGCTGCCGCGGAAGGTTAGCCCCGCAAGAAAAATCACGATGCCAATCCACGTCGTCGATACAATAGCCGAGATAGTCGCCACGATATGCGTGGTACTCTCAATACTCTGCAGCGGCAGTCCACTGTCGTGAAAAATCCGCACCACCTCCATGCGTAAGTGGCTAAAGTTGAGAATCTCGAAGAAGGTGCTCATCGTCGCCACAGCAATCGCCAGGCCAATCATAATAATCCCAAGGGCGATCTGTGGTGGGCGGCGGCTCAAAAATTGCGACATGAGAGTAGCGTGTTCATCAGGCATAGTCTCGTGCGTCGTTGCGTCGAGAATCAGGTCGGAAGGCACGTCCTCGTCTTCGCTTGCTTTGGCGCGGACACGGCCAAGCTCGATAACGGGCAGGTCGCCATCGGTAATAATGTTGTCTCCACCCCCGTTGCGCGAGTGGTAGCCCGTCGAGAAATCCTCCAGCACCGTGAGTTCAATCGAACGAAGGGCGCGCGTAACCGTCTTGACGACGTAGTCGCGCTCGATGTCGGTGTTCTCATCGATCTTGTGTGTCACTTGCAACGTAAAAATTGATAACCCCACACTCTTGTCGTACGTACCAGCCGCCAGCCAGTCCACCTGATGCCCACCGGGCAACAACCACCCCTGGGGGCAGCGCCAAAAGCGCACGTGGTGGCGCTTGCCTGGATTGCCATCGATCTCCTGCTGGTAGGCAAAGTCCTGCTGCCGGCCAAACAGCACTAGGGGCGAGACTGGTGCATTAGGATAGCTACGGCGAGTCAGTGTGGCAAGGATGATCCGCCACGACGAGCGCACTGTCACATCATCAGCCAGCGCCCAGCCAGCGGCCGTCATGGCACGGTGCAACTGGGCCTCGCTACCACGAAAAGCGAGATTAACCGGATCTCCAAGGAGGCCATCTTTGGTGCGCGTCCGGCCAATAAAATAATTGGGTACATAGATACTACTCAAGATACGGTGCAAGCGCGGCAAGGCAAAATATGCCGTAATCACCCACACCACGGCAAAGAAACCCACCAGCCACCAGCCACCAGTGTGCCAGCCCTCGCGCCACACCAGCCAAACAAACCAAAACGACGCCACCCCGGCAAAGATAAAGAACCCTTGATCGACCAACGCCGTGGGCGACCACACTGGCCGGCGCAGTGCCAGAGATGAACGCTGCTTATGCTCGGCAGCACCTGGCTCAGCGGCAGTGCGCGTGGCTGGCTTGCTCATACATGCTCCGGGTGCTCGCGCAAGAGGCTATCGAGCAAGTCTCGCGCCGCCAAGCGAGCTTCGTCATCCTTGCGATTATACACATCTGGCTTGGAGGCAATCGCCCGCACAATGCGCGCCGTCTCGTCGATATCATCATTGATGACGAAGTGGTAGTATGGGACTTCGAGTGCGTGGGTGATCTCGCGGATTGCACTGCTGTAGCGCTTGGGCCACTCACGATCAAACTCCGCCTGCGAGGTATAGCGCACACTGAGGCGCCGCTGCCACTCCTGGAAGTTTGGCGGCAAGAGGAATATCGCGACCACACCTGGGGAGAGCTTCTTGTACTCATCAACACCCTGCACATCAATATCCGTCACAGCAATCTTACCCGCATCGCGAATATCCTGAATCTGCCTGACCCCTGTACCATAGAGCGTTCCATGGACAAACTTCGCCTCGACAAAGGCACGGCTCTGCAACAGCTCTGCAGCAGTTGCTTCATCGATATAATGATAGTCGACCCCCTTTTGCTCCCACACACCTTTGTTTTGGCGAGGCTGACGGGTGGTGTACGAGACGATATCGGCAAACTCGGTGCTCGCGAGCAACCGCTGCTTGGTCGTATCCTTGCCTGCCCCAGAGATACCAACGAGCAACACTATCCTTGTGTCGCATACAAGCTGGCGCACTGCCTCGGTTGGCTGATACTGTTCGATAAGTGATTGAAGATTCGTCATAGTCATATCATATTTATGATAGCACACAATGGCGAGACGATTACGCGCCTTGCAGCTAATCTCGCCTGAGCATCACTGTAAAGGCTTCGCTGGGGATGTCGACCTTGCCAAAGCGCTTCATGCGCTTCTTGCCGCGAGCTTGCTTGGCAAGGAGCTTCTTTTTGCGGCTCACATCACCGCCGTAGAGATAACCCGTGACATCTTTGCGGTAGGCACCAATATTTTCGCGGGCAATGAACTTCCCACCGATCGCCGCCTGCAGTGCCACCTCAAAGCTCTGGCGTGGCACAACATCCTTGAGCTTCTTCACCACCTCGCGCCCCAGCCGTTGCGACTCCGAGCGGTGGCACATCACACTCAGCGCATCGACCATCTCACCTGCCACGTAGAAATCCACGCGCACCAAATCCTCCGCTTGGTAGCCCCGTAGTTCATAATTAAACGACCCATAGCCACTGGTCACCGACTTCAATTGATCATAAAAATCCGTTAGCAAGTTGGCCAGCGGCGCCGCAAAGGAGATGAGGGCACGCTCGTCGATGTAACTGAGGTTCTTTTGCCGACCGCGCTTGCTAACGATGAGCTGGATTACTGCGCCGATGTAATCTTGGGGCACGACGATCTCACCATCAATCCACGGCTCGCGAATCTCCTTGATCTGGGCTGGGTCAGGCAATTCGCTGGCAGACTTGATATCTAATTCCTCACCGTTCGTCAAACTGACTTGGTAGTCGGTGCTCGGGTTGGTGACGATCAGGTCTAGATTGTACTCGCGCTCGAGCCGCTCGCGAATGATATCCATGTGTAGCAGACCCAAAAAACCAATCCGCACACCATAACCCAACACCGGCGAGTTCTCTGGCTCAAACTGCAGCGCACTATCGCTCAGGCTCAACCGCTCAATCGCCTCTTTGAGGTCATTGTAATCTTCATTAGACACCGGGAAAAACCCTGCATAGACGAAGGGCTTGACCTCTTTGTAGCCAGGGAGGGGCTGGACGGTTATCGCTGTCATGTTTGATATTATAGCAAGTTTTGCGACAGAGGAGAATTACCCTTCTTATGAGGAGCTCTTATGTTCTACAGGTGGATTAAGATGCTTTTCGCGGTAGTGCTGAATCTGCGAGAACTGCTCGGGCGAGAGGCAAAACATTGGCCTATAGCCATCGATCGCTCTATACTTTCCCATCGCAATTCCAAGCTTTTTTGCAGCATACTGCACACTATACATTCAGACACTTCTTAAGTTGTGCGACTAATCGTAGCATTCTGTCACATGGAAGTTCAGGAAGTATTCTTGCAAGTGAGGATGAGGGTATTAGCGAACGAGATGGCTTTTACTTGAGACATCATATGTGTTGAAGAATGTTTCATCGCGGGGTACCGAGACTTTCGGCAGTGTCGGCTGCTGAGCACGAATATAGCCATAAAGCGTTGGCCTATTTGTCGTTGATCCGCCACTATGATCATCAATAACGATGGCGGGTTTTGCACCAGCCGCCTCGGCTACCTTTGATACGTAATCTACAATAGCATTATAAAACTCGCCAACATCTATTTTGTGGATATAGTTCTCTGTTGGATTAAGTCCACGTACTAATAGCACGTCATCTCCCGTTTGACTATCATGTGTTTCGATAAGCATTGCTGCACCAACGATCCGCTCATTTTTCTTGCCAGGTCGTGCTTTAATCATAAGCGAAGTAAAGTTCGGAAAATCTTCCGCTAATGAATCGTATTTATCAGCCCAGCATGCATCGGCAATTTGTCCCGACATCTCCATCAGTATGCCTCTTGTTGGAATAAACTGTAGAGTAGTCGTGCCGAGTCGTTCGGCTTTTTGCTGGTGCAGATTCATTGCCTCTTCAAGAGCACGGGTACTGTTCATCTGTTTAAACTTATTTGCTTGCTTCTTATCACTAAAATACTGGCCATATACTTCTTGATTAACAATATGCTCTATAAACTCGCGCATACTTGCCAGTGATTCAATTGATGGCTGAACGCTCAGACCGGCCATCTCACGACGTTGATTTGGCTGTTTGCGCATCGCCCAGGCGTAAACCAGTCGACGCATTGACTGATGCAAGCTCTTATATGGTTGTAACTCTTGAAACCCACGCGTAAAGTCAGCCGGGGAATCCATTACAAAGCGGGTAGTATCAGCAAAATCTCCTTGTTGAACTTGCTCGACATACTTCTGGAGAGCACCCTTGCGACGCTTAAGATTGCTGACCTTGATATTTGCTTTTGGATCATTATTGTCAGTAGTATCAATACGATATTGTAAATCTTCTAGTTCAACAGAGATATCAGCGCGCAACTCATCGATTGCTTGACGCATACCGCCACCTTGAGGACCCGTTAGCGCGCGAGCATGCATAATATCATTTCGTAATGCATCATAGCGTTCAATAACGTCTGGGGTCCAACCTATACGTTCTTTCTTACCAGCAACAGTTGCTATGCTGTAAACATCACTTGGCCGATAGAATTCCTTCATGGCAGCAATGCGACCGTCTTCGGCTGCTTGGTTGTGATAACGAATTTTTTCCTGTAACCCTGCATCACTATTGCCACCCCAACGAGAACCTTTATAGCCCGTTAATGTCATGAGAACATCACGTAAAACTGGCGATTCCTCAAGCTGTTTTATATAGACCTCATCAAGCTCTGCCGCCTGAAAAGCTTGTCGAAATGCCTCTATCACACTCCGTAACTCAGTAATACCAGCCTCTCCTGCTGATGTAACACCAAGCTGACGTACTGTATCCGGGACATTACCATCAAGCATCTCTTGAAGCAGTTTCACCCGCGAAACTGTTGCTGAGCCAAAGAATTCTTCTGCTCGCACCATAGAATCAGGACGCTTATCTCCCATAAGTTCGCCACACCGAGCAAACGTCTCATCAGAAACGTCTGATTCGAGAAGTACTTCATAGCGATCAGTCAACCCAGCAGCAAATCTCTGTTGATCAATAGCCATGCTATCAAGCATTGTAAAGACCATATCAGCTGAACCATGGTCAATAAGTGCAAGCGAGACGGTTGTGCGATCAACACTAGGGTTGTTCTTTATAATACGCTCAAGATCATCCTCATTTAGCCCTTTATGCCGAGCAATATAACTTACCACTTTTGTAATATCAATACTGTTCCATCTATCTTCCCGCGGGCTATTTATTGCCATAAGTACGTCATCAACATCGCCATAATCTATCATATGGCACAGCACACTATCTACATCAACAATCTGCACCTCTTCTCTACGTAAAGCTAAGCCTCCCTCCCCTGCTTCAACCATTCGGTGTGCTAATTCATCGTTTAATTCTGTAAAGTTTTCCAGGCCAACCTGAGACACCCATTTGTGACCTGCTTGTGTCATGCGCTTTGTGATATCATCATAATCAATGCCGGGGAATTGCTTGAGCCGAAAAGGCACTGCAATTGAACCAATATCACATATCTGCTGCGCAATAGTGGGGTCAAGTTGACCAAAATACTTAAGGCCAACCAACAGCGTCACCTCATCTCCAGAGTCAAGCATTTTTTGTGCATCCTCCGTAGTCAAGTCAAGATGCGCAGTCGGCTTAGAATAATCTCGACGGCTGATATAATCCCGAATCTCTTCAACTGTATGACTCTTTTGTGCAGATAGCTCAGTCGCGTCAATACTACATTTTGCTAGCACCGCCGCAATTGGAGGTGCGTCTTTCTGCTTATCATCTTCCTTGTTTGTATCGGCAGGCATATTTGACTCGTGCAATAGCGTGCGTTTTCTCACTGTCTCTCCATTTGGCATGTGACAATAATAGGATAATTGCAAACCAATGTCAATCAGCTGTATATGAACCATCTTATTGCTCTATAGACACAGCACTTACCCGCGCTGCCTCAGCCATGAATAACTGTTGCCACCGTTCATCATATGGTACCACTTCTATAGGAAAGAGCTGGCCAATTTCTTCTGGTGTCATGGTGTCGAATTTGCTCATCGTGGCTATCTCTCTATGTGAATATATTCCCCTTCATGTAGTCGCACTGTTGGTACCGCAGGAAACGCCGCCGCAAGCACATCGGCACTTGCAACAGTACGCCGCTCTGCAGGATTATCGGCATTATAGTGGACAACAACATTCATTGGTAAGATGGCCGAACCAGTATCAATCCCTTGATGACTCAAAAAATGCTGTGCAAGATAGTTCGCTCCAGCTGATGAGCCAATATAAACTTTGCCACGCAGTAGTCGCTCCACCTCTGAGAAGTTATGGAGTTCTTGCAAAAGTCGGGTTGTCCTACCACCGTGAACGTAGATAATATGAGCGCGTCGAACTTGCTCAGCAAAACGGCTTTTGATTGCCAATTCTCGTTTCGCTACAGGAAAATATTGATTATACCAGCCCGCCCAATCATCAAATTTCTGTTGCCATTCTTCGTGCGGGCTAGCAAAGAACACATCAAGAATCCTAAGCTCATCCTGCTGATCCGCAAAGAAGTTCTTGCAAATAGCTACCAAAGTCACCCACCCAACGCTCTGCACCACCGCAAAGGATATATGTCGTAAGGACCCTTTCTCGCGTCATACCGATCCTCTACTAGGCAAAGCGTTACCGTTCCTCTATCATCTGCACCACACCCGTCTCATTATACCTCTGGTAGGCAGTGAGAATTTGGCGTGTGGCGTCGTTGGTATTGAGCCGCAAGGCTTCGTCTAGCGAGAACCACTGACCTGTCGCTACTTCCTCAGTATCAGTGTGCGGTGCCTCGCTTTGCCATTGCTTGAGGCAAAACACTACGGTAAAGGCCTGCGTTTCGCCATCAGGATAATGATACACCCGTCCTGGGCCAGACTGCGTTGCAAAGAGCTCGAGGTCGCTGGCGTGCGCAGTGATTCCTGCTTCTTCACGTAGTTCATGTAGTGCCGCGCTGGCGTAGCTATCGTCTTCTTCGACGTGCCCACCTACTGTACTCCAGCGGTCGAATCCCTTGGCGTAGATGAGTTTGACGCGCCCTGCTTCATCCACTGGCAACACATCAACAGTTGTCGTGAGTAATTTCTTATCCCCAACCTTCTGGCGCAACTGCCACACATACGAGCCAACGTACCCCATATTCACACTCCCTTCTCTGCCACCAGCAGATGATCAATGGTACTTTCTATTATGATTTTAGCATATTCATTGAGGATGAGGCGGCCACGGTCGGTTGCTACCCATGTGTCCGCTCTCAAGGCTGGGCTTGGCTCAGGGCTTGTGGTAAAGATCTCTACTGGCCACGGCGCAAACTTATACATATTCATCTCTGCACGGCGAACATTAAATTCGCTCGTCACCAATGTAATGCGTCGTGGACACCACAGCATCGCTTCCCAGCAGTCAATACTGCGCTTCACATTGTCTGGGATGGATATTGATTGATCTTCGATGATGATATCTCTTGCCGGGACACCATGGTCTTGAGCATACTCCGCCATGCGCCAAGCTTCGGCCATAGGAGTACCTTTGCCGTAGGCAACTACCCAGCGCGGCGAAGCACCAGCAATCGTTATTTTGGGAGCAACCCCAGCATGATACAGCTCCACTGCAGTGGCAATTCGCCGATTCTCTGCCGAGCCAAATACCAGTATGGCATCCGACCGCCTTGGTGGGTTACCCTTTGCGAGCACCTCATAGAGTGTAGCAGCTTCGCTGTGATGAGCATGTTGAGCCAAGTAATCAGCGAATTGCACTGTAAACCGATAAAGCTTCGCTATAGTATCATCAAAATCTTACACCGCATAATGATCAAAAACAGCTGTATCGATACCAGCGTGATGTGCAATCCATTTCAGTTCCGCAAACAACCATGGCCGTGCGTCAAGATAATCCTGGTGCCGAGCTAACCGTGGCGATTCTTGGCGCATCATTGTGCGCAGTTCACTGACCGATGGCAATTCCACACTACTCGTCCGCACGAGAATCTCCTGCTTGCTGGAGGGTACTGGCGAGCAAGGCCCAGGCAGCGAGCATGGCGTAGTTGGTGATTACACCAGTAGCGACCATGTGGTTGATGGTGGCAATTGGCAGCCACTCCGAAATGATTTGCTCGGTGTCATCTGGCTGGTGTTGGTGGTTTGTCCCAGCATATTCGCCGTAAACCACGTGAAGCTTCGCATTGGTGCGACGGTTGTCGGCATAGAGCCAACCACACGCTCGCACACCTGTCATGGCAATGCCCGACTCCTCAGCCAGCTCTCGCTGCGCCGCCGCACACACATCCTCACCCACCTCAATCTTCCCACCCGGAAACTGATACAACACCTCATCCACCGGATACGAATACTCTTGCTGCACCAAGACGCTATCACCTCGGCGACACGCCACGATTACTCCACCATGCCCATGGTAGGGATAATGGATATATTGGATGGTCTTCCCATTTGGCAGCTCCACTGTATCTTCTGCGACGGTGAGCCGAGGGTGGTCGAGGAGTATTTGTGATGACTGCGTGCGCCACTTGTGCAGTTGGTGTGACGACATGGTTGATAAGATATGAATAATAGCTTTACCTATTTGACCCTTTCTTGATGAAATTCATTTTTCTTAACCCTAGGAATACGACGACGAGACAACATCATAGCCAACCACAAACAGCCACTACATAAAACAAATCCAATTGCCGCAGGAGCAATCACTGCCAGACCAGCTTCACCAGAAAAAGTTATACTCCACAGTAATTTACTGGCAGCCATGAACGCCATGACTGCCACACCCAGCCAAATATTTCGCCACCACAATGCCGCTGCTAAAGCACTAAAGGATAGTGGTATAAGCAATGTGAGAAAAATCTTACGTAATGTCCATTCACCCTGCAGATACTGCTGCTCAACTTGCAAAAACTGTTGCACATGTGAATTCGTTTCACTGGGCGGAGCAAACCACCCCATGCTAGTCAAGGTCAAGAATATCACCATCATTATCCCTGCCCAGCTCCGCCGATAGGCAAACCAGCAAAATGGTATCAAAAATAACGGACGGATATACCAGCTCAGCTGATTATGGTGCCGCTGCCACAGCCAATCCCAAAAGCTCGGAACAGTAAACGCCACGGCGATGAATAGCATAATTAGGCCAGCAAATAAGATGGCGATGAATGTGTCGTACTTTTTTATCGCAGCCATCATACGATAAACTATATCACTGTATTATACCTACTCAAAGTATTTCTTGAGTGTCACCGTATCCCCCACCCGTGCCTCACGCGTCGTCTTGAGGTTGGTGACGATGTAGCCGATTTCGCCGGTGCCAAGCAGTGGGTCGGGCTGCATGGTTGGGCTGAGGTGCCCTACCTCCAGAGCAAGGCCACGGGCGCCGGTGGCCATCATGGTGATGTCCGCACCCTTGGGCACCGTGCCATCTACCACGCGCACGTAGAGGATAACCCCGCGGTAGTCATCATAGTAGCTATCAAAAATCAGGGCGCGGGTTGGTATACTCGGCGTCTTGCCATCTTGCGCGGCCATGTGCTCAGCCTGCAGTGCCAGTGGTGATACCGGCGCTGGAATACGCTCGACGATAGCCCGCAGTACTTGCGGCACGTTCTGGCCAGTCTTGGCTGAGATATGAATAATATCGCTCTCGTCACAGCCCAGCAGATTAATCACCTGCTTAGACACGCGTGGCACATCGGCTGCTGGCAGGTCGACTTTATTGAGCACCGGGATGATGGTAAGGTCTTGCTCCATCGCCAAGTACACATTGGCCAGCGTCTGCGCCTGAATCCCCTGGCTGGCATCCACCACCAACACCGCACCTTCGCAGGCCTGCAAGCTACGCGATACTTCGTAGCTAAAATCCACGTGGCCGGGGGTGTCGATCAAGTTGAGGTCGTAGGTGCCAGGTTGGGGCGCGGTGTTTCTGCCCCCGTCAATTGAATCAACAGGCGATACTAAGCGGGTGGCAGTCGACGGGGCAGCACCCGCTTCCGATGTATACTCATATTTCATCCGCACTGGGGCGAGCTTGATGGTAATCCCCTTCTCGCGCTCCAGATCCATACTATCGAGCAACTGCTGCTTCATATCCCGCTTGGTAACGGTGCCCGTCAGCTCCATCATGCGGTCGGCCAAGGTACTCTTGCCGTGGTCGATGTGGGCGATGATGCAGAAATTACGGATATGTTCCATACACTAGCGCTTCCAGCCCCAGCCAAGGTTAATCCGCCCAAAGAAGATCTGCCGCAACCGATTAAGTACCGGCTCAGCCTCTTTGAGCCTTAGCCGCCGGCTGAACCATATATAAACCGCAAAACTCACTACCGTAATCATAATAAACTTGGGGAAGGCAAGGAAGAAACTCTTATCGTTCGTACCAAAGGGGATCATCACCACGCTCAGGTAGGCAGCCAAACCGGTTGGCACTGCAGCGATCACCATCTTATAGATGCTGTTGATGAAGCCGCGGTCAAACAGCCTTGGCATGCGCCGCCCCATGAAGAAGAAGAGGACAATCACCTCCACCACGGCAGTGATAGACTGTGCCCAAGCCAGGCCATAGCCCGGATTTTGGTTCTTCGACCAGAGATTTACCAAGATAATCGCTAGGATAATGTTAAACCCAATCGCAAAGAATGAGATATAGAGCGGCGTCTTGGTATCTTGCTGTGCATAGAAGCTACGGGCTGCAATATGATAAATCGTACGGAAAAATATCGTCAAAACTAGCACCCCAAGAAAACCGGATATCACTGGGTCACCCCCGTTGTGGATAAAGCTCACCACATAGCCCCGCGCGAAGTAGGTAATGACCGCCACTGGCAATGCGAGCCAAATAATCACCCGGATCATCACCTGCAACTCCTTGCGGAAGAGATCCTCGCGCCCTGCCCCAAGGTGCTCCGTCATTTGTGGGAAGGCTGCGTTGCTAATCGCCACACCAATCAAGTTCACCGGCATTAACGACAATGCCGACGCCTGTTGATAGGCTCGGACCGTCCCGTCGGCCATACGCGAAGCGAGGTTTGTCTCCACGAGGCCATTGAGGTAGTCAATCCCTTGGTCGAGCGAGCGCGTCCGCAGCAAGCGCAGCACCTGGCGAAAGCTCTTGTTCCTCCGCTTGATCATAAAGCGATAGTCGAAATCTAAACCCAGCAGGCCAATCGAGCTAACAATCAGCTGTAGTACCGAGCCCAGCACCACGCCCAGTGCCACGCCCATAATGCCACCCTCAAACACCTGCCAGCCAAAGATGTTGATACCGTTCGTAAAGAAGGTTGCACCAATGATGATACCAATATTGTAGATCGTTGGCGCCAGCGCATAGAAGGTAAAGCGCCCAATTGCCTGCTGCATGCTCGCAATAACGGTGGAGATAGAAAAGAGGAATGGATTAACCGCAATCACGCGCATCATACTCACTGCCAAGCTCCGCCCCGACTCGCTGAGCCCCGGCCCCACCACAACATTCACAAGCGGCTCAGCAAAGATCATAATCAAGATACTCGCTGCTAAGGTGGTGAGCGCTAAGAAATTGATCAAGCTCGAGCTCAAATCCCACGCTGACTGCTTATTGCCCGACGCTAGGCGCTCATTAAACACTGGTATAAAGGATACACTCAATGCCCCAGACACCAGCACAAAGAACATGAAATCGGGGATGGTAAAGGCTACAGTATAGGCATCAGCACCTACTTTGTAGGTGTCGTAATACATACCATTGATGAGCCGCTCGCGATACATCCCCAAGACGCTCGACAGCAGCGTCGAGCCTGCTAGCAGGGCGGCAGCGTTCTTGATATTTAGTTTGCTATTTGCTTTGGCGACGACTGAGCGGACACGCCGACGATTTGCTCCATGTGCCACTGATATACCTCCTGCTCCTAGTGGAGCTTGGCCTCCGTTGGCAAAGTGGCATCTGCCATTGCAGCCTTAGCTTCGTCTTCTTCTAGTGTTTCGTGAACAAGCAGCTCGTCTTTGAGCTTCTCAAGCGCTGGGCGGTTGTGCGAGAGGACAATCTCAGCACGGCGAGAAGCCTCTTTGATAAGCGCCTCTACCTCGTGGTCAATCGCCTCAGCAGTCGCATCGCTATATGGTCGCTCGTGAGTGATCTTGTCAAATACCATACCACCATTGTCTTCGTGGAAGACTTGGTCGCGAAGCTTTACACCCATGCCCTGCTCAATCACCATATCACGAGCAATCTCCGTCGCTTTGCGCAAGTCGCTGCCTGCCCCAGTTGTAATGCCGTCATCGCCATAGATCAGCTTCTCGGCAATCCGCCCACCCATTGCTCGAGCCAGAATATCCTTAAATTCGTATACATTGGTGTAGCTTTTGTCTTCTGGTGGCAAGAACCATGTCACACCACCAGTGCCACCACGCGGGATGATGGTCACCTTATGCACTGGATCGCTATCAGGCAAGACATGCCCTACAATAGCGTGACCTGCCTCGTGGTACGCCGTGAGTTCCTTCTCGTGGTCGGTCATTACCTTAGCTTTGCGCTCAGGGCCAATCGCCACCTTTTCGAAGGCTTCGGTCAGATCTTGGTTAGTAATCGTCTTCTTGCCGCGGCGCGCTGCGATAATCGCTGCTTCGTTGGCCATGTTCGCGAGGTCGGCACCACTACTACCGGCTGTCTTGGCAGCAAGCTTGTCGAGGTCGACCGACGCATCGGTTGGTTTGTTCTTGAAGTGCACCTTGAGGATCGCCTCACGGTCTTTGCGCTCAGGCAGGCTAATCGTCGTATGGCGGTCGAAGCGGCCTGGGCGTAGCAGCGCTGGGTCGAGCACATCGGCTCGGTTGGTTGCCGCTAGGATAATCACGTTTGTATCAGCCTCAAAGCCGTCCATCTCTACCAAAATCTGGTTCAGCGTCTGCTCGCGCTCGTCGTGGCCACCACCCATGCCAGAGCCACGCTTGCGTCCCACGGCATCAATCTCGTCAATGAAGATAATAGCCGGGGCATTCTTCTTGGCCTTAGCAAAGAGGTCGCGCACGCGGCTTGCCCCCACACCAACAAACATCTCCACAAACTCTGATCCGCTAATGGAAAAGAACGGCACATTAGCCTCACCCGCGACCGCGCGCGCCAGCATCGTCTTACCGGTACCAGGGTTACCAACAAGGAGAATCCCTTTAGGGATCTTAGCGCCGAGGCTCTGATACTTCTTGGGGTGCTTAAGGAAGTCCACCACCTCTTGCAAATCCTGCTTGGCGTTTTCATTACCCGCAATGTCATCAAATACTACCCGCTCTTTATCAAGGCCATACAGCTTGGCCTTACTCTTGCCAAAGCCCATCGCTTGGCTATTCTGCCCCTGAGCTTGGCGCATCATAAACATAAAGAGAACGCCAAACAGCACGACCGACAGGACAATCGGCGCAAGATTCCAAAACAGCAGCCCTGTCTGTGATTCATTTTGCACCTTTACCTCTGTTTTGTCATGTTTGAGCCCTTGGGTATAGATAGTGCCATTTTCTTTGAGGCTGCGCTCGGTTGGCTTAGACTGGCCTTTGGGTGTAACAGTCAGCTCATTGCCTTGGATCTCTATCTTGGCAATCTTGCCATTATTTGCCCGGTTCACCACGTCCGAGAGCGGCACCTCCTTGAGGTTGGCCTGCGGCGAATTAATCGCCCAAAATGCCAGCACACCCAGCACCACAATCGCCCAAAACAGCCCTAGACGCAGGGCATTGGTCGCTTTCGACGGTTTTTTATTCATCAGGGAACTCACTCCTTTCGTTCGCTTGCATTCTCACACAGTAATCTGATCTATTGTACCACTTCTACAGTGAATTGCCGAGGGCCAAACTGCAAATACACTCCATCGCCCACCACATGGCGGCTGCCTGGGCGAGCAGTCTTGATGGCCAGCACTGCACGCTCGAGCCGCGGGCGGGTTGGGCGCGGCGCACCCGCCCACATGATCATCGCACCCAATAGCTCCTGCGCGCTTGCTTCGTCGATCATGATCAATCCATGGCGCTCAGCCGCAAACTGCGGTAAGAGATGCTGCACTTCATCATTAATCGTATGGCGCAGCGCAAGTTGCCGATGTCGCAACGAGGTAATCTGCGCCGCCTGCTCGGCTGTGACGCACCGCTGAATGCAGCGCCGCAGCCGATTGCGCGTGTAGCGGTCGCTCGCATTTGTCTCATCCTCCACCCATTCCAGGCGATGAGCCAGTGCATAGGCACGGATATCTGCCTTGCGCCAGCCCAGTAGTGGCCGCTCCACCCCAGGGCGGTTTAGCACAGCCAGCCCACGCCAGCCCGTTCCACGCACCAGGTTAAGCGCCACTGTCTCTACCAAATCATCCAAGTGATGCGCCGTCACCACTGGTGCTTGATACTGCGCTGCTGTATCAAGCAAAAAATCATACCGAGCCTCTCGCGCTGCTGCTTCGCTCGCATTTGGCCCAAGCTC
Organism: uncultured Candidatus Saccharibacteria bacterium; assembly: GCA_963548065.1. Classification (GTDB taxonomy): domain Bacteria; phylum Patescibacteriota; class Saccharimonadia; order Saccharimonadales; family Saccharimonadaceae; genus Saccharimonas. The sequence goes on from CAUUSZ010000001.1 coordinate 19,833, forward strand.
AAGCTGAGTAGACACAAAAGGTAGTCCATAGTGCGCCGCCAGTGCTGCCACAAAGCGCGCATCCGCTGCCGACGCTTCACCCCGGATCCCATGATCGACATGCGCCACAATCAACGGCTCCGCTGCCTGCGCCGCCATCACATCCAAGAGCACTACACTATCCACACCACCAGACACTGCAACAAGATATGCCATGGCAATAGTATATTCATTTTGCAAAGAGGAGTAAATACTAGTTTTATTATGCGCAATATGCTAGGCGCAAGACACAAAACAAGCCGCCCGGGAGGAGGAACGGCGGCTTGCATGATAGAGGAGGAGGTAGCATGTGCTACTACAGGTAGTATGCCCCGTCTTGCTTAAATGGAGCTGAAAGTGGATACTCTTTGCTATTTTAGCAATACACCGATGCAAGCCAGCGTGGCAGAGTCTTCACCAGTGAGCTTCTTGTAGGCTCTAGAGTCTCGCAAACTTCTTCGTAATATACTGCAAAGCAATAGGCAATAGGCTATATCCTATGCAATTTGCACTATAATATTCTCTGTTTTTATGAAGAATGCGGTAGTATATTCAATTTTTTGCCTCACTACTCAAGCTTTAGCAATTTTCACTCTTTTCCTCTATACCATTCTACTCTCAGAAGTAGCAGAGAGGAGAAAAGATCAATGCCAATAATAAGTCGGAACACAAACTTCTACGCTATGTAAGAATAAAACAAGAAAGCAAAGATACCCCAGCTACAAAACAGATCTCTCTACTTGCGCGACAGCTTACTTGCCGCCGTTCGCACTGCCTCGCTCCACGTTAAGAAAACGTGTGGGAGCTCGGCCAGCTGCTCAGCAGTGAGGTCGTGTTTGATGGCGAGAGTGACCTCTTGGATAAGCTCACTAGCACGCGGGGCAACAATCGTCCCACCGAGCAATACCCCTTGTTTGTCGCTAATCAGCTTGACGAATCCCTCACGGAAGTCACTTGTATTGCTACGGGCAATCATCCCGAGCGGCACCAACACCTTATTAATCTTGAGATCGCGCTTAATACAGTCATCTTCATTAAAGCCCACACTAGCCACTTCTGGATAGATGAAGGTAGCGCGCGGCACGAGCTCGTAGTCAAGCGTCATTTGCGATTTGGGGTGAAGGATGTTGTGCGCTGTTAGCCGGCCCTCGCTCAAGACGGTGTGAGTTGGTACATCATTGCCCAGCACATGACCCGCCGCGTAGATATGCCGCACGTTGGTTTGGAAGAATTGATTAACTTCAACACCACCATCGGGCGAATACGTTACCTCAGCATTATCAAGCCCAATATCAATGGTTGGCTCTGGCTTGGTTGCCACCAGGACACGCTCTACCTCCATCGTCCGCTCAATACCACCACGGATATATTGGACGATCACATTACCACTTGGGCCACGCATGAGGGAGCGAATCGTCGTTTGCGTTAGGACCGACAGTGGTTGGTCGCGCTGCAGGAGGCTGCTCACTGCCTCACTTACCTCTTCATCCTCAGTTGGCAAAATGCGCGATGACTGCTCTGCCACCGACACCGTGCTACCAAAGGTCGCAAAGAAATGCGCCAGCTCAATCGCCACTGTCGTCGCACCAATGATCAACAGGCTGCGAGGCGGGCGGCTCAGCTTGAGGGCAGTACGCGGCGTGAGCCAATCGATCGTCTCAATGCCTGCAATCGCTGGCTGGGTCACGTGTGCCCCTGTTGCGATCAAGATATGCCCCGCTGTTACTTCATGGTCGCCAATCGTCACAGTGTGCTGGTCACGTAAGGCACCTTTGCCGTAGAATGTGTCAATCCCTTGCTGGTTATAATAGTGCTCGTTATCGCCCGCACCAGTTCGCTCTACCACTGTATTTTTCCAATGCTGGATGGCCGGGTAATCAAAATCCACTCGCGATGTATCAAGCCCAAACTGGTGGCCCTGTTGGATGCGGTTATAGAGCTGTGCCACACCCATTAGCGTCTTGATGGGGATATCTCCCCAATTGGGCGTCTCACCACCAAAGGTGTCTGCCTCAATCAGTCCCACCTTCTTATCTGCCCGAGCCGCCACCAACGCTGCAGTACTACCAGCTGCACCACTACCCAGCACCAACAAATCATAATCGTAGCGTGGTCGTCGTATCATGTGGTGGTTCTCCTTAACTCCTGATTGGGCGTTTTCTCTATTATACCACTGGCCTGGGCAAAAAAGAACGCCAAAACACTCGCCTGAGCCCTAGCCTTCTTACCAATTCTCTGCTATAATGCGTCATGTTTGGCACCGTAGCTCAGCCGGTTAGAGCGCAGGACTCATAAGCCTGAGGTCACTGGTTCGATCCCAGTCGGTGCTACCAGATATGATAGGCGGCGTGCGATGAGTGCGCCGTTTTTTGCTTATGATCACTACCTAGATCCAGTGTATAAGTGAATACTATAAAGAAATATTCAGTCTTGGGATCGAAACAAAAAGCATGCGAGGATAGGGTGCAATGGAGTATGGAGTGCCTAATCACTCATCGCGTGCATCATCCTCTATAATCAAAAGCACCTCAGGTACATCGCCCAAGGTGCTTTTTGGTCTTTTTAGAGCTCTACTTCTGCTAATTTGCTGTGGCGCGCGGCAATGAATGCCCGCAGCTCTGCCATACTACGCGACCGATTCCAGGTGGCGAGTATGGTTTCTTTCGTCTTTTTTCGCATATCTACCCTCTTTTTGTGTTGTCATTATCGACCTACCTCGATCCTAGCATATATACGAACAAAATGCAAACAAATTGTTTCTTATTTTGTTTTTTTCTTAGTTATCCCTGTTATCTCGGTATCCCTCACCATTCTAGGGCAGCCCTTTGCTTGTTGTGTTATATGCCACCTCTCAGGTTATTTTTATTACCTCTGCCACGCGCTTACTTCTAAGTTATTCGCCAAGATGGCACGAGCCGTTGCTGACTACATCAGAGGTATGCACAGCGCTCACTGATTGATGCCTGAGGTGAGACTCTGATAACTCGCATAGCACTTATGGCACACTGCTAACCATCAGTGGTAGCGAGGCTAATAGGGTGCTGAAACAAGCGCCAAACTTGTTCTTCTTTCCATCCTCCCAAGACACCAAAGCAAAAACCCTACCGTGTGGTAGGGTCCTTACCTTGGTTGCGGGGGCAGGATTTGAACCTGCGACCTGTTGGTTATGAGCCAACCGAGCTAACCGGGCTGCTCCACCCCGCGTTACGGTTCTTATTCTACCAGTGATGAATGCCGATTGTCAAGGATTTACCACCTGAATATCAAGATTTCCGCTCCCCCGCTTGTTATTTATCCTTTTGCTGGGCCTGCTCAGCTGCACCACCAAAGAGGAAGGTCACCCACTGCTCGAAGTTGCTACTCTGTGTATCGGGGTTGGTAGGCTTATCGGTTGGTGGGTCGTGCGCCTCAGAGCTATTCTTGGGTAGCACGATCACCTTCTCGCCAGGCGCCACCAAGCCGAGTTTCTCACGAGCAGCAAGCTCTTTGTACTCGTCACTCTCGCGGAAGTTCTTTTGGTATTGCAGCGTTTGCGTCTCAAGCTCGGTGAGGACAAGCTGCCGCCGTTTCGTCTCTAGCTCGCGCTGCTGCGTGTAGTTCTGCTGGAGACGTGCCACCGACTGCCAGGCAAGGTATGTCGCAATCACGAGCGCAAGCGCCAGCACAATGGTATTGAGCTGGAGGTAATCATGCTTGATCTTGTAGATGATATGGCGCTTGGTAGTGTCGCTGAACACAAACTTCATAGGCTTCTATTATACCGTAGACCACGCAGTTGCTGCAAAAGCTGCGGCTAGCAAAAAACACGCTGCGCACCACAATTTTGGTTAAAAATTCGCTCATAGACTTGCCAGGTGTCGACCTCTGTGCTATAACCAATGCAAGATGACATACAAACAACCTTCTCAAGAGGCTGCTCGACAACACAGCCTGGAGTCTTCAACGCCACCAAAAACGGTGGTTAGTGTTGCCACATACATGGTAGGTCAGATGGCAGTACAGGGTGAGCTATTTAGTGATGATAGCGTTATCTCTCATCCGGCCGATCATGAACAAACCGAGCCTATACCCGCAATACATCCCAACACTCATACCACAGGCGGCTCTACCTCTGAAACACAGCCAAAGAGGCCTACATTTGATGATCTCCTTGCCCGACAACGCTCTGTTAATGCGCTTGAGCGCAAACGCACTCGTCGTTCCACCCCCGAACTCGTCAATGCTTGGCGAGAGCTCGATCACGCCATTGCCGACCATCTTTTTGGCATGTCGCCACAAGAATATGAAAAGTGCCGCACTGAGGCGACGGAGCAATTCTATGCAATCGTTGCATACCGCCGAAAAGTACGTGATGCCGCTAAAACCACTCACCCATCCCAAACCGCCGCTCAGCACAGCAATAGGCCAGAGCGAAGCGCACGAGAAAGATTTTTCAGCCCCCAGGATGCCGCCGCTGGAGAATATGTAGTGCGTCCAAAACTACCAAAAACCCCTAAGAAGCTCGACTACTAGTAGCATATACACCAATAATACGGTATAATGTGGCAAGTGAATCTGGGGGCGTAGCTCAGTGGTCAGAGCAGCGGGCTCATAACCTGTTGGCCGCTGGTTCAAGTCCAGCCGCCCCCACCATTGCAAAGATTAGTCATAGCACGCCCATAGTGGCGTGTTTTTAGTATATGCAAACGGTATAAAATTATTTACCTCTCAGTACGCAGCGCCACCAGCATCCAGTTCTACAAGTGCCTTTGCCTTGCTCACACTCCCTCTCGCACTCCTCTCGCTGCGAGAGGTACAAAATGAGAGAAAAGCCACAATTCATGCCAAACATCGCGCTCTAGCGCTCTGAGTGGTGCGAGAGCGTGCTTCTCCGTACGAGACTTAGTTTCTCGTCACGCGGTATAGGCTCGCAGCTCACTCCATCTCATACTCCGCTTACTTTGTAATCCTCGCATATACCAAGCCAACAAAAAGACCCTTCCGCTATAGAAAGGTCTTTTCCATATACACGTGTCCGGGTTATTTGGCAGCTTTGGCAGCTTTTTTGGCGGGCTTTGCTGCATCTTTCTTGGCAGCAAAGGGGAACTTGTTGCGCGAGTGCTCCTTCACGTAGTAACCCTCAGGCATGTCGCACGGCTCACCTTTGCCGTTGTTTGGTGATTTGCAAAAGTAGTAAATCGTCCGTTTTACGCCACCGCGCAATACTGCATCTTTTTGCGTGTGCAAGTAGTATGTAGTACCATTCGAACTAGTATATTTGTAAGCCATAGTGCTCCTCCTATTTGATCTTACAAAACCTAGCCTACATGCTCATAAAATGGATGTCAACACTTTGGCAGCAATTTTTTACAGAGATGGCGACCATAGACGCGCAATTTTGCTTTTTGCTTATGGTTATTGTGTATGATAGATGTTGGTACTATTTTTGTACGATAAACAGGGGTCAAGCATAAATTTTATGGAGCACCGAGCGAACGCTCGCTCAAGACCATCATGCGTGTTGTACGTGTTGTAAATTATGTTGTAGTTTTTTATTTTTTGGCTATTTATTTCGCTGCTCGATACTGAATGCGCAGCATAATCCGCAAAATAATCATCCCCACAATACGCCCAAGAATGGCTGAGATGACCACGCCAGTGAGGAGAATCGTCCAGCCGGCGAAGTCGGGCGACCATAGTGGTGCGCTGAAGTTGTAGTGGTAGAGGCTGGTATCGGGCATCTTGGCAGTTTGGAGGCCAGCATTGGTGCTGCTGAGCTTGCCCAGCTCTTCGTAGACGCAGCGTACATAGTCGATCGACCAGCTATGGAAGCGTGGCTTACACACTGCATCGGCCTTGGCGTTGGCGGTTTGGCCGGCGCGGTTGGTGGTGCTCATCGAGGCGTTGAGCGCGGCCTTGGCGTCGCGATTGTATTGCTCTTGTAGGTAGATAGGGCCAGTATCGGCATTCATATGCGCGGAGGCATATTGCTGGAGGTCGGCGATGCGCTGGCGAATCTGCTCCATATTGCCTGCCTTATCTGCCGAGAGCACTGCCCGCCGTCGCTCGGTCATCCCCACATTATTGAGCCGCAAGAAGGTCGCAGACAGCACAAGCAGCACCATAAGCAGTAGCACCAAGTGCCACATCTTGATGCGCCGGAGCCGCTTCATCGAGCGCTTGACTTGCTGTTTGTTTGCCATGCTATGTACCCTGTGTATGCCCACTTATGCTTTGGCTCTAGTATAGCATAACCTCAATATTGCACCCAATGGCGCGAAGTGAAGTAATTATACTCACTAGCTACCTCTGGTGGTTTTGTGCCAGAGGCGGTACAATGGAAGGTATGAATATCTACTTCTCTGGAATCGGCGGCGTGGGCCTGGGGCCATTGGCTGAGTTGGCACACGATGCAGGACACCATGTGCTTGGCTCGGATAGCCACATTGGACTCGAGACACAAGAGCTCGAGCAGCGTGGCATTTCCGTCTCACAAGACCAAACAGGCGAATACCTGGCCTATCGCCACGAGCAAACCCCCATCGATTGGTTTATCTATACAGCAGCTTTACCACCCGATCACCCCGAGCTCGTCTTAGCGCACCGACTTGGCATCTACACTGCTAAGCGCGATGAGCTCCTCACTTATCTCATCAACGAAAAAGACCTCCAGCTCATCGCCATCGCTGGCACCCACGGCAAGACGACGACAACTGGCCTGATGGTGTGGGCACTGCGCCAGCTGGGCGAGCCAGTAAGTTACTCGGTGGGTACAACATTGAGTTTTGGCCCCAGTGGGCATTATGTGCCAGGTAGTCGCTACTTTGTGTATGAGTGTGATGAGTTTGACCGCAACTTTTTGCAATTCCACCCTTATCTCACGCTGCTTACCTCTGTTGACTACGACCACCCGGACACCTACCCTACCAAGCAGGATTACACCGATGCCTTCAGCCGCTTCCTCGAGCAGAGCGAATATACCATCATGTGGCAGCGCGATGCCGACGCAGGCGTTGTGCCACCACGGCGACGGGCGCGTGTCTTGGAAGATGAGGATGTGCAGCAATTTACCCTCGCAGGGGCCCACAACCGAGCAAACGCAACACTGGTGGCAACGGCGTGCAAGCAGCTCAGGCTTGGCTCACCCGAGCACATTCGAGCGGCTATCAATACCTTCCCGGGAGTGCAGCGACGCTTTGAGCGGCTTGGGCCTGGGCTGTATAGCGATTATGGCCACCACCCGGTAGAAATCGCCGCAACATTGCAAATGGCACGAGAATTGTCCGACCACGTTGTGCTGGTGTATCAGCCACATCAAAACGTCCGTCAGCATGAGATCCGCCAGCAATACACCGACTGTATGGAGCGCGCCGAGCAAATCTATTGGCTGCCAACCTACCTCAGCCGCGAAGACCCAGCCTTGCCTATTCTCACTCCACAGCAACTGACTGAGCAACTAACAAACCGTAGTAGTGTTCACTATGCCGAGCTCGATGATGCCTTGTGGCACGTCATCCAAACTGCCCGCGCTGAGGGCAAGCTTGTGCTCTGCATGGGCGCAGGCACGATTGATGGCTGGGTACGGCAGCGGCTCGCACAACAGGGGTAAATAAACACTTCAAAAGTATTGACGAGTTCTCACACCGCCACTGCTATCCGCGAGTGGTGGTGGTTGTGGTGAGTTGTAGTGGCCTCAGCCAGGGTGTGACTTACCGATCATCCCCACTGCCCTGCAGCTGACCACGCTGCTGGCGGCTGGCCAGTTTGGCGTTGTTGCACCGGGCAACCTCCTCAAGGCTCGAACCAAGCAAGTGCGCCACCGCCGTCACATACCACAAAATATCGCCCAGTTCTTTGACAATCGCTTGCTTGTCTACCTCTGTTATCTCACCCTTCTGATCGCGCAGGATCTTCTTGAACTTCTCAAGCACCTCGCCCGATTCACCACCCAGACCTAGCACCATACCCATTAGTTGGGCATTGGCATCACCATAGGCATAGTCGCTGCTCAGGGTAGTGATTGCTTGCTGTGCGTAGTCGTCGATCTTCATATATCCTCCTTATTATTGATCTAAAACGTCGTCAAACTCCTCAAAAAAGTATGGATCGCGAAAGAATGCCCGCGCTACAATCTGCTCCACTGCTGGTGCAAGCGTGTACTGCGCCAGTTTGTGTGGGCGCGCCCAAACGAGCCGTTCGTGTGGAGTAATACCATCAGTCGCCCCATAAAACACATGAGCCAGTGTGGTTGAGAGAATTGCCTTGTCTACCCAAACACGAATATAGCATTCGCCCGCATGCTGCAGCGCGAGATCCACAGTGCCAAGCTTCTCCGCCGCTTCGCGCTGAGCTGCCGCTTGGATAGATCTGTCATCGATGTGGAGTTTGCCGTAAGGGAGCGTCCAAGTATCAATGTAGGGCTGCTTGGTGCGCTGTTGGAGTAAGACGTCTCCATTGCTATTTTGCACCACGAGCATGGTTACGATCTTGGGCTGGGTCCGAACCAGCATGGTGTCTGTACTAACTCGATCGACATACGCCAAACCACGTGGTGCCAAGCTATAGCCACCTGGCACTTTTTGGACAAGCTGGTGCTGCAGCAATACCTTGAGGTGGTAGCTAAAGAGATTGGTATCCACCCGTGGCGGGCGCAGATCACGAAAGCGAGCCATCTTGCGGTAGCACAGCACACTGAGAATTCGCCTTTGGATGTGGTGGTTAATCGTATCTTGCTCAAACATATTTGACTCAAATTATCCTATCTATCCATATTTACTATAGCACGCTATGGTAGTGATATGAATAACCTGCCATATAATAGTCACCACAATAATAACCAATATAATCACACGCCAACGACTTGGCTGCCAGAACACAATTATCCACTACACACGTCACACGAACGAGGTATCACACCATCACCAGTCCAAAGTCAGCTGTGCCATATTGCACTGCAGAGTATGGAGATAAGCTGTGATCTGGCCGATGTAGTGCGCGTGCCACGCCGGCCCGGTGGCGAGCGCGAGAATGACGCAGAGCATAGTTGGTCGCTTGCCGCCCTTGCGCCAGAATTACGTGCCTGTCTCTATCCGCGGTTGGATAATGATACGGTGCAGCAATTTGCAACTGTCCACGAGCTGCTCGAGATTGCCACTGGCGATGTCGCAACGTTCGACCTTACCCCTGTGCAACTTTCCATCAAACAACAAAACGAGCAGCAAGCAGCTCACACATTATTACAGCGTCTTCCGCCCGTTATGCGTCAGGGGTTAGAGCGCTATGAAGCACAAAACACACCCGAAGCACGCTTTGTACGAGCAGTCGATAAGATTCTTCCAGTAGCGATGGATATTGTTGGGCAAGGGGTGCGGGTAGTCGAAGAGGACTATGGCATTAAAAATCTTGCTGAATTGCAAGCAGCACACGACAAGCTCATTGAGAGCTTCACTCAGCGATTTGGCACAGAATTTCCTGAGCTTGCTGAGCTGTATGCAAACCTCGCTTATCATTTTGAGACATGCTATGCACAAGAAAAATCTGCCGACATGATGAGTTCTCACGTCCCTGAGCGCCCTAATCAGCTCAAAGAAGTTGAGCGTAAATTTTTAGTCAATCTTGATAAGATACCAGCAGATATTGACTCATATGATCATATCGACATCAGTCAGGGCTATCTCGCGCACAGCAGCGATGGATCGGAGACACGCGTCCGGCGTTTTGGTGATGGGCAACGTTTTGAGCTCACAGTAAAATCGGGTGGTACTGTCGTGCGAGATGAGCAAAATATCATTATTAATGAAGCAACCTTTGCTTCGCTATGGCCACTCACCAAGGGCAAGCGCATCGAGAAAACACGCTACTATGTACCCTACACCGACCCTGATAGTAACGAGCATACAATCGAGCTTGATATCTACCACGGCAACCTTGAGGGGAAGCTCATCACTGCTGAAGTTGAGTTTCGTGGCCGCGAGACCGAGGCAACACTACGTGCTGAAACATTCTGCCCTCCCGAGTGGTGCAGCACAGATATTAGTTATGATCAACGCTACAAAAATAACGCACTAGCGAGCCAGCAACACGGCATGCTAGAGCTCAGTCAGGTGAGTATGTAATCCTGCCACGGAGCGGTACTACTGGCCATTACCGGTCGTCGCTCGCACGCAGCCAATCGCTTTCCCCTCACTCATCCAGCGCTGTTCGTAGGCGGTGAGCGTCTTGTATTCATCAGGTAGTGACGACTCGTGGAGATCGAAGGATAATTCGCGAATCGACCACTCTTGAGTGACGAGCTGCTCCAGGCTCCAGCAAAAGAAATCACGGTCGTCGTGCTTGAGCAAAAGCGAGCCACCAGGCCGTAGCAGCTGCTCGTACTGGCGCAAGAATGTTGGGTGAGTAAGACGCCGGCCAGCGCTGCGTCGCTTGGGGAATGGATCAGGAAAGGTCACCCACAACTGCTTGAGCGAGTGAGCGGCAAAGAGCTCGCCAATCTGATCGGCCCGAGCCCGTACAAACAGCACATTGGTGATGCCACGCTCAAGCGCCGCGTACGCCCCTTTTTGCAAGCGATCACCCTTAACATCCAGTGCCACAAACACCTCATCTGGGTGCTGTGCCGCTAGTTCCACACTAAACATCCCGGTGCCAGCACCGACCTCGAGCACCGTCGCACTCTGCCGCACCTCTGATGCTGCCTGGCACCATTCGTCGTACTCGTAGCAGTTAGTGGCGTTATGAAACTTAGCAAAGCGATATTTCTTGCGTTTGCGAGTGATGATAAATTGCTGAGGGTCAAGATACGTCATGAGTCTATTATACCTGAATTGCATAGTCTCTCTCGTGGCAGCCCTACATTCCACGTTGTTTGGGTGAGGTATAAGAATTCGCTATTAACTCTCACAAGTTTTTCACTCTGGCGCTGATGAGCCAGCAGTCTGGAGAAATACTGCAAGTCTTTATTTAATCTGGCGAAATTCTTAAATTTGACTCAGCTTATTATAACCTACCTGAGCCGCTCCACTCCCCCACCCGGCAACACTCGCACCAAGCGTGATGGTGGCGTATCAGTCGGCACAGTGCCACCATCATAATAGTAATCGACACCATCGTCAAAGTACGCACGAGCTTCGGCAATAGTGCGGGCGGGCGGCTGCCCCTCGAGATTAGCGCTGGGAGCAATCAACGGGCCAGTCTGGCGCAAGACCGCCTGGAGCCACGGCAGCTGTGGCTGGCGATAGGCCAGCATATCATTAGCGCGGCGTAACCACCGCGGAGCATGGGGCGAATCGAGCAAGATACTCGTGGGCTGAGAGGTATCAAGCGACGGTAAGGTGGGTACATCGGCATAGGTTTGGCTGGCATCAGCCACAAGGATGATGGATGATTTATTGCTATCACGCCGCTTAAGTCGATACACCCGCGCTACTGCCGCTTCGTTATCTGCTCGGGCAACAATGCCATACAGTGTATCAGTCCGGAGTACTGCCACGCCACCACGCTGCAAGGTAAGCACAAGCTGGTTTAATTCATCATTCACATCTGTTATACTACCATATTATGAAGCCAATTACCTCACCTGAGATCACTACACTAGAGATTATCATTATTATTATCGTGGCGATTGCACTGTATTGGGTGGGGCCACGCGTAGTGATGTGGCTGACACGGCATGCCTTCGTTACCACATATCAGCGTACGCTGCCTAAGAAGGATCTCGAGAAGCGGCACAAGACGCTGGGCGGGCTCTTTGCTAATGTATGGCGCATTATTGTCGTGGTGATTGCGGGCTATGCTATCTTTACTCATTTTTTCAATAGTGCAGCTCTTGCACCACTGTTTGCGAGCGCAGGGATTATTGGTGTTGCCTTCGGGTTTGGCGCGCAGTCGCTCGTTAAGGATTTTCTCTCAGGGGTATTTATTATTAGCGAAAACCAGTATCGGGTAGGAGATATTATCGAGATCGATGGCTTTGGCGGGACGGTCGAGCGGATCGGCGTGCGCTCCACAGTGATCCGCGATGTCGAGGGCAATGTCCACTTCTTCCCTAATGGTGTGGTGCAGCATGTCATCAACAAGACGATGGGCTATAGCAAAGTATACTTCACCATTACCGTTGCACCTGACACCAACATTAGTACCGCCAGCGATATCATCAATCGGATTGGTGAGGAAATTTCTGGCGAGGAAAAATGGCAGCGCAAAGTGATCGAGCCACCACATTTCGACATTCTTGGCGACTTCAATGCGTCGTCGATTAGCCTCGTTGTCTCCGGCAAGACCCAGCCATCCGACCAGTGGGCCCTCACGGCCGAGATGCGGCGACGGATTCTGCGTGAGTTTGAAAAAGAGCACATCGAGCTCGGCGCAGCCTCGCCAGGCAAGCACAAATAACCTCTATTGCGTATGCATTGCTCCCGCCACAACAAAAATTCATTCTGCGTAGCGGATCTCCTGCTGGGCTATTATGCTTTAATGAAGCTCTGATCTCAAGGTATATGACCTCTGTTAAGACACATCGCGTATTTACCAATATAGTATAATACTCTCATGAATCAGCAATTTCCCTCTTATCCTTATGAATCACAGCCGGCAGCTCCACCTCAGGCTCAGCCTGTGCCGCCAGCTCCATATTATCCACAGCAGCCAGTGCAAGCACAGCCGCAGCAGCCACCGACATGGCCAGCCCAACAGCCCGAGCCTGCACCAACTCAGATACCACAACCGGCAACCCCAACACCCCCAAGTAACCCTGCGCAACCAGCCGAGCAATCACCCATTCAGCAGTCCGCACCCCTTGTTGTCCAGCCAGCAGCCCAGCCGGCGCCAGCAGCAATGGATGCCAACTATAGCAGTGTTTTTGACGGCACACCACTCGTTATGGCAACGCTCGTCTCGCACTATCACAACCGCACCGTCTTTAGCCAAGTGCCCTGCATTCTTGAATGGACGACGACCAATCGCATCCGCGCCATCGACTTCGACTCCAAAACAAACCAAATGGTCGGCGTGGTGCTCGATATCGATCCACAGCAAATCACCAAAGCGGCCGTCGAGGTAAGCTTTATCATCATATGGGTCAATGGCCAGCGCATCCAGTTCGACTTTGCTGGAGCGAGCACCCAGCTGCTAGCTGGCCTTGGCGCTGCAGTGTCACCTGGCATTGGTGGTATTCTCTATGGCCACAACATCGAGCGCGCACTCGACAACGACTACGACTGGTGGTGGGCCGCCCTTCAAGCCTACGCACCCTACGCTAAGATTGTTGACGGCTTCGAGCGTGACGCGATGATTATTAACAGAGGAGTTAATATTGGTCTCATTATGGCCTTTGTGACACCGATCTTGGTGATACTTATCGCCTTTATTATGGCATTATTATCATAACGCAGAGTAACTCTAGAAAGCTGATTGATTGGTTAGCTTATTTCCTTGATAGCCAATAGCACCGCAAGACACTATGCATAGATACAGCAAATGTAGACACCCTTCTACATTATTGCTTTTATAAATAGCCTGCAGCCAAAAAGATATCTATAAAACATATTCGTACTTATTAGGCTCAAGTTATATAGTATAATACTTCCATGAATCAGCAGCCCACGACATCTGTATACCCGCAAACCACCTTATACTACCCACCAACACCAACTATGCAACCCGCACCACCAATTGGCCGGACTCCTGTTGCAGCAAACCCTCTCCCTCAGCCCATTATGCAGCCAATGCAGTTACCTACTGCCCAATCATTGCAACCTACTATTGAGGCTAGTTATAGCAGCGTCTTTGATGGCACACCACTCATTGCAGCAACATTTGTCTGGTATAGCACTGGTTATTTCAATGAGACACCCTGTGTTCTCGAATGGACGAGCACCAACCGTATCCGTGCTATTGATGTAGATGCTTCGATGGGTCAATCAATCGGTGTTATCTTTGACATCGACCCACAGCAGATTACCAAAGCAAGAACTGAGTCAAGCTTCATTATTATCTGGATTAATGGTCAACGCAACCAATTTAACTTTGCCGGAGCGAACACGCGATTACTCAACGCCTTGAGCGCCGGTGTGTCACCTAGTATGGGAATCCTTTATTATTCCCATACCGTTCAAGATGCGCTCAATAATCACTACAACTGGTGGTGGTGGAATATTCAGACATACGCACCATCTGCCAAATTCGTTGATGGTGATGACCAAGGATTCAAGATTGGCATTGCTATCAGTCTTGCAATACCTTTCATGGCTTTTGTTCTTGCAGTTATTGTAGTTGTTATACAGATGGCATCGCATCACCCCTAGAGAACTCCCGGGTTTTGCTCTGAACTTGAAGTTGCTAACACAAAATCTCAGTAAGGTGATAGCCGGAGTTGTACAAGAGAATGCATTTGGTTCGTCTAGCTAAAACTATTTGACCAATCTCCTCTGATGCGTCATAATGGGGAGCTATGAAACGCACTTTTCTTGCTGCTGTTATGGTTGCTACTGCTGCATTTGGCGGTTCTCCGGCTTATGCCGAGCCTGCTGCACCACTCAGCAACGATCAGCTCACTCAAATAAAACAAAATTGCGTCCGCGTCAAGTCTACCCTGCGGCGTATCCATGCTAACGATGGGCTCGTCCGGGTCAATCAAGGGCAGCAGTACGAGGTGATTGCCACCCGTCTGATGGCGCCACTCAATAGCCGCATTGCTCTCAACCGGCTCGACGGTGTGGAGCTTGCCAAGACAACGGTAGAGTATAATACTCAGCTTGCCGCCTTCCGCAGCGAATACCGCCAGTATGAGGAAAAACTATCTGAGCTGCTGCGTACTGATTGCACCGATCAGCCCGTCGAGTTTTATTACCTCATCAAGCCAGTGCGCGAGCGTCGCAAGCGAGTGGCCGATATTACACTACGGCTCAACCAGTTGCTCAGCCAGTACGGTTCGCAGTTTGATGTATTTTATAGCAAGCAATTCCCCGCCAAGAAGGAGGTGCCAAGTGCCCAGCAGCCAGCCCAGCCAGTCCAATAAACTCGACTTCGAGCACCAGCTGAGCAGTGTGCGCGAGCACCGTTTTTTGGTAATGATCTGCGGCGTGATCGCTATTGCGGGCATCATGGTGTGGGTTGCTATGGATATGTACAACACCAGCGGTGCAGCACAGGTCGACCTCAGCCGGCCTGGCTTCCAGGAGGTGCGCAAGCAAGCTGCTCGCGATGCTGAGCCCGAGACATACAAAACCGAAGGTAGCATCACGAAGCAATCGCTCGATGAGTTCAAAAAGATGTACCAACAGCGCCGTAGTAAGGTCGCCGATGGCACCTTTGACCCAAATGTCCTGAGTGACGAATCACTCCAGCTCTTCTCTACCAATAGCGACACCGAGAATCAGCAACAAACGCAAACACCAGCCGAGCAGCAATAGCACCTCACGCTGACGGCACGCAAAACTCGCTTGGATAATAAGCGAGTTTTTGTTTTCCGCCAATCAATTTCTACCCCTGTAAAAAACTAAATATTCTAGACAATTACTCAGTATTGTTCTGCTAATCTAAGAATCCAGCAAGAGATGGAGCGAGGAAGTGAGATTTTAATCAGTCGATAACAAGAACCACATAGCACAAGTCTCCATGGTTTAACATTTTTACTCCTTTCGTGATATAAGATAGTTACTATGATTCTCTCAAAATCTGAAGTTACGCCAGATAGCTCAGCCCCAACATCGCGACATCTCTCGCGCCGCGAGGCGTTAGAAGCGGCTGGCTTAGGAGCACTGAGTGCTCTACTCAGCGGCGACACCCCTCAGCCTTCTGCAGAACAGCACCAAGACCACGAGAAAGATTCATTCCAGCCGGTTGTTGTCCGGCTTGGTGTTGTGGCGCTCAACGCCGCTGGCTTCGAGCCCGGCAAGACCAACGAAGAAATATATGAAGAAGTGCGCGTCCACACTGGCCGCATCACTCATACAACTCGTGGTGCGTATGAGTTCCATATTACCGAGTTTGCAAGCAACATTGCGCCAGATAGCACCCGCACCAAAGAAGATGGCACAGTTGAGTACTATTACTCCAACGACCAGATCAAAAAGATCGCCGAAGAATACCGCGAGCAGCTCGATGTGCAGGATGGTGAGCATTCACTCATGCTGATGGCCGTTAATACCGCAGGTGTGGAGAATGATGTACTCGGCCTCGCCTTCCAGAACACCGACAAAGACAAAGCCAAGGGCGGCAACGGCCCAATGGTGCTTGTGCTGAGTAACAAGACTGGTGGCAACGTATATAGTCATGAAATTGGGCACGTACTCTCACGAGATGAGTCAAACACCGACCCTAGCAAGGAAAAGCAGTTCGGCAAAGGTATGGGACACGAGATGGTGATGGACTGCCTCATCACCGACGCCGAGGGCAATATAACGCAGTATTGCGCGGTCGATACCATCCAGCAGCTGCTTGCTATGGGCTGTGGCCTCAGCAAGCGCGATAAGTCTGATGCCGTGAACGAATACGCCTCCCCCGTCACTGTCATGGGTAATTCTATGGTCTACACAGATTCAGACACAAAAGTCAGCCAAGTGACGAATGAAGTCACCGCAACAGAGGAGCGCAAACCAATCTACTCGCCCGCCGAGCTTGCCTTCCTCGATGGGCGCCACCAGGTTGAATACACTACGTCGACCGATGGACGCTACCCACTCTCGTACGACTTTCGCAAGCGCTTTGCCCTGGCCTACTCGCTACCAAATGACCACGCACTCAAGACGATCCTTCCCAAGGCCGATACGCTGGTCTTTGCGCCGATCATCGAGTATATCGATAAAGACACGCCATTTGACTCGACCGATCTAGATGCAGTGCAGCGCCGCATTGGTGTCTTTGCCACGTGGGACAATGGCCGCGGTACGGCACTGCTAGATGTGAGCCTATTTAACAAAATCGACTACGCCGGCAAAGAAGAGAATGTTATTTACGCCGATGGGCAGCTTGGCTTCGTTGCTGTCTCGGGCTACGACAAGAATACCAAGAGCGAGTATGTGCGGATCGTTAGCCTCAGCTCGCAAGAAGGTATCACTCTGCTAGATGAGGCGCGGACGCGCACTGCCGAGCGCAATCAGCTCCTCCTCAAGCCTAAGCAACCAAACGAATAGTGACCAGCTAAACCTTGCAGTTTCTCGCTCCGCCTCTTGCTGGCTTCTTTTCCTATTGTATTATTATGAATATATTTTCTAACTATTCATTGTCCATATCAGTGATCATGTGCCCTACATTGGCATTGTAAGCTATTCACTTTATCCCCACCAGTCACTCGTTTTTTGCGTCTTACTTGATGATTGCGCTGATGATTTTCTCGCTCATCCTAGGGGAGCTATCTCCCGTAATCACCAATTTTATAGCACGAAGAATCTATAGTACGGGAGGCTGTAACACCAAAGCATTCACCTATCCATAGCACAATTTTTTGCATTTGTACCACACTATGCTATACTAACCAAGTTATGAATATGAAACCTGTCCTCAAACGTTATATTTCTGAATTTGTCTATGGTGCAGTCGATGGTACCGTTACGACCTTTGCTGTAGTAGCAGCCAGTGCTGGCGCGGGTATCTCGAGTGCAATTATCTTGGTGCTGGGCGCAGCTAACCTTATTGCCGATGGCTTCTCGATGGGTGCCAGTGCCTACCTCGCGGCTAGTGCCGAGCACGACGAGTCGGCGCGGAGTACAAGCAAACGCGCCTCACCAAAAATCATCGGCCTCATGACCTTCGCTGCCTTTGTCGTTGTTGGTAGTGTGCCTGTCATCCCCTATCTTGCCCATGTCCTGGCACGCGGCTCAAGCGCGGCCCACCCTCTGCTGTTTTATATAAGCTCGGGAGCGACGGCACTCACCTTTGTAGCAATTGGCTACGTCAAAGGCAAGGTTGGCGGTGAGAATCCATTCGTTGCCGCTCTGCAGACTCTCGCACTCGGTGCTATTGCTGCTGCCCTGGCCTATGGTGCTGGGACAGTACTCGCTGGGTGGCTGGGTGTGCAGCTGTAAGAGCTGCACACAATTCTAATGATTCTACCTCTGTTATTTATCTTTCTTCTATAACTTACTAAGCTTTGTGGTTATGAATATATTTAGTAAATGTTCATCATTGTTTATGGCATAGTCATTAAGCCATAATGGCTGGTTTCGTCACACTCTAAGAAATAAGCTTGGCATCTCTGCTCATTTTGCCGCACCATTCTTTGGTAGCTGGTCGATCAGCTCCAGTAGCTTCTCCCAATCAGCTCGCCGGGTGTGGTCGATATCAACATCGACCGCATGGTCGCGAATCGCCCAGAGGAGCGGCTCGGCCTCTGGCGTGATCCATGGCTGCATCTCGAGCGGATAGGCTAGCTGGTCAGACATAAGCACTCCATCGCCATAGTCACTCACCAGCGTGTCGATCGTATACTCTCGGCGAAGCATCCGCGCCCATGTGTGACATAGCGCGATAGCCTCTGCTCGCGTGAGTACCAACTCACTCATACCAACCCATCCTTCTGCAGCCCACTAAGCGCAGCAACAAAACGCGGATCGCCGTGCAGCTCCTGGGTAATGGCGCTCAGTGGTTGCCCCTGCGCCATGCGCCGCACAATCTCGCCCCGCATTTGGCGCAGGCTGCCAGCAAAGCGCGACTGCCGTGTGTAGTGCCGGCTAGTGCCGAGCTGACCCTTGCCCGCCGCCTTCAGCTCAGCGCCGTAGTCCATCAGCGCCCAGAACCACTGGCGGGGCTGCTCTTTATCCATCGTCTGCGTCACCAGCGCCAGCACCTCCTCATCTGCCACGCGCTCCTGCCCAGCAAAAAAGTGGTTAAAATATACCGTGCGGATATTGGTCTCTACAAAGGCGGTCGGGATTTGATGCACGTAATTCATGATAGCTCCAGCCGTGTTAGCACCAATGCCAGGCAGCGCCATCAAATCAGCCTGCGTCACAATAGGCGCACCAGCAGCAATCGCCTGCGCCACGCTGTGGAGGTACTTGGCCCGGCGATTATACCCCAAGCCCTGCCAGGCCTGCAGCACCACTGGCAGCTGAGCCGCCGCCAAGGCCTCGATGGTCGGGAACTGCGCGGTAAACTCGGCAAACTTAGGCAGCACCCGCGCCACCTGCGTCTGCTGCAGCATCAGCTCACTCACCAGCACATAGTATAGCGTCGGCTGGCTGCGCCACGGCATGGGGCGGTAGAGCTGCTCGGCTTTGTGCCATATCATGGCTTGGAATTGTGCTGTGTCCATAAGTATAGTATACTAAAAGGATGAAACTATCTCGACTTATTCTCACAATCGCTATTGTCATTATTGCCGCGTGGCTACTTGGTGTTGTACTGAAGCTAGCCGCATGGGTTATCAACGGGCTGCTCTCGCTCGCCGCAATCGTCGTCATTATCTGGCTTATTATGATGTTCATCGAGAGCCGCAAGAAGCAGAAATAATTTTCTGAGCTACGCCGCTCTGTTATATTAGCTTATCGTGACAGCTGGGCCAAGGACAGCTGGCATTGTCCATTTTGTCAAATCTCTCCTTCTTCGTCTTCGCTATGCTCTTGTGTGAGGCAATACAGTGTGTAGGAGCTATGCGTCATTTTTCCTTTAGTCCTATGCAAAAGGTTAGGTTTTATTCGCCTCCGCAGATGTTTTCTTGCGGAGTAGAAGCAAGTCGCATGAAACACCAGCCAAGCAATACACAATGCATCGCTTAGCTATAAGCACACTCCACCTCTGTTACTATGTTTTCACTCGTCGACCGTGCCTAGCTCATGCGCTATACTAAGAACAATGGATGACGAACTATATCTTGATGAAGTCGTGGAGGTGGTAGCGATTTTTCGGCGTGGGCACCAGCCATGTCAACCAGTCAAATTTCGGCGTAGTAATGGCCAGGAAGTGACGATCAGGCGAATCGGCCTGGGCTTCGAGCATCAGCGCGGTGCACGCACGGTGCATATCTTCGATGTAACAGATGAGCAGGCTGATTACCGCCTGGAGTTTGACAGCATCACACTGGTATGGCGGCTCACACGCGAGGCCGATCATGTCTCATAGCAATATCAATCCCGCCCCACCACTGATGATGCATATCGATCTCAATAGCTGCTTTGCCACAATCGAGCAGCAATCTCGGCCGTTGCTCCGCCACCGCCCAGTTGTCATCGTCAATCGGCGCAACCAGCATGCGGCTATCGTCACCGCAAGCTACGAAGCCAAAGCGCGTGGTGTCCGCACTGGCATGCGCTTACCCGCAGCGCGGCTTCTCTGCCCCAATATCGTCCCGCTAGAAAGCGATCCACCCAAGTATCGCTATGTCTACCACCGACTTGCAACCATCCTCAGCGACTACTCACCCAGTGCCACCATGAAAAGCATCGACGAAGGGGTAGTCGACCTCAGCCAAAGCCCACCCGACATCCGAGCACGCGGCGCACTGGCGATTGGCCAAGAGATCAAGCAGCGCCTCCGTAGCGAAGTTGGCGACTACATGCGCTGCAATGTTGGCATCGGCACCAACCGCTGGCTAGCTAAGATTGCTGCCGGTATCAATAAACCCGATGGCCTGACTTGCATCACTGCAGATAATCTCCACGCAGTACTCGCTACGCTATCGCTCGAAGACCTCACTGGTATTGCCACTGGCTACAGCAAGCGCCTCCACCAGGTTGGTATCCAGACACCACTGGACTTTCTGACCGCAGACGAAGCAACGCTCGAGCACATGGTATTTCATGGCAAGCCAGGGCGCGACTGGTATAAGCGGCTGCGTGGTTGGGAGGTAGATAATGATGAGCGCCCACTCAAGACAGTCGGGCGGCAGTTCGTCCTCGATCAGCCAAATCTCAATTACGATCAAGTCTTGCGCCGCTTCCACGTCCTGTGCGAAGACATCGCGGCTGCGCTCCGGCAACAATACGTGCGCGCCCGTGGTGTACGTCTCTATGTCAAAAACTATCAAATAGGCCGCTGGCACAACCACGAGCGCCGCGAGTATCCGTTGTGTGATGGCACTACGCTCTTCCAGATCGTCAAGCGACTCACCCAATCGATGCCACTGCCCGCCTATGAGATTGGTATGTCGTGTTATCTTCTTACAAGCGAGACAGACGCACAGCTCGCGCTCTTCGACGACCCATCAGCTCGCCAGGCTCTCACCGTCGCAATCGACGAGATCAACCAATTCTACGGCCCACACACCGTCCAGCCAGCCGATACTCTCGGCATCGCCACGCAGATGAAGCGCAAAATACCGTTTGGTAGCGTGCGGTATTTATGAGCACTCATTGTGCACTATTGCCATCAACTCATCGTGCACAGCGCCATTAGACACAAGTGCACCACAAAACGGCCGCGTATAATCAAGCGGCTGGCCCGATACACTCGTAATCTTACCGCCAGCCTCCTCAACAATAACGTGCACCGCTGCCATATCATACGCATTCACCTTCTCGGCATAATACCCAACGAAGCGCCCCTCAGCCACGCGAACACTCTTGGCTACTGCGCCACTAATGCTTGCCGTGCTCACCTTGCGTTCGATCAGCTTATCATAATATTTATGGCGGCGGATATTCGCATAGCTGCACGACGCCGCAAAGATCCCCTCCGCAAGCGTCTGGCGGTTCACCTGCAGCCGCGTACCGTTGCAAAAGGCACCATGGCCACGCACTGCCCAGTAGAGCCGATCTGTCATTGGTTCATAGCCAACGCCAATAGTTGGCACGCCATCAACCACCAGTGCCAGCGAAAACATTGCTGTGGGCACACCCCAGGTAAAGGCCTTCGTGCCGTCGACTGGGTCGCACAGCCACTTTCGCCCAAGGCCATAACTCGCCGTGCTCTCCTCTTCGCCAATGACGCCATCGTCCGGGAAGGTCTCGTGGAGGCGTTGGATCACCAGCGAGTTGATTGTTGTATCGGCAATTGTCACTGGCGTGCCATCCGCCTTGGTCTGGCGCTGTTGGTCGCCATCAAAATAGCGGCGCATAACACCGCCCGCCTCGCGAGCAATCCGCTGCGCGGTATGAAGTTCTTGTTCGTACATGCTCATCAGTATATACCGTTGGCTCTTGTGAGTGCAATACTGAGACGCTCCATTACCATAGCTGGAAGGATATCGGCCATGCTATCTCCTATCCGCAAAACCAAAATATACAGCGAAAAAGTAATCACTCTCCCCTTGTCATTACTATACACTCGGTGTATAGTAGATAATATCACTAGTATTATTTTAACCGAATGAGGATAAAGCAATGACAAAAAAGCTTCTGAAAATTCTGGGTATCATCATAGCAATACTCTTAGTATGCTTTGTGTTGCTTGTGCTTTATATGAATTACCTCAACCAAAGCATCACCGGCGACGATGGTGTGGCAAAGGGTTACGCTGCAAAGCTAAGCCCCAGTGGCACGCTAGAGCAGCGTTATACTAAGCCAGGCCCCTACCGCGTCGCGCACCACACTCATCGCAGCGATAGCACAGCCATCAAAGAGTATCATATCTATGCCCCGCAACGCACTTCTCCAAACCAGACTTTTCCGCTTGTACTGATGGTCAATGGCACCGCCACCTACGCATCTACTTATGCGCCAATATTCGAGCATTTGGCCAGCTGGGGTTTTGTTGTCATTGGCAATGAGGACGGCTGGCCAGGCACTGGTGCAACGACATCGACCATGCTTGACACTGCGCTAGAGCTCAACACTGCCGAGAGCAGCCCCATCAAGGGATTCGTCAATACAAGCAAAATCGGCATCGCCGGGCATTCCCAAGGCGGAGCTGGTGCTATCAATGCCGCCACAAAATACGGTAACAGTAGCCGTTATGCCTCCCTCTACACTGCTAGCGCTGTTGGCCATGGCACCGCAAACAGCAACAACTGGCACTACGACACCAGCAAGCTCAAGACAGCCACCTACATGATGGCTGGCACTGGCCCAAGCGACAACCTCGCCATTAGCCCACTGGGCGACTTACAGCAGAATTTCCGCGCTCTTAATACAGACAAACCAAGCGTCATCGCGCGGCGCAAGACCGTTGGTCACAAAGATGTCCTCGAATATGGCGATGCCTACATGACCGCCTGGTTCCTCTGGACGCTGAGCGACAATACTGAAGCAAAAGCGGTCTTCGCTGGTGATAATGCCGAGCTTCGGCACAACAGCGACTGGCAGGATGTCGAGACAAAGCACATACAATAAAGCTAAAGCTCACGCTACGCTAGCCAAGAAACGGCTAGCGTAGCTCTTATTATTGCTATTATTGCTTACTTAATCTTCCTGACGTAGTGCTCGCAAAACCCTCTCTTCTTCGCCTGGTGCAAATACCGTCATCGTCCCGCCAATCACATCAATAGGCGTCGTCTTGCTGATATTTGGAATAATCCCATCAGTTTTTGACAAGTCATAGGCTGCATTATCATCAAACACAGTGAAGCGCGTTATCGGGTCTCCAGGCTTCCAATAGCTATCCTCAACACGATGAAGTGCCCACTTGATTGCAGCCACACCAAAGTGGCGAACCTTCTCTTTTACCCCCCTAGAAGGTCAAAATGTTCTTCAGGTTTTTGCGGTAAGGTGTCGTGTGTTCTCGTCATAATTGCCTATATTATACCACAGTTATCGCTCTATTGCGTCGCACACTGCTGCCACATACCGTGGGTCATCAACCGCATGCCCAGCGCCTTTTACCACTGTGCCATGAACGGTGGGGATATGTTGCACGGCGGTATCAAAGACAAGTTTCATCTCTGGCCACTTAATAAACTCCTCGGAGCCAACGAAAATCTGCACAGGGCAGGCGATACGCTGCGCAGCCGCTACCAAGCTCACCTGCTTGGCATATTCGAGCCGTCGCTTGCCAATAGTGCGCCAATTACGCTTAGACCAATACTCCGCGCACTCTGCAAACGATGGCGACAGCGAAAAGAGCCATAGCTCACTCGGTGCCTGCTCACACGCCGCTAAGAACGCAATGCATGCCCCAAACGAGAAACCAGCCAGGATGGTCTCAGCTGGATCATACTGCCGATACCGCTCATGTAGCGTCTGCAACCACTGTTTTTGCATAGTGCGATGCCACTGGATTGGCACAAATTCTACCGCGTAGCCCATTGCTCGCCAGCGGTTCATCAGTGTATCGTAATCACGGTTGGCGCGCCCTTCTTGGAAGCCCGGCACAAAGAGAATTGTCTTGTTCATACAGCTATGATGCCATATTTCTGGTGGTAGCACAATAGTTTCCTAGCTTGCTTTCAGAACCATCTCCCTCCTGTCTACTGTTTTGTCTGTGAAATATCAGAAATTGCTACTACGCCATAGTTATGCTTTTCAGCTCCCGCACTAGGAAGCGATTTTTGAGCGTACATATGTATCTTTACTATAGTGAGCCCTATAGTTACTGACACCAGTCAAATATTCTTAACCAATACCACGCGGCAAGAAGCAACCTACCGCTTCACCCTCTTCTTCGCTATACTAGATATATGACAACACTAACGAAATTTGCCCACTCTTGCTTTACTATTACAATTGACGGCCAAAGCTTGGTCGTCGACCCAGGTGTATACACCGATGACTTTGCTATGCCGCAGCAGGTAGCGGTAGTCCTCATTACCCATGCGCATCCCGACCATTATAGCCCTGCGCTCATCAAGCGTATTATACAGGCATTTCCTGAGGCGGAGATTATAAGTGTTCATGATATTATTGTGGATAGTACAACGATATCTTTGCCAGAAGGCACACTCTCTGTCTGCCATGCAATAGCCGCGGTGCCTGGTGATACGCTCCAGATCGGGCCATTCACGCTTGAGTTCTTTGGCGGTGAGCACGCCGTGGTGAGCCCAGACATTCCGCGCCTCCACAACCTTGCCGTGCTCATCAACAATCGCATCTACTACCCTGGCGATTCCTTCGCTTTGCCTCAGCGTCCCATCGACGTCCTTGCCCTGCCTGTAGCCGCACCATGGCTCAAGTTCTCCGAGGCACGCAGCTTCTTGCAGGCCGTCGCCCCGCGCCTCGCCTTCCCTGTTCATGACGCCATCTTGAGTGATGCTGGCAAGGGATTGATTGATACACTGTGCACAGCAGCGGCGGCGGAGGTTGGAGTAGAATATCAGCGATTTAATATAACAACATTACCTCAAAAGGATACGTAATCATTATACCTTCTTGATAATTAATCGATATATTATCGTTCTTGGAGCCATCAAGCCTGATTGCTCTAGCCGCATATGCGGTTTCGTTATGCAGTGGCATCCTGCCCTGCAGCTATCTTCGAGGAGAAGATATGGCGACTGGCCGCCCCCAGAAGGGTATGACCAGAAAGAACCACCACGATTCGCTGTCTCAGTCGGGACAGCAGCGCTACACAAGCGGTAACAGTACGTCGCCGCGAACGACATACAGTAGCGCTCCCACGCCGAAGGATACGCCGTCGAAGGCGAGCACACCGCGGATGGGGCGTGGCGGTAACACGAACAGCAAGGCTCCCTACAAGAGCTTCTAGGCCGTTCGCTGCCACCTCCCTTCTCATTATCACAAGGAGGGAGGTGGCTCTATCCCTGTCATCGGTGATATATTAGATATGACATTATGATTACTCATCTCTATTCATTCTATGATCTACCGTTTGATCATGATGTATGTCATGTGTATGAACACCTGGTTTTACAGCGGTTCCTAGCACTCCTCGAAAATCATGGTTTGTGTCGAGCATTTGTCGGCAATGTACACGGGCAAACAATTGAATCTACGATATTTTTTGAGCTAGAAGTCTACACTGCCCATAGTAAACAACTATTTGAAACAGCACTAAAAGAGACCAAACCATTAAGTTCTGCGGCCACCCAGCGAGTACTTGGGCATATTGAAGCAGAAATGCAAACAACCATAGTAGTTGACCAGCCCGTACTTGATATACAGCTCACTGCATTAGCAAAACACATCAACGGCGCAACGCAGACATCCACTATCACACCCCCAAGTCCACTGAGCATAACTGAGTCACCACACGTATTTGACAATATCACGCTCAGCATTGAAGCACCAGACGCAAGCGACGACGCGACACGCGCTTTCTTTTGTTTCTACCCAGCTTTGCTGGATATTGCCCGTGATGGGCTACAAGATCTGGCCATCTACCCAGCTAAAAATGGCACATTTACTGCCTACTACGATGGCAATGCGGTAGCGCAGCAATTTACTATCAAAAAGAATGTACCATCATCGCTCACTGCGTTAGTAGAAAATATACTTCGCACTTTTCCAGTACATCAGCATCATCACGCAATCGCACACATGGCGAAGGTATTTGCCACCGATCCAACGTATTTTTCTATACCACTCCACTTTTATGAAACGACAAATACTCAAGCAACGTGTGAAATGCTTGCTCGGTCTATCACACCAGCACACCTCCATACTATTCTAAGCACAGCAACGGTGACGGTTAGTAGATCGTAGAACAGTAGTACCTACTTATTCTCTCGAGTCAGCACCCGATCACTCCACTCCTGCCAGCGGCCGAA
The DNA here is from genome assembly GCA_963548065.1 of uncultured Candidatus Saccharibacteria bacterium. Classification (GTDB taxonomy): domain Bacteria; phylum Patescibacteriota; class Saccharimonadia; order Saccharimonadales; family Saccharimonadaceae; genus Saccharimonas. Next base: position 46,360 of record CAUUSZ010000001.1, read on the forward strand.
GCTGCTCTGCTTTGATAGATCCAAGAACTCGCCAGTGCTCCATTCCACCAGCCGCATGCCAAGCTCCTGGATGAGATACGCAAATACCTCCGTTGGCTCCCTACTACCCCTGACGCGCAGCCCCATCGTGATGAGTTGCTCCCTATGTTTGCTCAGGCTACATTCAATCAGCCACTCTTTCTTCTCCATAACAAGCCACGACGGGTCGCGCGTGTCTAGCTGCGCATCGCATGCTTTGGCAGCCTTTTCGAGCTCAGCAATCATCTGCTGGTGCACGAGCGGCACGCAGTCTTCTTCCGTCAGGTCGTCGACCGACTGGACATGACGTTTTGTTTTGATTGCGGTGAGATCCCAGCTCATAGGGTCACCGTCTCCTTGTGCACTTTTGTTTCATTTGCACCAGATTCGTAACGATAGCTAGCACTTGCTCATCTGTTTACAACCCCAACTCCTTCAGCTGCCCGGGTTCTACCTGCGCGGGTGAGTCCATCATGACGTCGACACCGCTGCCGTTTTTGGGGAAGGCGAGAGTTTCGCGGACGTTGTGCTCGCCGGTTAGCTCCATCAGGATGCGGTCAATGCCAAAGGCGCAGCCCGCGTGTGGCGGCGCACCGTAGGTAAAGGCCCGCAGCATAGCGCCAAACTTCTCTTCCACATACTGCCGGCTATAGCCCAGCAGCCCGAATACTTCGTACAGCACGGCCGGGTTGTGGTTGCGTACACCGCCGCTGCAGATTTCGTAGCCGTTCATCACCATATCGAACTGGTCGGCTAGGATAGCTAACTTTTCGTCATCGGTCTGGGCGGCTTGCAGGGTGCTGAGCCCACCCTTTGGCATACTAAAGGGATTGTGGCCAAAGTCGAGCTTACGGGCATGCTCGTCCCACTCGTAGAATGGGAAATCGATAATCCAGGCCAGCGCCACCGCCTGCGGATCCTTCAGGCCAAAGTGCTCGGCAAACTCACTACGCAGCCGCCCTAGCACTGCATTGACCACCGGGCGCCTATCGGCCCCAAAGAAGACCGCATCGCCGTCCTTGGCCCCTGTTTTGGCTTGGATGGCGACGAGCTCATCCTCACTCAAAAACTTAGCAATTGGACTCTTGGCCGCGCCGTCCTGGTAGGTAATGTAGGCCAGGCCGCCTGCGCCCTCAGCTTTGGCGATGTGGGTAAAGCCATCGATTTGCTTGCGGCTGAGCGACGCGCCGTTTGTGACGCAGATTGCCTTGATACATTCAGCGTTTTTGAACACGCCAAATTCGGTGTTGGCAAACACGTCCGTTAGCTCGACCAGCTCCATGCCAAAGCGCAGGTCTGGCTTGTCGCTACCATAGGTTTCCATGGCGGTTTGGTACGGGATGCGCGGGATGGGTTGGCCATCACCGGCCGGCAGATCACTCAGATCCAGCAGCGTCTTGCCAGCAAAATCCGTCACCAGCTGCTGCATCAGTGGCTCCATCATCTGGCGGACTTGCTCGCCATCCTCCACAAAGCTCATCTCGAGATCCAGCTGGTAAAACTCACCATACAGGCGATCGGCGCGCGGGTCTTCATCGCGGAAACAAGCGGCCAGCTGATAGTAGCGCGGCACGCCGCCAACCATCAGCAGCTGCTTAAACTGCTGCGGTGCTTGTGGCAGAGCGTAGAACTTACCTTCTTGCAAGCGGCTGGGGATCAGGAAGTCGCGCGCACCCTCGGGGCTGGAATTTGCAAGGATTGGCGTTTGGATTTCGATGAAATCATGCTCGTCCATATACTGGCGCATGCGGCGGTACATATCGGCGCGGCGGCGCAGCATCGTTTGCAGCTTGGGGCGGCGCAGATCCAGGTAGCGGTAGGCAAAGCGCAGATCTTCACCCGCTTGGTTGGTCTCGCTAAAGGGCTGGATGGGCAGGGTCTCGGCTTTATTGAGCACCTCTAGCTCGCTTACCACAAGCTCGATGCTACCACTGGCAATGTTGGGGTTGGCCAGACCCTCACCACGCTGGCGCACCTCGCCGCGGGCGCGCAGGACGTACTCGTCGCGGGCATGCTCTGCCAGGGCAAAGGCGGCGGTTCGCTCAGGGCTAACGACCAGCTGCACCAGGCCAGTGTGGTCGCGCAGGTCGATGAAAATCAGGCCACCATGGTCGCGCCGTGCATGCACCCAGCCGGCCACAGTGATGGTTTGGCCGGTGTAATCCGGCGTTTGGTTGGCAAGTATTCGTTGTGTCATATCTGTTAGATTATACCACAATTTCAGGCATCATTCTGCTCGCCCATGGGGAGGGCACGCGGCTGCGTGGGTTCGGGCAATGCTACTGGCTGGCTATATACCTCGTCATCATCCGCTGCGGGAGCATGACCAAGCAAAGCTTCGATGCAATCGTCCAACGTCACCATCCCCACCGTCTCACGATACGTATTGACGACAATGAAGACCTGTTGGCGCGTCTTAATAAATGCACCCAAGGCTTGCTCGAGTGACTGTGCCCCGTCGATGTAGTACACATTTGGGTCCATCACCGTTTGCACCTGAGCCGACACTGCCTCCTTAAGCGACATAAAGTCGCGGGTGTGTAGCACGCCAATAATATGATCAATGTCGCCATCCACCACTGGGAAGCGGCTATGCCCGGTGCGGTGCAACTCATCGAGTAACAGCGGCCCCACCATAGCGTCTTGCTCAACTGTCTTGATGGCTTGGCGCGGCACCATGACTGCCTCGACCGTCTTGCGCGCAAAGGTCAAACTCCCCAGCGCTTGCTCACGCTCGACTGGTGGCAAGACTGATGGCCGAGCATGACGTACCAGATGCTCAAGCTCAGCCCGCGACCCCAGGCGAAGATTCGTCTCTACCGGTGGCACAAACGAACGGACAATGCGCACCACTCGCGGGAACCGCCCAGCAAAGCTCACGAAGCTCGGCTCAACTGCATTATAAAAGCGCTGGGCAATCGCATGCACCCAACCAATCCGCCCCACGCCACCGTGGAGCAGTGCTACCGCGAGCGCCACCAGCACACCGCCACCAAAGTCAAACGCGCCAATGCTTGCCATCACCATCAGCACTAGCAATAGCGCCACCACGCAGCGCTGAAGCGAGACGAGATCATCATAGACGGCAATGCGCCGCAACTGGTGGATCGCTGTGCGATTATTCTGCTGGCGACGGCGCTCAAGCTCGTATTGGCTCACTGGTGGTATATCGGGCCATGCACTGCCAGCCAGGATGAGGGCAATCACAAAGATACCAAAGATGATGATCATGAGCGTTTCCATGCCATCATTGTAGCGCACTCCCCTGATCGGCTCAATGCTTTAGCCCTACGCAGTACCTCTGTCAGCTTGATTCGGCCACTCGAGCACGATATAATATGCAAGAATAAGGAGGAATGTTTCGTTTATGACAAAAAAATCATGGCTGATCTTTGCAGTGCTCTGCCTCTCAATCTTAGGTGGGCTCGTGTGGCTGTCGCGCCAAGGTGAGTCGATCAATCTGTCGGGTGTCGACCCGTTGCAGGTACAAAGCGCCAGTAGCCAAAATGGCGACATCGCCGACCATACCCACGGGAGCAAATCACCCAAGGTAACAATCATCGAATATGGAGACTTCCAGTGCCCTGGCTGTTCGCAGGCCTCGCCCGCCCTCAAGGCAGTCACTGAGAAATACAAGGACCACGTGCAGCTCATCTTCCGCAACAACCCTCTCTCGTCTATCCACCCCAATGCACTCGCGGCAGCGGCGGCAGTTGAGTCGGCTGGCTTCCAAGGTAAATATTGGGAGATGCACGACAAAGTCTACACCGAACAAAATTCGTGGCAGTCACTCGACGGTACAGAACGCACCAACTACTTCGCCACCACTGCACAGGGGCTTGGCCTCGACGTCGACCGCTTTAAGACCGACCTCGCTGAGGCCGACCGCTCAGGTGCCCGGATTAAGAAAAAGATCGCCTTCGATAAATCCCTGGCTGGTGCCCAAAATGCCGCCAGTGCCACACCAGCTATTCTCGTCAATGGCAAGAATGTGACCAACCAATACGTCAAGGACGGCAAACTCACCACCTCAGGCAGCTCAGATGCGCGCCAAGTGTGGGCCGATGCAGATGCCTTTGGTAAGCTCGTCATTGAGCCAGCGCTCAAAGAAAAGGGTGTCTCCTTGCCACAATAGCCCTTGCTCTAGCAAGCCAAAAAAACCACCTCATATCAGAGGTGGTTTTATTATCAGTATTAGGTATTCTTGGTCGTATCTTGCGTAGTTTGCTGGGTGGTGCCTTGCTGGGTTTGCGTAGTAGTGTTTGCTCCGTTTGATGGTATATTCGGCTGGGTGTATCGTGTATAATTGGTCTATGGGCAACGCAAAAAACGTGGTAATATTCGACTTTGATGGAGTCATTGCAATCAGCGACGATGCACGATTCAAAATCCTCAAAGAACAAGCTTTACGATACAATGTGGTAATATCAGATTCTTTGTATAAAGCAACCATCGGGCAAACAACCGCCAACTTCTTCAAAAAGCACTTCTCTCACCTAAATCCAGACACCACTCATAGCATAATTGAAAACTACACAAAAATATACAGAAGTAATATCCTGCAGTATAGCAAAGAGGTCAAGTCGGTGACCAACTTCATTAAGAAACACAACGCTGAATACACCTTTGCGATTGCATCAACGAATACCATTATCAATATAGAAGCGATTCTCAAGAAATTTGACATCATTAATTTTTTCTCATGTATCATTGCTCGAGAAGATGTATGTAAGAAAAAACCAGATCCATCCGCGTATTTGAAGGTGATCGATAAATTAAATGTGCATAAGTCACAATGTATTGCAGTCGAAGATTCAGTAATTGGAGCCCAGGCCGCAATTAACGCAGGAATACCAGTCATTGGATTGTTGAATGGTTCGAATACCGTTCATGATTTCGACAACCTACCTTTAGCAGATGTTGTATCTACAGAAGCAGAACTTGCTGATGCGATACATTCCTATAAAAATCATGACACGCACAGTACTTAACATAGCAACCGAATAAGCACCATGAACAGTGCCTCACTATTCATGCCCAACATATCATACACCTTTGCCGCTATATATACCTGGAGCCGCCGCACTGCTCTTCTCCGCCGCAAAACCATCTTCTATGTTCATGCATACTCCTTTCGTTATTATGGTTCGAATATAGAGAGCAGGCGTTAAAAGAAGCTTAAAGTGAAATCTTGCAGAGTCCAACTAGTCAATGGCCTGAGTAAGCCTTTTAACTCTGCCGAAGATTTTTTAGCTGATCTCAAAAAGTAATACAACTCATGTGCCCTACTACTCCAGCTACTCCAAACCCAGTTTGATACGCGTCTTTGCTTGTTTATCAAGCATCCGCTCTTTATATTGCCACCACAGGACGTTATCTACTGCGTACTCTACCTACCAGCAAGGCGCAGCCCCACTGTAAAGGTCGTGCCAGTGCCGGGCGTGCTGTCGACAGTAATTTTGCCGCCATGCTCGTTGATCTGCTGCAAAACGAGAGCTTCGTCTGTGGTGAGAGTTGGTTGCTGTGCCATTGTCGTATACTCCTTGTTTATAGTTGTATCTGTAGTATGCACGACATGGCTTAGGGCTATCTTAAATCATCGCTTTTTACCAATTTTCTTCGCATGCCTGCACTAATCTCCGCTCTTCATATCTCCTTGAACCCCTCTCCTCTTTGCTTATCTCACCCTAGAGTTAGAGAGCCACTGTCTTGGGTTTATACTCTTAGTCCGTTCTGGTTTGCTCATTATCTACCCCTGTTCATTCCTCTTATGCTATACTAATCATATGAATCCGCTTGCGATGATTGCCTACCAGACCAAAGACTATCCACGCCTGCCCAATGGAAGGATCGACTACACTGGTCAACTCATCTGTTTTGTCTTTAATTGCGTGGTATGCTATGGTGATGAGATTTTGCTAGCCCGGCGGAGCCAGCAAGAGGTTGAGCAGCCACGTATGCTCAATGGCGTCTCTGGCTTCATTGACCGGACTGATACGAGCATTACGGTACTGGCCGGGCAAGAATTGGCCGAGGAGTTGGGCATTGACCCGCGAGATACGACTATCGTGGTGGCACGGCAACCCCTGATGCAGATTGATGCAGCGCATAGCCGTCAGTGGTATGTGTATCCGGTGCTCGTTGAGTGTGCGCAGCGCATAACACCTCGGCTTAATGCCGAAAATAGCGCAGCAGCGTGGTATCCACTCACCGAGATCGATGCCTTGCCACTGCTACCGTTTTATCACGAGACGCTTCACGCTGGCCTAGCAATGCGCCACAAGTAGGCTTTGCGTAATTGAAGAAATAATAAAGAGCCAGCCCAACGACTGGCTCTTTGTCTCTGTTACGATGCTATCTACACTGCCTGCGAGAGATCGTACACGGTGTATTGCGTGCCACCGTAGTCAACCTTGGTGCCAGCACTCGCCGCCCAGGTAGCGATGGCGGAGTTACCACCCGGCCCACCATGATGGGTAGTTTGTGTTTGGGCTGATGAGGATTTTACAGGAGAGAGATGAAAGCTAACTTAAAGAAACTCCTGCAGAAGCGACGTGCTCGTATCAGCCCATTTATTACTTCTCGCTGTCTTATTCTTCCTCTAGGAAGTTATGAAAGCTAGTATTTTGCCTAAGCACCAATATTGAGAAAGTAGCCCAAACTATCTAGCCTATTAGTATAAAGGCAATAAACCTAATACAACAGGGTATATGGAACCAAGACAGAAGTTATACACTATTCACTCGTGTGCTCTGCGAGCATTTGTGCAATCATCTCCGGTGTCCATACCGTGCCATCAGCAAAAACCACTTTTTCGATCTGCTGGCTTGTGCTCTCATGCAGTCCGTCGTATGAGTACGAGCCAAAATATCCTTGGATAATGATTTTATCACCTGTACCCGTGATAGCAAGCTCGAGACTTTCATATGATGAAAGGTTGATGCGTCGAACAGTCACATCACGCGGATTAATGTCTTCGCCAAACTGCAGTGTGTCAACGCCGTCATCATCACTTATCGTGTCAACACCATCCCCTCGCTTGAAGGTATAGATATCGTTGCCGCCTGCACCATACAACACATCATTACCCTGCCCACCAGTCAGCATATCATCTTTCTCACCACCAATGAGGCTGTCATCACCGTCGTCCCCATAGAGCACATTTGCGTCTTGCCTCGCGCCACGCACCGTGTCGTTACCAGCTCCACTATGTACCGTGATACCATCATCATCAAAGGCGTCAATAGAATCATCGTCAGCTGTGCCTTGTAAGTGATGCGTCATAGTGCGGATTGCCTGCTCATCCCACACGGTGCCATCTGCAAAGACAAAGCGCTCGACACGATGACCTGGCACGGGACGGTTCCGTCCTGTCCAGTCACTCGAACCATAATAGTCTTTGATGCGAATACTACCAGAGCCCTTTATGTCTAAGACAAGATCATAGTCATTGCCTGGCGTGCCATACGGGCGACTCTCATAGCGTGCCATTACATCGCTTGGCACGATACCCGCACCAAACCGTACAGTGTCAATGCCACCAAAGTCGCTAATCGTGTCATTACCATCACCACGGTTATAGATATATGTATCGTCCCCAAATTGAGAGTTGATCCGGTCATCACCTGCGCCGCCAACAATCAACCCGGAACCATTTATTCCATCATCACCTGCGCCACCATAGAGCTTATTAGAATCACCTTCTGAACCATTAAGGTTGTCATCGCCAGCACCGCCAAAAATTGTATCACTACCACCATCACCATATAGAGAATCGTCACCATCGCCGCCAAAAATCATATCATTACCACCTTTGCCCATGATGGTGTCATTCCCTGCATCACCCATCAATGTATCATCAGAATTCGTTCCTGTTACGTAATCATTCCCTTCTCGGCCCTCGACATAGACCGCACGCTTCGTCACGCCATAGTCTGGGACGTGATCATAACCATCAATAGAATCGTCTGCTGCTGTACCAACGACATGTGCACTTGCACCAAAGACTATCTGCAGCCAACGCGCCATCGCATCAGGCGTCTCTACTATAGCAGCAAGTGTATCACGCGTTATTCTAGCTGCACCACTCAGTACACTCAGCACGGCAATGTCGAGACGGAGCGAAGTTGTCCATTGCGTAGCCCCAGCAAGTTGTGCCATCAGCACACGAGCAAAGGCATCAGCTTGCTCACCCATAATCCGGCTTGTTTCATATACACTAGAGGTAAGGATATTCACCTGATCGCGAATCACCTGTGCTACATCGACTATGATCTTCTTACCACTTTCAGCGACAGAGAGTGTTATTCGCACAAGCTCTTCAGCTGTAGCACTTGGAATCTCAACAACGATGAAATGAACACCATTGGCAATACCGGTATATACTTCCAGTGTTGTACGAAGTGCGCCAGCCAATGTATTCGTGATGGAGTCTCCCTGCGGTACAGTGGCTGCTAGCGTACCATCATCAGTTAATAAACTACTTGGACGATGTGCATCGAAAGCTAGCTCTTGGCTAGTGCGATTCACTGCATACCCGAGCGATGCTATGCTTGCAGCTGCCATCCACCCCATAGCTGAGGCATGCTCGCCATTGCGTGCCGCCACAGCAATGGCACCCTGCGCATACTGCAGTATTGTCACATAGTCACGGTCCTTCTTACGCAGCTCATCACTGTTCATATCCTTAATGTACACTGTGCAGCCCAGCTGCACACCATACATACCAATGATATCGTGCTCATTGGTGTAGTCCGTTACTGAGGTATCATAGTCCCGCGGGTTGACATTCTTCAGCACTTGGCCAATCCCTACCGCGTCGAAGGTGACCGTCTTATATGCACCACCAGTTTTATACGCCATATACTGTGCCAGTCCACCACCGAGTGAATGACCGGTGAAGCTCTTGGTGCCCACATGAGCACCGCCACCAACTTTCTTGATCGTCTCGGTATAGAAGGTGTAGGCATCGTGGAATTGGTTCAGCCCATCCTGCACAAAAACATTTCCACTCGATGCAATCGCAATATCCGACTCAATATCTTTCATCGCTTCCCAGATATTCTTATCAATATCTGTCCCGCGGTAGGCAAAGACAATGTCCTTGGTGGCTGGATCTTGCACAGCAATAGCCGACATGCCAGATGAAGTGGTTGTAGTGTTGATGAGGTGCCAGGATGCGAGGGAGGAGAGGGGTTTAAGTTCAAGACGGTTGTTTCTAGGTACTTTCTTAATAATTTCTTTTAAAGATTTGTTGATATCATTATCAGAAAACGGCTCATATGCCAATGAGCTCAAAGTTAAAAACTGTTCGTCTTTTACCATGACTATATCCTCCCTTTACTCTTTTTAAAGCAATCCTTAGAAGTTTCTTGCGCCGTTTTCTCGCTTATACCTCCATACTCCTGACAAATATATCGTGCATCTTCAGTTCTGCTATTTACAACATATCTCACAGCATAACTTTTCGGGTTTTTTGATTGGACATACTCCACAAGTTTTCTTACGTTTTGGACATCTTCTTCTTTTACCTGATCCCCTACTACAACAATAGATACTTCATATATAATATGGTCCCCATACTTTCGCAACATCTCAGCAAAAGCTGGTGTGCCCTGTATCTCATCAGCTACGTCAGGAGCAATTGTAATATCTGGCATATATTTTACTGCAGGTATAGACAACTTTTTAACCATCTTGGTAAGATCTTTTTCTTCCTGCTCATTGTAAAGCGCTGAGAGGTAGTTATCACGGTAGAGCCGGTGATCTTTCTCTAAAACACGAAAGGTATAAGAGCTACCCTCTCTATGTGCATCTGCAACTTTGCCGCCACTTCTTGCAAATCCACCTCCTTCAATTCGATAGTTCTTGATAATAAAGTGCTGGTGATATTTTTTCTCTAGATAGGCGCGCATTTCAGCCTGAGCTTGATGAGCCTCTACAAGATACTTAATATGAAATATACCGATTAATGTACCAGTTAATAGAAGTATGACGCATGTCGGAATAATGATAACGCGGAGGATACCACGAAAAAGAATGGTGCGGAAGCTTAGCCTATTATTCTCGTTTGGTTCTTTCTTGTGCATATTTTCTAGCCTCCTCCACTTTCTACTCTGTGACTATTCTTACATTAATATAGAACTTTCAGGTTATTCCTCTTCTGAAAGTTGTTTAATTGATGAAGCGCCATGAGGAGAGGAGATTTAAGTTCAAGCAAGTTAGTTCTTGCAGTCAAGTGAGAGACAATTTCTTTAAGGGTTTGTTTTGATACATCATCTAACAAACTATTTGGTATTACTTGATAAGCAAGCGATGACAATGCAAGATACTGTTCAGTTTTCAAATTCATTTTTTCTCCTTAACTATTTCTTTATCATATATACGAATATCTTGGTTTTCGTGAAGTATTTTTGCTATTTCATCTTCTAAGAGCACTATGCTGTGCTTGGTACCATTTTCGTACCATCGGTATATCAGTTTAGTCTCAGCAGGAACATCCTTAATAATCTGCAACAACTGCTTGACTCGCTCATAGTGCACCAACGAAGGAGCATCGTTTTGCGCAGTTACTTCTAGCTTATAGAGTATACTTTGGCTATGCTTATGTGCTACCTCTTGAAATAACGGCAAAGCCTTAGTGTCTGTAACAGCATTGCCAATTTCGCCCGTTGCTATATCCACAGTAGACGCGTACGATCCAGTCATTATTTTATCGACCATCGGTTTTATTCTTGCCATTTCTTGCATACCCCATAGTGCATCTACATAATCATCCCATGAGTCTGAAAGTGACATCATCACCTTAAAGAGAAGTTTTTTGTTCGCCACAGGATAAGCTACCGCCTCAAACCACCCCCGCACCGCGAACCCACTTCCGTTTCGTATTGGTTTCTCGACAACGAATTCTTCTTTATACTTGTTACGTAAATACGTCTTCATTGTCGCTTGAGCTTGGCCAGCCTCGATATCTAACTTAAGATAAAAACCACCAACGAGGAGAAGCATAATGGTTGTTGGAATAATGATGACATAGAGGATACCGCGGAAGACGATAGTGCGAAGGCTTAGTGTGCCGTTGTCACTTAGTTTCTTTTTGCGCATATTTTCTACCCTCACCCCCTACTTTCTGCTCTGTGACTATTCTAGCACGAATATAGAACTTCTGATTTCCCCTTTTATGCGCTATATCAGTCTAGATACCACATCGATAAACAATCTCCATCCTGCTCCTCATTCCTTATCAATCACCTCAACCATTAGTTTGCTTTTTCAATACCTGGTTTACTATCCCAGACTTATGTCTCTTCATGTTATCGCCCCCTTCTAAGGCCATCCAACCTGCTGCTACGGATGCTGCCACAGATAGCTCATTGTTCATGAGCATACCTCGTAACTCGTCAGGTGTTACATGCATTACCTCAATATCCTCAGTATCATCAAGGTGTTGCCTATGCTTTATAGTGACATTATCAGCAAAGACGATCGCTATCTTGACACGGCTATTCGTAGGGTCCTCAAAAAATGTAGGTCCCTCTACAAAGAGACTGGAGGTGCCTCCAGTCTCTTCATATAATTCCCTTTTTGCAGCAATTAAAGCAGATTCACCCGCATCGATCTTACCCGCAGGAAATTCTATAACACTTTGCTGCGCTCCGTGTTTATACTGACGCACCAGTAAAAATTTGCCTTCATGAGTGCGTGGAACAATCAAAACGGCGTTCATACCCTCTCGCACGTAATAATCATCGAGGACTTTGCCCGACGGGAGCCTGACGGTTTCAATATTGAGCTTGTACCACGGTGAGTCGACTAACTTCTTTTGACTTATAACGTTCCATTCTTGATTCATAGTATTATTGTAGTGTATCTTCAGATCTAGCACTACCATCAACTGTAGCATAAGTAGTATAAGCGATGTCATACATCTATGTATAAACAAGACATTTACACGCTCGCAGTTCCCTTTCACATTGTACATCATAGGACTCCAGCGGCACACAACAAGTGATCTCAAGGCATGTTCAGTTTTTTATCCTTTCTCGTATGTAGTAAAATACTATACATGAATACTCAAGCGCACCACGTTATTACCGACGAACACTTGATCGATGAAGCGCTATCTCGCTCAGTTGCCGAAATTCTTCCGAGCAAAGATAGTCTCAAAAAGGAGCTACAAAGTGGCCGCCGCCTCACATTCTATCTTGGTATTGACCCAACTGCGAACTATGTTCATCTCGGGCATTCAACAAATTATCTGATGCTCGAACGGTTCCACGCTCTTGGCCACCGGATTATTGTACTAATTGGCGACTTTACCGCCATGATCGGTGATCCGAGCGATAAAACTTCGATGCGTGTGCAGCTAACACGTGAACAAGTGCTGGAGAACCTGCAGACATTTAAGGCGCAAATAGGCAAGATTCTAGACTTTAACGATATCGACAACCCGATAGAATTCCAGTTTAATTCGGAGTGGCTCTCCAAGCTAACATTTGAAGACTCTGTGGAGCTTGCCTCCAACTTTACCGTGCAGCAGATGCTAGAGCGCGATGCGTTCAAAAAGCGAGTCGCTGCCGAGAAGCCACTCTTCGTCCATGAGTTCTTCTATCCGCTGATGCAGGGCTACGATTCTGTGGCAATGGATGTTGATGTAGAGATTGGTGGCACCGACCAAACATTCAATATGCTGGCTGGCCGTACATTGCTCAAGCGCTACAAGCAAAAAGAAAAGTTTGTCATGACAACCACACTGCTCGAAAACCCAGAAACTGGCGAAAAATTAATGAGCAAAAGCCTTGGCACCGGTGTGGGTCTCGATCTGAATGCCAAAGATATGTTCTTTAAAATCATGCAGCTGGCGGATGCGGGTATTTACCAGTGTTTTATGGATTGTACGCGCCTGCCTATGAGTGAGATTGCTGTAATTAAAAATCGACTCAACGACGGAGAAAACCCACGCGATATCAAAAAGGATCTTGCCCGAGAGATAGTGTCAATGTACCACGGAGCGAGCGCCGCCGTTGATGCTGAGCAGCAACGGGTCTCTGAGGTGAGCCAGAAGAATCTTGCTAAGGATATTGACATCATTCAGGTAGATGCCCATGAGTCAATTATCGATATCATTGTTCGACTGGGCATCACAAAAAGTCGCGGCGAGGCCAGACGGCTCATTAAGCAAAATGCCGTGAAGATCAATGACTCCAAAATTTCCAGCGAAGATACACCACTTACTAACGGTGACATTTTGCGCATTGGCAAGAAACACACCCTCAAGGTAGCCTTGCACCCAAATCAATAGCATGGTGCGGAAAACTGGTATTATTATGTCTACTACGGCAAGATGAATAATGTATAAGAGTGAGCTTACCTTCATGTAGTCATCTTTCAATCTTACTATCATCGATAGGTGATAAGATATTACTAGTATGTACACCCGCACCATCGCCATACCATCCTCCAGCCAGACTCAAACATTGCGCCTGGTTAAGCCAAGCCCAGCTTATGCGCCAATTACCATCCAGTGGATTCATCGGCCAGAGGTGACACAGTACTTGGGTGCGGATTTTTCGCAGATGACTGAGGAAGACGAAGTAGCACACCTCCAGAATATGCTTGATGATGACGATCGGTACAGCTGGATGATCGAGCGCAACGGTGAGATCGTTGGCAATATTGAAATCAACGATATAAGAAAACTTAGCCACAAATACGGCGTCACAGCTGGGGCATTTTGTACACTGATTGGCGATCCGAAAAACTGGGGTCAAGGCCTTGGGAGTTGTGCCAAGCAAGCAGCTTGCAATTGGGCGTTTTCTGAAGGTGGTTTTGCAATAATTGAGGCAAAGGCCTACATGCAAAACGTCCGCAGCTGGAATGCGCTCGAGAGGCTTGGCTATCGGTACACAGGAATCGAGCAAGGTGAAGTTGCGGGCGAGGCAGTGAAATGGAGGGTGTACACACTGGCAAGGGCTGATTGGGAGGAGCTGAGTTGGGCGAAGTAACGACTATCTTATTTCTCTTACTGAAGATTTGTGGCATTTCATGTCTTTTGTAACGTTCTTCAGTCTTTCTCGTGTGCCCAGCCTATTTCTCTTCTAACCCCGCTCACGAATCGTCGTCTTCTCATAGCATATCAGATGATTCACATCACGATTCTGCATCAATCGCTGCAACCAGTGCAGCAATAGACGTATACTGCGGCTGCGTGCCATCCATCATAGCACGCGCCTGAGCAATAGCGCGTTCAGTCTCCTGGTTAGCTATTCATAGCCCAGCATATCATATGCCGTGGCCGCCATATAGGCCTGGAGCCGCCGCACTGCTTGAGCTGCCTCAGGAGCGGGCTGAGCGCTACACACGGCATAATACCCTACTAGGCCAGCAAGCAGCGGCCGGTTCAGCTCAGCCTGCCAGGCCTGCACATCATAACCGCGGCGCGCCATATCGAGCAAGAACTCGGTTGCACTCCACCGCCTTGGCACATAGGCTGCCCACTGCCAATCAATTAGCTTCACGTTATCTTGAGCGGCATGGTAGGCAATTGTCTCGCTCCGCACATCACCGTGGCTCAAGCGGTCACACGGCTGGTTAGCCACCTGCTGAGCCAGCATGGCGAGATCAGCTAAGCGCTCGGTATTATCAAGCACGGCGCAAAACTGCTCGTAGCGCCGGCGAATCACTGGCTTGCTGGCTTGCTCAGCCCAGGAGCGGTACGTCTGCTGGAGCTCTTCACGCCGCGTCGCATCATCGCAAAGTAGCCGAAGCCCCTGACACTGCACGACTCGGTCAAACGCCGTGGCATGTAGCGTAAGCGTCTCAGCTGCCGCCGCAGGCAGCTTGGTCTGCTCAAGCTGGCCAATCGCCCGCAGCACCGCCGCTATATAGCGCTGACTAGCCAGCTTATTCGCCACATCAGGCGGCTGCCACTGCCAGCCATCCTTAGCAATATACGCCTGGCTCAGCATGATCACCCGCTCATCATCATACTGAACAAACTCCGTCACTAGAGGCGAACCGGCCTGCTGCAGCGCCCGAATCACCGCATCATCTTTGCTCAGAGCCGCCGCTAATGCAGCGTGGTTCGAAGCTTCTGGATCGGCCTCCTTGACAAACACCCACTGCGCTCCAGCCAGTGCAACAGCTCGCCGGCACCCGGTTGACGCGCCCTCAATTGGCACCACCCGCACCTGATCACGCGCCACTTTGCAGTGCTGCGCTACCATCGCAAGTGCCGATGGACTCAAAATCTGGGAAGACGACGGCTGACTCATACCTCTAGTATAGCAAAGGTATCATAAATCACCATACTGACGAAGACGCGGCCCATCGCACGCTTCTCTGCTTCCCCTCTATACAAGAACAAAAACACACTAAGACCCGCTCATCCAAGCGGGTCATTAGTGCCTATCCTCACCGCAGCTACGACCGATCAGTCACCACATCAGGGCGATGGTCCACCTCCATCATCTGTGGTGATGGCCCATAGACGCGGATGCTGACATAATCCTTGGGTGAGTAGGTACACGTCGAGAAGAGGTTGTGGCGATCACGGCAGGCATCATGCTGCACGGTCACAATAGCCCGGCTGCCTTCCTTAGCAATCGTCGCTGTTGGCTCTTTGACACCCTTCATCTGCAGGTAATCTATCTCAACACGCGGTTTTTCAGCATAACCCCCATAGCTTACCCTGGCGGTGCCATCGACACGCACTGTAGTGGCATCGGCGACGTCAACTACCTTGGTGCGCTGCACGTCGCGCATCTGGCGGTCGAGACTCATCCCCGCATTCATGCCACCAACCGCTAGGCCAGAGATAGCAACCGCCCCAACGAGGAGCATCGCTAGCATCGCAATACCAACCGGCCGCTTCAGCCGCCAGGCAAAGATACTCCATGCACCAAGTGAGAGCAAAGCAGTCAGAGCGACGCCGCCGAGCACTGCACAGCCATATGCCAACCACAGCCAGCTCTGCGCAGCAAAGTCGCCCATGCTTGAGACCATAGTCGCGCTCATTACGCCACCGACCATCAGTGCGACGAGTGCACCCAGCGCCATCATCAAGACCCCACAGCCGATCATAATGCGCAGCACCTTCGCAGCAGTCTGGGCCGCTTGGCTACCGCTGGCAGGCTCGGCAGCGGCTTTTTTTAAGCTATCAAACGTCACTGGCTTACCTGCCATACGCAGCTTATCCGACGCCGTGACGGCTGGTGGAACAGAAAGCCACATCACGATATAGATCAGCAGCGCCGTCCCAAACGTCATAAAAGGTGAGACGATTGCCAGGAGACGAATCCACAGCGGGCTAATTCCAAAGTATGCCGCTACCCCAGCACATACCCCACCGATCAACGCATGATTTGTATCGCGCATCAGCTGCTTGGGTGCCCCATCCGCGAGAGCCGCCTCAGCTGCATCTCGCAGCGCAGCATCGTCATCTCCTGCCTCGGCTTCACTGGCAAACTCCCGAGGTTCGCCCATCTGACCGCGCAGCGCCGTGACGTCCTCAGTAGTCACCACACCATCGCGCGTCACACCGCGCTCGGCCAGCAGCTCGACCATCCGCGCTTCGATCTCGCGCATTGCTTCTGGTTCGGCATGCATCCGCTGCTGAATCGACGCCAGATACTCTCCCAGCGCGTGCTTCGCCTCGACCTCAACACGAAACGGTGTCTTGGCGAGGTGGATATTGGTAATTTCCTTCATGACATGTCCTCCTTACAACTTCTCTATTGTACTACTTAGTGCCGCAATATTGTGTTTGAGCTGCTTGGTCACCTCTGCGCCAAATGGTGTGGCCGTATAGTATTTGCGTGGTGGCCCTTGCTCACTTTCTTTCCATTCGTGTTGCAAGAGCCCGTCCTTTTGCAAGCGACTCAGTAATGGGTAGATCGTCCCCTCCACCACCATCAGGTCAGCCTGACGGAGCTGCTGGATGATCTCGCTGGTGTAGCGCGGCTCCTTAGCACACACCACCAGCACGCAGTACGATAAGAAGCCTTTGCGCAGCTGTGTCGTCAGCGCCTCGGCATAGTCAGTTGCATTCATCAGTGTCCCCCTGGGATGTTATGGCGTGTGACACGCCCGTCTTTGATCACCACTTGGTAATCACATTGCTTAGCTAGATCCGCATCGTGCGTCACAATAATCAGCGTTGTGCCGTGCTCGCGCTGCTGGCGAAAGAGTAGCTCCTCGATCTGGGTACCCGTCTCGCTATCCAGGTTGCCAGTTGGCTCATCAGCAAATAGGATCTTCGGCTCGCCCACGATTGCCCGGGCAATCGCCAGACGCTGCTTCTGCCCACCAGACAAATCCTTGGCCTTATTGTGCTTTTTGCTGGCCAGGCCGACCGCCTCGAGCGCCTGGTTTACCTTGGCACTGCGCTGCGCCCGCGGCACACCAGCGATCTCCAGCGGTAGCATCACGTTACTCACCACGCTATCGTTACCCTCGACAAAGAAACTCTGGAAGATGAAGCTGATCGTCCGTGCCCGGAAGGCATCAACCTGCCGCGGCTTCATCTGCAGGATATCTCGCCCGCCGATCACTACCTGCCCTGTCTGTGGCCGGTCGAGACCAGAGATCGCGTGCATCAAGGTAGACTTACCCGAGCCGGACTTGCCGAGGATAGCTACACTCGCGCCTCCAGGGATGGTGAGGTTGATATCATTAAGTGCCTTAAATTGGTTGTGCTTTTTGCCATAGGTTTTGGTAATATGCCGTAGTTCAATCATGTCCTTCTCCTTATTCTATTCTGTCCTTAGTGCCTCGATTGGGTCAAGCTTGGTTGCTTTGCGGCTTGGCAAGTAGCTGGCAATAATACCCAGGATGGCCAGCAGCAATACCAGGGCGATCATCTGCCAAGCTTCAGGCAAAAGCACCTGCATACCCTGCTCGAATTTGAGCTTTTCGACGATCCATGGGTTAAGCAAGCTCAGCAGACTGGCCCCACCTGCGCCAATCACCCCACCGATGACGCCGATCAGCGCCGCCTCGTAGCGGAAGAGCTTACCAACATCGCGGCTGCGCATCCCCAGCGCCTTCATCAGGCCAATCTGCTGCGTTCGCTCCAGCACCGAGATGTACATGGTGTTAATAATCCCAAACATACTGGCCAGCAACGCCAGGGCACCAAAGGCGAGCAGAGCATACTGCGCCCCATTGATGAGACTGAGCATACCTTCCTTTGCTTCAGTAAAGGTCTGGGCTTGGTAGTCGCCACCACCCAGCTTGACGACGGCGTCTTTGACGGCAGCGGCGTGCTCGTCGCCATCTGCCCGCACCACCACGCTAAAGTACTGGTTGGCTTTGCCGGGGGCTTTGGTTTTGTTGTTAATCAGCATGGCGTCATCGGTGGTAATCGTCACACCGGGCTGGTAGCCAATTGATGCCATACCGGCTGTCTCGACCGCCACGATCGTGAGCTGTTTGTCATGCACGCCACCCGGCCCCTCGGCGTGCAATGTGATGGTTTTGCCCACGGCATCCTGGGCCGTACCAAAGCCAAAGTCTGCTAGATATTCCTTGGCCAGGATGGCTTGGCCGGGCGCCAGGTCGGTGCCATCATCAGTCTTTGTCAACTCACCAGCCACAATCTTGGATGATTTACCCTCATTCTTGACGTTGATGGAGGCAATCAGCCGCTTGTGGTTAGCCGGGCTCTCCACATAGCGCACCGCCTGGGTCACATTGACATACGGCCGCACTGCCTTGACGTGATCGAGCTTGCTGAGCTTGGCGACATCGTCATCACTCAGCATCACAGCACCAGTCTCGCTGATGGCCTTGTTCTGGCCGTATTCAGGCAGCTTGGTTTCGTCACGGGCGTGCGTCACATACACCGTCGAGGCACTACCGGCACTATCAATCACCGAGGTCAAGAAAGCCCGGCCGCCATTGCCCAGCATCAGCGCCAAACCAATTGTAAATGCTCCCACTGACATCGCCAGTGCTGTTAGTGCTGTGCGAGCCTTGGCTTGGCGCAGGTTCCGCCCTGCTCGCTTGATTATATCGATTCTCCTCATTCGATACTCCTTACTATATTATTGTTATTGCCTGGTACTATGCTATACAAGGTATATTGAAATGTCAAGTAGTTTGAGAAATAAAGTACTAAATACTTAGCTCTTCTTCCACTCACTGCCTATATTGTCCAGCCGAGGAACGATTTATATTTCACTGTCACGCTTCGCAGCTTGCCGCACCACACTTACTGTGTACCCATGTAAAAGTATTATTTATAGTCAGATACTAAGGCACCAAGTATTTCACTGACTGGTAACTCTGTATTTTTCAGCGTTAGGTCTTACCCCTATAGTATATTACTTAACATGAGTTCTCTTGTTTAGAGATATAAATAAACGAGCTCCTCGTCTATATTTCTTGGTGGTGTTCACGGTTGATTATTAAATATAATACATTGAATGTCACCAACATTATTTGCGCCCAGCGCAAGCCATATCTCAGCTTTTGCCCTATACTTGTCTACGGAAGATATTACCTGCAATCTAGATATAACATCATATGCACTGCTGCCAATAACATACGTTATACCCCCCAAGGTTTTTCGTTGTTTGTGATCTGAATTGAGAAGTCATGTAGCCTACCATCATCTTTATTAGTTTGAGTATTAACTTTCTTTATCTGCTTCATCAGAGCGTCTATAACATTGTGAGGTATCGTCATTAGAAAGAAAATAGCATCAGTTACCGAGGGATTATTGATCTGCTTGATCATGTCGATAAGTTGTTTAAAATCTTTATTCTGCCAAGGATCAAGTAAGGCATCTTCCTTTTTAGGTTTTGGTGCACCCATTTTCCTATGATAGTAATCTGCATCAAGAGCCTGACTAAAAGACTGATCTAGCAGAAGCATGTCAGAATTTTTAGGCATAAATAGTCCATGTCGCAGATGATATGCGAGGTGAACAACCTCATTTGACGATACTATGTCTTTGTGGTTTTCAAGGCGCTGTTTAATGTAAAAAACAAACTCGTAGGGATCTTTGAAATACTCAGCCATCAAATCAAGGTCAAACAGGCTGAGTTGTATTGGCGGGAATTGGTTGACATCAGCCAAAAACACGCGTATTTGATCCATTGCCGCCGGGTATGGCTCGTTTGATACGCATAATATATACGCGTGCTTTATACTTTCCGGTGGTATAATTTGGTTGCCAGACTTATCAACTAATTTGTAGGGCTCATTACTCAGAATTGTGTCGCGTGCTTTTATGCCTTGCTTGTAAGGGTCAATGACTGCCTTCTGAAAATCGGATTTAATCGCTTCAACATCACCATTGAGTGCAGAAGCCGTCATTTTTTTACTTTTGTTCTGGGCAATAATAGCTGTATTACCAACTATCCCCATAACATCAATATCGGTCAAGGTATTCTTTCCTTTAACTATCTTCGTAGCTTTATATGTATTCGTCTCGCCAAATATACTTTTGAAGTAGTCATATGTTATATCTTCGGCTACCTCACCAATATGTCTGTTAACAGTATTGACATATTGCTTATCTTGACGCATCCAATACAAAGGGCTTTTGTATATAGCTGAGGCTAACGTCATCATGTTCGGGAAGAAGTAGATGTCGTTTCCTAGGTTAATAATAGGTTTGTAAGTGAATATACTCTCATTGCCAGGCTCATTGAATGTTTCTAGCTGATCACCAAACGAACAGTTAAACAAGTCAAGAAATACTTGAATGTCTTCTTTTGTAATTTTTTTGTCTGTGGCTTGTACAATTTTAACGATATAGTCGAGAGGAAATGCCATTTCGTCTATTGCACGTAAGGATTTTGCCTGCTCATGGGTAGATATCGAGCGAGCAAGGTGTATACTATTAAACATATTCTTTAAGGCGAAAAAAATAGTCTTTGCCTTTGTGATGTTAAACTTCGTATTTGCTTCAATCCAATCTTTATCCTGTGCATATAGTCGTTGTGCTATCTCGAATGACTGTATATCATAAAACCCTGTATCACCATAAAAAGTAGTTTCTATAATCATCTCTTTACTACCAAAGATCTCTCGAAACTCTTTTTCTTTCTCTTCATCGCTCATAGCCTTGATCTGTTCTGATGAGTGTTTCATTATAGCTTCGTCAAAATTATACATATAAGTACTATGAAGCTCATCGAGTAATAACCTGGTGTATTTGATTGCTTCATCGATTTGTTCCTTGTTAATCTCATTAAAACTGACTGCTTCATTTTTAAGCATTAGACCCATAAGAAATGCTACCTCATTGCTATGCAATCTCGCACGCCAGTCAATATTAGCTACATTTTGTACATCTACAAAGAAATCTTTTGAAATAGCCTCTGCAAAGGCAAATATATAACCTTTTGTTGCTAAAAGTAGTTCTATATCAGATATAATATCCTCTCGCGAGCGTTTCTCTGCTATACTCTCACTATCTCTCATGTATAACATTATACCGTTAGACTTATTTATTAGATTAATATAATATTTTCAACAACACCATAGCTATATCGCCTAGGCGAAATCTCAATACCTCTGCCACACCTACTAACAAACACACCGGAAAGAATCGCTCTATGACGGCATAACAAAAGATGACACCCACTTCTGTATCCAAATCAAAGAGGATAAGCACAGCGATCGCCAAGACTTCATGTCAATGTTTGAGCGTCGACCACGATAATTACTCTAAAATAAAAATCTCCCGCGGTGCAGCCTAGAAACTACTTACCGGAGATTTTAAGCAACACAGCGATTAACTATGTCTAGTTATAGACTATATGCCTTTCGGCAGTCATGTCAATGGCTATTTTCATAATTTTCATCAAAATACGCCAACAAAAAATCTCCCGCTGTGTGACCTGAAAACCACCCGCCGGAGATTAGAGTGACACGGCGTTAGCCTGTATCTGCCTATAATTATATGTCTTTTGATACCATTGTCAACAGCAACTCTGGAATTTACGTCCGACTTTACTTCGAAATTCTCTCAACATTTATCTTTTTTGTTTATCCTGCATATTTTCTACTACTTTTATCATGAAGATTAATAGACAGACAAAAACAATATTGAGAAGTTTGAAGGCGAAGATTTTATGTTCCAATTAACTGATGAGGAAATATCTGCACTTTCAAGGTCGCAAAATGTGACCTTGAACAAAGGAGCAGGGTATTTATATGCTTATGACTGTATTAAGGGGAGAACGTGCTATTAAGCAAAGGAGAGCCTTAATGAGAACATTTAAGCAGATGAAAAATGGACAATCTCACCTCATACGTAGTCTTTCTGATCTTCTTTGTCGTCTTTGTTACTATTGTTTGTTTATTTTTATTTTCTCTTGCATATAGTTTTTCTTCTATTTGTTGCACATAAAAAGACGTTAGATTGTTACTTCTACCGCCCTACGTAAAGCTTATATAACTGCCTCATCTGTTATTGACATAGTTAAATTTTCAAATTCTTATTGTGTAGCATTCCACCAAACATCGTATGATACATGTCTTTTGATGATTCTTCTATCTTAGTAATACTTGATATTTTATTTCCGGCATCTTTTGATGATGCTCCACAAAGATAAAAGGCTTCATGTTCTGTCCCATAGTCTATCGCAATATACCGATCGTGATACTTTTTACCTGCAATCTTCATTTTTACGTTGATGGTAGGGTAGTCTCTTATAAAATCATGGAGAATATTTCTTGTAAGCATATCTTTATGTCTTACATTATCGCTAAATATAATGACTTCAACACTATCTTTTGCAGCTCTTAGCAGCTCTAATGTTTTTAAGCCTATATAGTTATCTATGACATAAATGCTTTTCTTGGCAGACTTATATAGCTTAGTATAGGCAACATCAGCTTCTATCTTATCTCCATTCATCAAGAGGAAGTGTTTATAGGTATCCGGATCTATAAAATTATCCATCACTTTTTTCAAATCCTCTTTTGTTGCTAAGGTGCTTATTGTATCATTTATCTTTGCTATATCATGTGTGTTCTTATTAGTCTGTATAGCTATTTGGACTAATTCTTTTGAGCCGATAAAATCTTGATTTTCAATCATAAAGTCTTTCATCTGCTTAAACAAGCGTATTAAGGCCTTGCTCTGTTTAACTGCCAGGTCTCCCCTCAATACGGTCATAAGCATATAAATACCCTGCTCCGTAAAGGCATAGGGATTGTACTTTATATTGCTTCCTCTGCCTGTTCCTTTGTTCAAGGTCACATTTTGTGATCTTGAAAGTTCGTCCACTTCCTCATCAGTCAATTGGAACATAAAATCTTCATCAAATTTTTCATTATTTCTTTTTACCTGTTGATTAAACGCTCTTGTTTCATACCCATAAATTTCAGCAAGTTCAAAATCAAGCATAACCTTTTGATTTCTTATATAGTGAATCTTGCTTTTAATTGTCGTTTCATCTATTACCACAATCTCTTTATTTTCTTCTGTCATGAAATGCACCTCCACAATTATCTCAATATCTTTTCCAATCTGATACGCACTACATAGCTTTTTGAAATTAATATCATGTCCTTTTGTATTTTTCTATTCCACCTTCAGCTTTTCCGATGTGTTCCACATTCTTTACAAGTCCATTATTTACATTTTCATAAAACCATCTACCTATCAAAGCTGGCGGTGTTGCGATTAACTCTCTTAAAACAAACTCTTTCCCCTTCGGCAAGGAGCTTATTGTATTGAGTAAGGCAGTATACAGTGTGACATAGCTTGTATTTTCTTGTAGACTGCTGCACTTACAATATTCACTCACACTTGGGTAATTACCCTCTATTGCTTTTTTCATTAAAGTTTTCAGTTCTTCATCGGTTACGGTAAATTGAATTCGCATTTATATATTCTCTCTTTATAACTGAGATTATTACAATATCAATATCATTTTATCATACATACAATGATTTTTCTCATACTACAATTTTAATCCTTACATGATGTTTTTACGCTTCGCCATAATCTGACACCACGTTTCCCATTACTGCTCTAAAAACGCCTTTCACTTACTTTTAGGATAGCTATACATGTTTTCCCTTATCATAATCTTCACGCGTTGGAATCTTGCCGGTCTTTTTCTGAGATAGCCTATCCTTATCTTGTTCATACCAGGTACAGATCGTTACATCCGTCGTCTCGATATGTCTTTTCAGACGACCCGACTAACGCAGCGCCGGATAGCCGAGCTGTTCGACGTCGATGTGCGCACCATCAGCGAGCACCTCGGGAATGTCTTCTCTTCTGGTGAACTGGAGCGTGATTCAGTTATCCGGAAATTCCGGATAACTGCAAGTGACGGTAAGCGATACGCGGTTCAGCACTACAACCTCGACGCCATCATCTCGGTCGGTTACCGCGTCAACTCGGTGCGTGCTACCCAGTTCCGTCAGTGGGGTACGAGTGTGCTGCGCGACTTTGCTATTCGGGGCTATGTTATAGACCGCCAACGTTTAGAGCAGCCCTCTCAAGCCGCCTGGCACAAGCGCCGCGCACAAGTAAGTGAGTCAACGAAATGAGACACTGGCTTCTCTATACCAGTGTCTCATTATCTTTTCCCTTGCGACGCTTATGATACAATAATCGTCCCCTGCTCACCCGCCACAGCGGCAGCAGCATGCTCTAGGTTGGCAATGATGGCGCGCCGACCAGGCTTTGCCACGAAATTAAGCGCGGCCTGCACCTTCGGTAGCATACTACCCGACGCAAACTGCCCCTGCTCAGCATAAGCCTGCATCTCCTGGCTGGTCGTCCGGCCAATCGCACGGGCCTGCGGCGTGCCATAGTCGACCATCGCGTTATCGACGGCCGTGAGAATTACCAAAGCTTCAGCATCAACCGCATCAGCCACCACTGCAGCGGTAAAGTCCTTATCAATCACCGCCTCGACGCCAGCCATGCCCCGCGCTTCATTCTCAACCACCGGAATTCCGCCACCGCCCGCTGTCACAACGGTCAAGCCAGCATCAAGCAAGGCACGCACCGCACCTTCTTCGACTACGCGCTGCGGCCGTGGCGATGGCACAACGCGGCGCCAGCCTCGCCCCGCATCTTCTTTGAAGACGAAATCGCGCCCAGCCGCCGACTGCTGCGCCTCGGCCTCAGAGGCATAAAAGACCCCGATTGGCTTGGTAGGATTCGCAAACGCCGGGTCATTCGCATCCACCACCGTTTGTGTCACCATCGTCACGGCGTGGTTTGGCATGCCACGGCGAGCAAACTCGTTCGTCAGCGCCTGCTGCAGCCAGTAGCCGATCTCCCCCTGGCTCATCGCGCCGCACGTATCAAGCGGCATCGTTGGCACCTCAGGGGTATTAATCGCCTCCTCATGGAGGACAATATTCCCCACCTGTGGCCCATTGCCGTGAACGATCACCAGCCGATGCCCAGCCGCAATCAGCGGCACCAGCTGAGCCGCTGTCTCGCTCGCCACTCGCTGCTGCGCAGCCGCACTTGCTTCACCTTGTCTTTGGAGGGCGTTACCACCCAATGCAATCACAATTGTACTCATCCTAAAACCTCAACGACATGCAGGTCAAACTGCCGGTTATTTTTTCAAATTCACTGGTATCGATTAGTTCCACGCGGTAGCCACAGTCACGGATCTGCTGCTCGATTTTGGGAAAGCCCTGCGGCACGATCACCGTGCCATTAATCCACAAACTATTCACCGCATAGTACTCATCGTCATCCACCACCAGCTTGTTAAATGGTGCAAAAGCTGGGTGGTGCTCATAGGCCTTGGCAACGATCAGATTGTTGTTGTCCAAGTAGACCACGTCATCCTTGAGGTGCAGAATCCCTGTCACCTCAACCGTCTCGGCTGTCATGCCGTAGCGCTCAAGGATAGCAGTGATCTGCTCGGCCGCTGCTTGGTTGGTGCGGTGGCTTAGGCCAATGTAGTAGTGGTCGCCCACCATCATAATATCGCCGGGGTCGACGGTGCCGGGTGCTTCGACCTGCTCGATGGTATCATAATGCTGGCTCAGTGCCTGGCGCAAATCGGGCAAGCTCGCCTCGCCGCGCCGGCTCTCCGCCCCAGGCCGCGACAAAATCGCCACCCCATGCGGCGTACACAGCGCATTATCCTCAATAAAGACGCTATCTGGATACTCCTCATTGGGCTCCAAGACTGTCACCTCAAGGCCACACTGACGCAGCAACGCAACATACTGATCGTACTGCTGCATTGCCCGCTCATAGTCTGGCTTCCCCTTCTCCGGTGTTTGGCTAATACCGTTGATCAAGCTACGGCTTGGCCGACGGGTAATCGCGTAGCGAAACATCACACTCCTTTCTCTTATGCAATGTGGTGCGCCTTTCTCGGCGCACCACATGATTACTTGTTAGTTAAACAGCTTTGGCATCGTAATACCAAGTGTCTTATCCAGCCCGCCAGTCAGCAGCTGGAATAGCGCATAGGCCAGCGCCACCAGTAGTGCTGCGACAAGCAGCCACTCAAGCGTCGTAAATGGCTTCTTGCCTTGCTGCTTGCGCATCAGGCCATAAACCACAATGCCCGGCACATACAAGAACACCGTCACCAGCAGGTTCTCTACTCCGGCGGCATAGACCAGCCAGACGCTATAGACACTAGCCATCACACCAATCAAGATATTAGCTGCCCGGCCCTTCGTCTCTGGCTTCTCGAGAGCCGAGTACTTCAGCTGGTAAAAGGCCGTCAAGGCATAGGGCACGAGAATTGCTGATGTCGCAATCGCAATACCAATGTTATACACCGAGCCACTTGTCAGCGGTATCGTCAGGATAAAGAACTGCACCAAAGCGTTCGTCACCAGCAGCGAGTTCTTTGGCACGCCAACCTTATTCTCTTTGGCAAAAAACGTCGGAAAAGTGCCAACCTTTGCCGCCTGGTAGGGCAGCTCAGCTGCAAACATCGTCCAGGCCAGCCAGCCACCAAGCACCGCAATGATTAAGCCAATATTAACTAGCCAGGCACCCCACGGCCCAACCACCTTCTCAAGCAAGAGCGCCATCGCTGGGTCTTTGAGGCCAGCCAGCTCCGGCTGCGTTGCCACGCCGAAGGCCAGGACGGTCATCAAGACATAGAGCGCAAGCACAGCCGCAAAGCCAATGAAGGTCGCCTTGACGACGTCGCTGCGCTGCTTAGCTCGGCCAGAGAACACAACCGCACCCTCGATACCAATGAACACCCAGACAGTGACGATCATCATATTCTTGATCTGCCGCAGAACAACGTCAAGACTCAGATTACTCCCAGCCAGGCCCCAGAGATCCTTCGAGAAGATATCGAGCTTAAAGGCAGCAATAATTGCCACAAGGAAGATAATCAGTGGAACAATCTTGGCAATCGTGATGAGCAAGTTCACTACACTCGCCGTGCGCACACCACGGAGAATCAGGCAGTGCACGCCCCAGAGCAAAATCGACATACCAATCACCGAAGCCCAGTTTTGACCATCAGCAAACAGCTGCGGGAAGAAATAGCCAAGTGCCGAAAAGGCCGTTACAGCATAGGCGATGTTGCCAATCCAGGCCGAGATCCAATACCCCCAAGCCGAGTTGAACCCGACATATTTGCCAAACCCTGCCTCAGCATAGCTATAGATACCGGCGTCAAGGTCGGGGCGCTTCTCGGCAAGGTTACGAAAACTCAGGACGAGGAAGACCATCCCCACCCCAGTGACGAGCCAGGCAATGATGGTTGCCAGTGGTCCAGCCGATTCTGCAGTATTACGGACAAGATTGAAGATACCAGCCCCAATCATACTGCCGATAACAAGCCCGGTGAGTGATCGCCACCCCAGCTTGCTTTCTTGTTGTGTTTGTTGTGTTGTCATACGTGAGGCCCCCTATGCCTCAGTTAGTTGTTATAACGTCAGTGCCATCACTGCCTTAATCGTGTGCATGCGGTTCTCCGCTTCGTCGAAGACCACACTGTGCTCACTCCGGAACACTTCGTCCGTCACTTCCATACTCTCAAGGCCATAGTCTTGGTAGATCTTCAGCCCCGTCTCGGTGTTCAGATCGTGGAAGGCCGGCAAGCAGTGCAAGAACTTAACCTGTGGATTGTGTGTCTCATCAAGCATCGCGCGGTTCACCTGGTAGGGCTTAAGTAAAGCAATCCGCTCAGCGAACTGCGCCTCCTCACCCATCGACACCCACACGTCGGTGTAGATTGCGTCTGCCCCCTCCAGAGCCGTGGCGCGATCATCCGTCACGGTAATCTGTGCGCCAGTCTCGGCGGCAATTGCCCGAGCGAGATCAACCAGCTCACTGCTCGGGTGCAGCTCAGCTGGCGCTAAGATACGGAAGTCAACACCCATCTTGGCCGAGCCAATCATCAAGCTGTTCGCCATATTGTTGCGCCCATCACCAACAAAGACCAGCTTCGTGCCAGCCAGCGGCCCAACGTGCTCCTCAAGCGTCATAAAGTCGGCCAAAATCTGCGTCGGGTGGAACTGGTCGGTCAAACCATTCCACACGGGTACGCCAGCGTGCTTGGCCAAGTCTTCCACCGTCGAGTGCTTAAAGCCGCGGAATTCAATCCCATCAAACATCCGGCCCAGCACCTTCGCGGTATCTTCAACCGATTCCTTTTTGCCAAGCTGAATGTCATCTTTACCGAGAAACTCTGGCGCAACGCCAAGGTCATTGGCTGCCACGGTAAAGGCGCAGCGTGTACGGGTCGAGTTCTTCTCAAACAAGAGCGCGACCTGCTTACCCTCATGCAAGCGGTGCGGCACGCCCTCGCGCTTAAGCTTCTTGAGCTCGTGCGCCAGGTCGAGCATCTGCCGAATTTCCTCTGACGAAAAGTCCTTGAGGGCTAAGAACGAGCGGTTTTTTAGATTGGTTGGTAGGTTCATTTACACATCCTCTCGTATTAATGGCATACTCATGCAGCGTGGCCCGCCACGGCCCCGGCCAAGCTCCGAGCCAGTAATCTCCAGCACTTCGACGCCTGCCTCACGCAGTTTTTGGTTGGTGACGTAGTTGCGGTCGTAGGTGACCACCACCCCAGGAGCAATCGCCAAGGTATTGCTCCCGTCATTCCACTGCTCGCGCGCTGCAGCGATATCATCACCGCCACCGCATTCGATCAAGGTAATCGACGGCACGCCAAGGGCTTGGCTGAGCACCTGCTCAAGATTATGTTCTTTGGTAATAGTTGGGTAGGCCTGCCCGTCTACCTTATGCAAGACGAAGATATTCATCCGCCCCTCAAAGCCTCGAATCTCGGGGTGGATGGTGAATTTGTCGTGGTCAATCATCGTAAAGACAGTATCCAGATGCATAAAGGCGTGACTCTTAGGAATCTCAAGCGCAATCACCGTGTCAAAATTCGACTCGGCAAAGAGCTTCGTCGCCATCAGCTCAATCGCCTCTGGTGAGGTGCGCTCACTAATACCAATCGCCATCGTATGGTTATTAAGCACCAGCTCATCACCGCCCTCAATTGAAAATGGTTGGCTGCGATCATACCAAACCGGTACGTTCTTGCCAGCAAAGCGTGGATGGAAGTCGATAATATAGCGTATAAAGAGCGACTCACGCCGCCGAGCTGGCCAGTGCATCTTGTTGATCGTCAAACCTTGACCAATCGCCGCTGCCGGGTCGCGCGTAAAGTAGAGGTTCGGCATTGGGTCGAGATAAAACGGATATTGCTCATGCGCCACCATCGTGTGAAGTTGCTGCTGCTCAGGTGGCAGGCTAATCTCATCTTTGCGCACCCCCGCCATCAGCTTGCGCACCATCTGGCGCGGCTCCATGCTCAGTAAATACTCGGCAAGCGTCCGTGATGCCCGCTGGTTGTCTTGTTTTGACGCCACCAGCATCTCAACAACAAATTGCCGCCGCACTGCTTCGTCAGCGAGCGCCTCGGCGGCAAGTTCATCCAAGTACAACACTTCGACCCCACGCGAACGGAGCAGCTCCGCAAAGCGGTCATGCTCCTCCTGCGCAACCTTGAGATACGGAATATCGTCAAACAATAGGCGTTGCAAATGTTCTGGCGTGAGATGCTCGAGCTCCTCACCCGGCCGATGCAAGAGCACTGTCTTCAACCGGCCAATTTCTGATGTAATATGAATTGGATCGTCCACCTTTTCCCCCTGTGTGGCTTATAGTTGATGCTTTCATTGTAGCATGTTCTGAGGTAAGTGCAATGGATAACAGGTGTCACGAATATGAAACTGAATAATGAATCACAAAAGCTTATTTTTGCTATTATTACCATAATAGTCTATCATGGTTTTGTATGAGGCAGGGGTCCATCACAACAAATGGAGTTATTCTTCATCACCACGAGAATGCAACTATTGTCTATCTTACACAACAAGGCTATGATATTACAATCATTCCACCCGATCAACGAAAAGGAGTCCATACACCAGACATCATCATGCTCAACAAGCGGTGGGAGATGAAATGTCCAATCGGCCGAAGTCCACACACTATCAAACGCGCATTTAAGGTTGCGATTCATCAATCTGAGTACATTATTTTTGACCTTCGTCGATCGAAAATAACCGATGCAGTTAATATTGCCCGACTTAAGAAAGAATTTCATGATATCAAGCGAGCCAAACGGCTGATTATTATTCCAAAATCAAAGAAGATTATTGACATCAGTAAATAATTCCGCTACTATTTAGATACGGGGTGGCGTCACCGTGGTTCTGCGGAGACGACACCCCTACCTTGATAGCATCATTACTCTACCAACCGCTTACCAGCCGTTGGTTATTTTTTTTGCGGTCATAACCGCCAAGCTCGCCTCCACCCGGCAACGGAATCTAGGGTGCGCCTGTAGCCACGCATCGACCGCCCGGGCCGCGCCAGGCAGCGCTTCATTGGCATAATCATCCACCACCAGCACCGCATCAGGAGTCAGCTTCGGCGTCACAAGCCGGAGCGAGTCCATAATCGACTGGTAATAGTCGCCATCGAGAAAGGCAAACATAATATCCTCCGGCACATCGTGCGGCATAAGCTCAGCAAACCAGCCCTTATGCACCACTGGTGGGCGCAGCCCGGCTTTCTTAAACTGCTGGAGAAATCCCTTGCGCGTTGCAGCAAGCTCCCCTGTCACAAACTGCTCACCAGCTGCGCTCGCATCCTGCGCCGTCTTCTCTGGCAAGCCAGCAAACGAATCATAGACGTGAAAGGCTCCCGCGTGCTGATACGCATCAAGCAAGCGCCGAATAAACAAACTCGTCGTCCCCACATAACAACCAAATTCAACAACCGACCCCTGGCAGCCAGCTCTCAGAAGCCGCTCAAGCTCACGCAGCAAAACCCGCAGCTCACGCTCATCCACTTGGTCGGAGATGATTGGGTAAGTGCGGAGAAGTTGGTCGGTGATCATTATTGGCCCACTATAGCAAATAATTGCCTACGATGCTATGACCTGGTTTATTTTGGCGCTTTCTCATATACGAATCCCATTTGTATGCCATTTGATCGAAATTATTCTGGCGAGCATGACCAGTATACGGTATACTATAACCATGAAAGTCACCAGCCCCGCCTTCAAAAACAACGCCAAAATACCAAAGATCTATTCGCGCTTCGGCGGCAACCAGCGACCACCTCTCGCCATCAGCGACATCCCTGATGGTACGCAGAGCCTCGCTGTGGTGTGCTACAGCCCCGACGCACCCTTCATTGGCGGCTTCTACCATTGGATTGTTTGGAATCTCCCTCCCACTACCACAGAAATCGGCAGCGACTACCTCCCCCACGGCGCCATCGAAGGCACCACCACCTGGGGTAAGCCTGGCTGGGGTGGCCCACACCCTACCTTCGGCACACACCGCTATCAATTCTTCGTCTATGCGCTCAACACTGTGCTCGACCTCCCCGCCAAAACACGCCCTAAAAAATTCTCCAAAGCAATCGCCCCACACATCATCGAGCGCACCATGCTGACAGGAAACTTTGGCGCACTGGACATATTTGATTTGCGGTAACAAGCGACTAATTAATCTTATAAAACAAACCAATGTCTCTACTCGATAGTATCGCACTCCTATCTCTACTTATATCAATCGCCTCTGTCGTGGTTGCCGTAGTATCCTGGCACAAAAGTCGCGTCATCTACGAGATCGAGGAATTAGTTATCCGTAAAATTAACGGCACACGCGATGACATGGATGGTCGAGGCCTGCCGGAGCTTAATCAGAAATTAAACACCGGTCACTATACAATCCTTGAAGTCCTCGAAAGAACTGACGGCGATTGGGCTATCCTCCTTGCTCGCATCAAGCGACCCACACGGGGATGAGATAACATAGCGGAGAAAACAAAAAACTAGGTATACCACGAACACATGACGCAGTTAGCTCTAGATAGCTTACTTTGTCGGCTTATCGACGTCTTCCGCAAACTGGCTCTGGTACAATTCCGCATAAAAGCCATTCTGGGCAAGTAGCTCATCATGCGTGCCCTGCTCGATAACATTACCATCCTTCATCACAAGAATGAGATCGGCATCACGAATCGTGCTCAGGCGATGAGCAATAACAAAGCTTGTCTTGTGCTGCATCAGCCTATCCATCGCCTGCTGAATCAGCACCTCAGTGCGGGTATCGACCGAGCTGGTTGCTTCGTCCAAGATGAGCATCGGTGTCTTGGCAAGCATAGCGCGGGCAATCGTTAGCAGTTGCTTTTCCCCTTGTGACATATTAGTCGCCGCCTCGTCGAGCACCATGTCGTAGCCACCAGGCAGCGACCGGACAAAATGGTCAACATGCGCATCACGCGCCACCGCCAGTAGCTCAGCTTCGCTTGCCTCTGGGTTGCCATAGCGCAGGTTGTCGCGGATCGTCCCATGGAAGAGCCACGTATCTTGCAACACCATACCAAAGAGCTGCCGGACACTGCTGCGCGTCATCTGGGCAATGTCTACACCATCGATGAGGATCTGACCACTGTCAATATCATAAAATCGCATCAAGAGATTGACCAGCGTCGTCTTGCCCGCACCGGTTGGCCCAACAATCGCCACTCGCTGGCCAGGGCGAATATGAGCCGAGAGGTACTTAATAACTGGCGTCTTTGTGTCGTAGCCAAAGACAACATCGCGAAACTCCACTTCGCCGTGCACCACTGGCAGCGTCGTAGCAGGCACCGGATCGGGCGCTTCGGCCGGCTCTTTGAGAAATTCAAAAACCCGCTCAGCCGCAGCCGCCGTCGATTGCAGCACATTGGCAATATTCGCCGTTTGGGCAATCGGCTGGTTAAATTGCTGCATATATTGGATGAAGGCCTGAATATCGCCAATCTTAATCCGCCCCTCAATTGCCAGCCAGCCACCGAGCACCGCCACACCAACATAGCCAATATTCCCCACCACATTCATCACTGGATACATCAAACCAGAGAGGAACTGCGACTGCCACGCGCTCGAGAAAAGCCGCTGGTTAATCTGCCGAAAGGTCGCTAGCGACCGCTCCTGCCCGCGAAAAGCACGCATTACCTGGTGGCCAGCATACATCTCTTCAATATGGCCATTGAGCTCGCCTAGCTCATCTTGCTGACGGATGAACTGCGTTTGTGAGCGCCTGGTAATCACAACAATCAACCCCATCGACAGCGGCACAACCAAGAGCGCCACCACAGTCAGCAGCCAACTAATCGACAGCATCATTGCCAAAATTCCGACCAGCATCACCACCGCACTCATCATTTGCGACAGGCTTTGGGTAAGCGTTTGGCTTACCGTATCAACATCGTTGGTAATGCGACTGAGGACTTCGCCATGCGTTTGCGTGTCGAAGTAGCGCAGCGGCAAGCGATTGATCGCCTTTGAGATATCGCGGCGCAGCTGGTACGTCAGCTTCTGGGTAATATTCGTCATCAGCCACGCCTGCCCATAGCGAAACAGTGCACTGATCACATAGAGCCCAATCAGCCAGAGGACAATCTGCAAGATCGCATCGTAATGGAAGGTGGGACGCGTACCAAGATCGAGCGTCTTGGCGGCTTCGCGAGCCGAGGCAGGTAGCGCCTGCGCCAGCTGCTTACCCTGGGGCGATGCCATAAATTGCTCACCCGTCATACCCGCGGGGATCGCTGCACCGGCAGGAAGCTTCTCATGGATAGCGTCGTAGGTACGCAGGCGCGTGTAGTCATCGACAATCTGGTTGGTCGCATTGCCGAGCAGTTTAGGGCTAGCAATCGCAAACAGCGTGCTGATCATCGTCAAACCAATCACCAGCATCAACTGCCAACGAAAGGCGCGCAGATACCGCAGCAGCGTGCGTACCGTCCCGCGAAAATCCTTGGCTCGCTCCGTGCCACCACCAGCGACTGGCCCACCCATTGGGCCGCGGCGCACTCCTGGTGAGCGCGACTTTGGGGATGATTGCTGGCTCATCGCACCCCTCCTTGCGCAGCGACACCGAGCGAAGCAGGCCGCTCGAGCGCAGCTAGCTCATGCTCGCTTAGCTGCGATGCGGCGATCTCTTGGTACACCGCACAGGTTTTCATGAGCTCCTGGTGCCGCCCTTGGCCAACGATCTTCCCTTCATCTAGCACAATAATGTTATCTGCTTTGGCAATTGTATGAATCCGCTGCCCGACGATCAGCACCGTCTTGCCCGCCAGCTCCTGCGCGAGCCGCTGGCGCAGCGCGGCATCCGTCCGCGCATCAAGTGCCGAGAACGAATCGTCAAAGATATACACCTGGGGCTGCGCGGCCAATGCTCGAGCAATCGACAGCCGCTGGCGCTGCCCACCCGAGACATTCGTGCCACCTTGCGCTACTTCGCTCGCCATGCCATCATCGAGCTGAGCAATAAAGTCGCTCGCCTGGGCCACCTCTGCTGCATGAGCAATCGCCGCCTCATCGGCCTCGGGCGCACCATAGGCAATATTGCTAGCAATATTCCCCCGAAACAGCACACCCTTTTGTGGGACATAGCCAATCTGGCCGGCTAGATCTGTAAGCCTAAGCTTGCGAATATCCACCCCATCAAGCAAAATCTGCCCGGCCGACACATCATAAAACCGCGGAATCAGATTGACTAATGTCGACTTGCCCGAGCCCGTGCTACCAATAAACGCTGTCGTCTGGCCCGGCTCCGCCACAAAGCTAATATTACTGAGCACTGGCTCATTTGCCCCTGGATAGGCAAAGGTAACATCACGAAATTCGATCCGCCCCATGCCACCCGGCGCCAGTGGCTGAGGCTCAGCCGGGTCAGTGATCGATGGCTTGGTATCGAGCACCTCTGCCACCCGCCGCACCGACACAGCCGCGCGCGGTGCCATAATAAACACCATCGAGATCATCAAGAACGACATAATCACCTGCAGCGCATATTGCAAAAAAGCCATCATATTGCCAATCGCGAGGCGCCCATCACCAATTGCCAGCGCACCATACCACACCACCGCCACGCTCGCGAGATTCATCACCAGCATCATCACTGGCTCCATCACCATCATCAAGCGATTGACTATGAGGTTGAGCTTAGTGAGCTCGTGGTTGACAGCATCAAATTTTGCTTCTTCGACTGCCTCGGTATGAAAAGCGCGCACCACGCGCAGACCCGTCAAGTTTTCGCGGGCGACTAAGTTCAACTTGTCCACCATGCTCTGCAAGCGCTGAAAACGAGGCATCGCCGCAATAAACAAGCCAATAATGACCACCAAAAGCACGGCAACCGCCAGGGCAATAATCCAGCTCAGGCTTGGTGCATTGGCCAGCGCCTTGTGCAGGCCAGCCACAGCCATAATCGGTGCCATCAAGGCAATGCGCAGCAGCATAATTGCCGTCGATTGGATCTGCTGAATATCGTTGGTCGAGCGGGTTATAAGCGATGCTGTCGAAAAACGGTTAAAGTCCGCCACAGCATAATCCTCCACCCGGGCAAACACCTGGTCGCGCAGCTGTTGACTGAGGCCTGTCGCAATCCGCGTCGCAAAGAAGACCGAGACAATCGTCCCCACTGCACCCGCCAGCGTTACCACAATCATCTGCCAGCCATTATGCCATATAACGGCCATATCAGTGCCAACGATACCATTATTAATAATCGCCGCCATAAAGTCTGGCAAACTGAGCGTTGCCATCACCGAGCCATACGTTGCAGCAACCAGCAGCCCGAGCTGCCACCAATAGCCCCAGAGTAGTCGCCAGATATACTTCATGCTCGCTCCGCCTTATGCGGCTGGGCAATTTTATCAATAAGCTGGTTGAGCTGTGCCAGCTCGGCATCGCTCAGTACCGCAAAGAGATCAGCAATAGTCTCCGTCATATACTGCTGGAAGTGATCAGTTATCTGCTGGCTTTGCGCCGTCAATTGCAGGCGCACCACCCGTCGATCGTGCTGATCTGGCGTGCGCTGGACGAGCTGTTTTGCCACCAGCACGTCAAGAATCTGCGTCGCCGCGCCCTTGGAGACGCACAGCTTTGCGGCCACATCACCCATTGTCTCGATAGCTCCACGATGCAAGAGGTCCAGCACATACCAGTGGACAGGTGCCAAACCAAACTGCTGATCCGTCTGGCGCTGAGCGCGTGCCAGGCGCTGCTTGAGCTGAAATAAGTAGCTCGTGATGTTCTCAATACATACTTGGCGCTGCGGCTGTGCACCTGACTTTGCTTCTACCTTCATACAATAAATAGTTTACTGCCTAAACTATTTATTGTCAATACCTTTTTATATGCCGACGACGCCAAGCATACACTGCCGCACCAAGCACGCCTAACATAACCAACGTCGCGCCACCGTAGTATAGCAGCGGCACATTATCACCAGTAGCTGCCAATGCTCCCTCGTGCTGCAATTGAGTTGGCTGCGGCTGCTGAGTGTGCGAGATGTGCATCACCTTCGGTGGCAGTATGGTGCTTTGCGGCTGGCTGAGCTGCGGCTGGGTCGACGATGGTGTCGTGTTACTGTGCAGTATTTGGTCAAGTTGCCGCAGCAACGCATCATTACTTTGCGGGTCGGAGAGATAACGCCACACAATGATCCCTTGCAGGTTGTGCTGCTGGACATACTCTGCCTTATACTTCATCGACTCCGCATCGTCGTAGCTAATAAATTCACGCCGCGCAGCATTATAGAGATACGGCGCTTTGCTTGCGTCGTCCCAGTAACGAGTATAGCCATTCTTATTAATATACTCTCGCTCGAGTCGGTCATACGTGGTGTGGTACTCGCCAGCCTTTTGAGCATCGCCAACGGGTTGGTGTAAGCCATGATTCACCTCAGGAACTGAAGTAAACCGCCGGCTATACCACCCCGCCCCGATCATCAATTTGTTTGTTGGCGCGCCATGAGCTTGGTAGTGCTGCACTGCCGAGTTGGCACTCTGGTCGAGCGGGTCACCTGGCGCGGTATAGAGCCCAGCATGGTGCCCAGCGTGCGACTTAAACGAGCCAAACCCCCGCATGTCATACGTCATAATTGCAATCTGGTCAAGGTACTGCTGGTACTCAGCAAACTTATTTTGCTCAGCATACCACTTGGCTGGTGCACCCGTCATCGAAATACTCGGCTGGCGTCCGCTGGTGGTCGTTGCCGCGCGCAGTTCGCGTAAGAGAGCAATTAGGTCAGTCTGCTGGCTCCCCTTTGGAAACTCCCAGTCGATATCCACTCCATCCAATTGATGAGCCTGCAACGCCTCCTTGACAGAGCTCACAAAGGCCTGCCGGGTGCTGGCTTGGCGCACCATCGCATCGAATTCACGCCGCGCAGCATCATTACCACCACCAATTGAGAGAATAAGGGAGATACGCGGATTAACCGCCCGAATCCGCTGCGCTGTAGCTGCTTGCTTGAGGTGCGGCAGTGTATCAAGTGTCACGCGCCCATCGGCCGCAATACGCCCAAAATGAACAATGAGCCGATCGATCATCTTTAGATGGTCGTCAGTCACCTTCGGGAGGTTCTCGTCACTAACATAGACCGAGATTGTCTTGCGCTCTACAGCCTGAGCTGGCACTGGAGCCATCAGCTGGCATCCGACTGCTATCATCATGACACTGAGCACACTTTTCACCATTGCCGTCCGCATATCGCCTCCTTGCTTTTGCTAGCTGTCTCCTTCTAGTCTATATCGTTTGCCAGAATAGGTAAAGTGTGAGGTGGTATAGATTACTCGTCATCAGTGATCGGCGCGCGATGAGTTGGCCAGTACCGATCAAGCACCACATAGGGCAGCTGCTTATACCGACGCCATAGCACAATCGTGACAAGCAGCGTCATTAATGACACAAATGGCAGATGCACCATCGACAGCACCGCAATATAGAGCAGCCGCACCGCATAGAATACCACGCGGTGGAACCACCCCCGCGGCCGATCGTCCAGCGAAATACCCGTTAGCCAGCCACCGAGCGTCCTTCCCTGTGCCACCAGCGGAAGGATGGCATGCACGAGCGCAATAAAGCCATATGGAATGATTTGCGTCAGCATCTGCATCTGTTCAGTCCACTGCCGTGAGTGCAACACATTGAGAAGCGTGAGCGCTACCATCACAATTGTTGAGCAAATCGCCACTCCAGTCATATCAACGACAAAGGCAACGATACGCCGCACAAGGCCTGGCTGGCGAATCATCGTTGCTCCACGCTCCGTATCGCGAAGATTTGGCAATAGCCAACCCAACCAAAAACCCAGCAGTGCCCCGCTCGTATTGAGCAGCAAGTCATCGACGTCAAACAGCCGATAGCTACACGGATATACGCCAAACACCCCCGTGAGCTGCGTCAGCTCAATCACTGCCGATGTCATAAGGCCAATTGCCACCACCATCCACCAGCGCACCCGGTACATCGCCCGCAAAAACGCCCCCAGTGGCACAAAGAAAATAACATTAAGCACCACCTGTAGCAACGCCCGCACACCCTCGTGGGGAATCTCGAGAATCGACGCCAGTGGTGTAAGCTGCGGCTGGATATGGTGACTCCCGCAAAAGCGCGCCGCATTATCTGGCATTGGGTAGAGCGTAAAGGCGGCCAATGCCAAGCCATAAAGCACCACCAAATACGTCATAACTACCCGGCCAAACGCTACCCGGCGAAAGCGAATATAGTGCACCAATAACAGCGGCAACGTCAACACAAGTGCAGCAAATGGCCACATCACAAGCGCCACCCGAAACGACGCGGTAAAATTCCCTAAGAATGAGAGCATACTGAGCGCCAGTATGGCATAGACGCCAATGTCTGTCAATAACGGGGCTACTAGCTTACACCACCGCGCGGCGTAGGAGCTGTGCATTTAGCGCAACAATGATCGTCGAAAGCGACATTACCACCGCACCGATCGCGGGCGAAATAACCACCCCGACTGGCGCAAGCACCCCAGCTGCGAGTGGAAGCATCAGTACATTATAGCCCGCTCCCCAGCAGAGGTTCTGCACCATTTTGCGGTACGTCGCCTGGGCCAGCGTGATCAGCCGGACAACCGCCTGTGGATCATCACCAACCAGCATAATCCCAGCAGACGCTGCGGCAACATCAGTCCCCGTCCCAATCGCGACACCACTCTCAGCCTGGGCAAGCGCTGGTGCATCATTCACGCCATCGCCGACAAAGCACACCCGCTTCCCCTGCTGCTGGTACGCCATGACAATCGCCGCCTTCTTAGCTGGTGTTACCTCAGCGTGAACCTCAGTGATACCAACGAGGCGAGCAATCGCGTCGGCTGGCCTCACACCATCCCCTGTTACCATGGCGACTGTTATACCGCGGCGTTGGAGCGCTGCGACTGCCGCTGCCGCACCAGGGCGCGGCGCATCACCAAGCTCAATCACACCACAGACGCGCCCAGCCTGGGCAACGTAGACCACTGTATGGTCCGTCGTTATCTCGTCTTGATCAACCTGATGCTGCTGCATAAAGGCCGCATTGCCAACTAACGTCGGCACGCCATCAACCACAGCCTGCACACCATAACCTGGCACCGTCTGGAGGTCACGCACAGCAGGTATCGCAACATGGCGATCGGCTGCCGCGCGACGAATCGCTGCTGCAATCGGGTGCTCTGCTTCATGCTCAGCCGCTGCTGCCAGTGCCAGAATAGCCGCGTCGTCTCCACCATGGACTGCAACCACTGCTAGGTGACCAGTCGTCAGTGTACCCGTTTTGTCAAATAACACCACATCAACCTGCCGCGCAGCCTCAAAGGCGCGGCGATCGCGCACCACAATACCGCGCTGGGCCGCAAGCCCAGTCGAGATCGATACAACCAGCGGCACTGCTAAGCCCAAAGCGTGCGGACACGCCACCACCAGCACTGTCACCACTCGCTGCAGCACTTCACCCAGCGATGCACCAGCCAGCGCCCAGCCAGCGCCCGTCACCAGCGCAGTAGCAAGCGCTGCATAGAAAAGATAGCCCGCTGCCCGATCTGCCAGCACCTGCGTTCGCGACCGACGCTGCTCAGCCTGGCGCACCAGCTCCATAATATGCGACAATGTTGTATCATTACCAATGTGCTGGGCCATAACATGAAGCGCACCAGTGCCATTGATCGTGCCTGCCGTCACAAGACTCCCTGGCTGCTTAGCAACAGGGCGCGACTCACCCGTGAGCATCGACTCATCGACCTGTGACGCACCAGATATCACCTGGCCATCCACTGGCACACGCCCACCCGGGCGCACCAGCACGGTCATCCCCACAGCCAGATGATCAAGCGGCACTGTATCAATCGATTGCTCCGTCACAACCTCTGCCGTCTCGGGTAAGAGCTGGGCTAAGGTATGAGCGGCATCCGTTGCCCGCTTAATCGCTGCCATTTCGAGCCAGTGCCCGAGAAGCATAATGGTAATGAGCGACGCGAGCTCCCACCAAAAATCCATCCCTGCTACCACGCCACTGGTCACCAGCAGGCTGTAGCCATACGCCACACTGATCGCCAGAGCAATCAGCAGCATCATACCGGGCTGACGCTGGCGTAGCTCCTGCCACCCCGCCCGGATAAAGACTCGGCCACCATACCACAGCAATATCGTCCCGCTTATGGCCGGCACATACCGGCTCACCACCTCAGGTAGTGTATACCCGAGCCACTGCTGAAGTAGTGGTGAACACACCAATACACTAATCGTTATGAGCAGCGATAGCCAAAACCGCTGCCGAAATTGCGCCGCATCATGCCCGCAATGGCCACCCTGTCCATGCCCCTCATGGTGAGTATGCTCACCATGAGTCATATGATGGTGCTGTGACTGTTTTTTATCCATAACAAACTCCTCGGTGCTGCGCACCGCATTATCCTTTCTATTCTTATATCCGCTTGCTGCTAGCGAATGTTCGTCAGGTCATAGAGCTGATCGAGCTCTTTGAGCGCCTTATCGCGCTGCTTCGTATCGCTTGACGCCAACATCTCAGCCACATGCATCTCGAGGTGCTGCTTAACCATCAGCTTGTTCAGCGATGCCAGTGACTTCTGGATGGACAGACTCTGGATGATGATGTCCATGCAGTAGGCATCATCGGCCACACGCTTTTCTAACCCCTCCAGCTGGCCCTTCATAATTTTGATACGATGTAGTGCTCGTCTGGTAATATCTTTGCTCATATTCCTATGGTATACCCCCTAGGGGTATCTGTCAACCGATTCTTTCCCGCATAAAAACCCACCACAGATGTGGTGGGTTTTTGCAAAACAAGGCAGGACGAGGCCTAGTACATGCCCATACCGCCGCCCATGCCAGGCATACCAGCTGGGCTTGCCGCTTCCTTCTCAGGCAGGTCGACGACGAGCGCACCCATCGTCATTGCGGTGCCAGCGATGGACGCAGCATTCTGCAGTGCTTCCTTGGTAACACGAACAGGGTCAACCACGCCAGCGGCTTTGAGATCGATCAGCTCGCCTGGTGTGTTAACGTTAATACCAAAGCCAGGCTGCGCTGCCTTCACCTGTGGCAGCCACTCATCAGCATTGAGGCCAGAGTTAGTCAGCAGAATGCGGAATGGTTGCTCCAGCGCGTGAATGAGCAAGTCCTCACCAGCGGTTACTGACGCATCGGCATCACCAGCGTGAGCGTAGCTTGTCGCGAGGTTGACCAGTGTCACCCCGCCACCAGGCACAACACCCTCAGCCAGAGCGGCCTTAACAGCAGCCACCGCATCATCAACGCGGTATTTCTTCTCTTCGATCTCGGTCTCGGTTGCCCCACCTACCTTAATCACCGCCACTTGGCCAGTCAGGGCAGCTTGGCGCTTGACGAGATTGTTCTTGGTGTAGTCACTTGTGCTATTGGCAATTTCAACGGCAATCTGGTCAATCCGGGCATCGACTGCCGTCTTCGCACCGGCCCCTTCGACGATCGTCGTCAAATCCTTGGTAGCAATCACCTTGCGAGCTGAGCCCACCACATCGGGGCCAACCGTATCAAAGCTCATGCCGGTGTCTTCGGTAATGACTTTTGCGCCTACCAGAGCAGCAATATCGTAGAGGACATCCTTATCGCTCGGCGCTTTAATAGCCAAGGTATTAAAGGCACCCTTGAGGCGGTTAAGCACAAGCAGGCCAAGCGCTTCGCCATCCACATCGTCAGCAATCAAGACGAGATCTTTCTTCCCACTTTGAGCAATCATCTCAAGCAGTGGAACAAACTCCTGCGCCGAAGAAATCTTCTTGTCGGTAATAACGATAGCTGGCTTATCGTATACCGCTTCCATTCGCTTCGTATCTGTCGCCATGTACGGGCTGACGAAGCCGCGCTGGACGGTAAAGCCCTCGACCACTTCGCTCTCTAGCTCAAGGCCGCGGCCTTCCTCAACCGTCACCACACCATTGGGCCCGATCTTCTCCATTACATCAGCAATCAGCCGGCCAATCGCGTCATCACCCGCCGAGATAGTTGCCACCTCTGCGACACGTGTTTCATCATTGCGAATATCCTCTGCCTGCTCGCTCAAGGCCGCTGTTACCTCTGCTGCAGCCCGCTCCAGACCCTTGCGGAGCAGCATTGGGTTATGACCAGCAGCAATCAGCTTGTTTGCCTCACTGAGAATGTGGTAGGTCAAAACCGTCACGGTAGTTGTACCATCACCAGCCACATCGTTCATTTTGTTAGCGGCTTGCTTGATAAGCTCTGCTCCTACCTTAAAGCCTAGTGTCTCATCATCAACATCCTCGATGTCGATACCCTTGGCTACCGTCACACCATCGTGCGTGACACTTGGGCCACCGTAACTTTTGCCAATCACGACATTGCGGCCCTTTGGCCCCATCGTTGTCTTCACTGCGTTGTAGAGAATCTCTGCCCCGCCCAAAATCCGGCGGCGCGCATCTTCATCGTAAAATACTTTTTTTGCCATAGACTAGTTCTCCTATTCTACTGTCGCGAGGATATCCTCGTCCTTGATAATCAAATATTCTTCTTTGTCGAGCTTAATGGTGGTAGCTGCGTAGTTCTTGTAGACCACCCGCGCGTCGACTACGACATCTTCTACTGCCGATCCAACAGCAATCACCTTGGCAGCTTCCGACTTCTCCTGAGCCGACTCGGGCAAAAAGATCCCGCTGGCAGTCTTCTCTGGCTTTTTCTCCTTAACCGCCACGACGAAATGCGCCATTGGCTTGATTGGTGAACTCATTGGTTACCCCTTTCTTATACTTATCTACTTATCACCGCGCCCGGTATCAATCAAGGCGCTTCTAGCACTCTAGTATAGCGAGTGCTAATGGGAAAATCAAGAGAAGTGAGTAAGCCTGCTACCTAAGCACGCAATATATCATTTTTAGCGTAAAATAAATACAGGACATCATCCATAAGTCATATCAATCACCGGAGGCACTATGCACAGACGCATCAACGTACGCGGAATTATCATTAACGACAAGGGCGAGCTCTTTTGCCAGCGCTTAACAGCACGCACTGGCGACGGCCGAGATTTTTGGTGCACACCGGGCGGTGGGCTAGAGCTGGGCGAGAGCGTATTGGATGGTTTGCGGCGAGAGATGATCGAAGAAACTGGCGTCGAGCCAGTGATTGGCCGGCTACTCTTCGTCCAGCAGTTTGCTATCGCAGCGCCAGCAGCTAACGAGCCACGGGAGCAGCTTGAGTTTTTGTTCCACATCACCAACTGGCACGACTACCAGTCGATTGACCTTGCCGCTACAACGCACGGCTTAGCGGAAGTCGCCGAATGCGGCTTTATCGCCCCGCAGCAGTACCCAATCTTGCCTCACTTCCTTGCCGAGGTTGATCTAGCGCAGCTCATCGCCCACAATCAGCCAGTGCAGTGCCTAAGCTCCTTGGCATAGAATTGACAAACAGTTCTCTTCGGCGTATCATAGCATATTTGGCCAGTAGTTCTCTAATCACTCAACGACGGCTAGCTCCCACCAAACATTAGGCGAGTAAATTGCCCTGTTTCACACTGGAAATATTAAATCACTAAACTAAGGAATTCTATGCTCCATCATCTGCCCCAACGTCACAAACTCATCGTCATGCTTGCCGTGATGAGCGCCCTCTTCCTTGTGGCGCTCGACCAAACCATCGTGGCAACAGCACTGGGCGCAATCGTCAAGGAATTCAATAGCTTCTCCTCTCTTGGCTTTATCGTTACCGCCTATATGCTCACCACCACTG
Source organism: uncultured Candidatus Saccharibacteria bacterium (assembly GCA_963548065.1). Classification (GTDB taxonomy): domain Bacteria; phylum Patescibacteriota; class Saccharimonadia; order Saccharimonadales; family Saccharimonadaceae; genus Saccharimonas. The sequence goes on from CAUUSZ010000001.1 coordinate 90,935, forward strand.
TGACAGTGCCGCTAGCCGGTAAGCTCAGTGATATGTATGGCCGCAAGCCACTTTTGCTCAGTGGCGTGGCAATCTTTACTATTGGTTCCTTACTCAGTGGTATCGCACCAACCGTAGAATGGCTCATTGCGTGGCGCGCGCTGCAGGGAATTGGTGGCGGCATTATCACCGCCAACGCCTTTACTATTGTCGGCGATCTCTTTACCCCTAAGGAGCGGGGCCGCTGGCAAGGGCTCATCGGTGCGACCTTTGGCATGAGCTCGGTAGCGGGGCCATTGCTTGGTGGCTGGCTAACCGATGGTGCGACCATCTTTGGCGTCACAACCGACTGGCGCTGGACGTTCTTTATCAATGTGCCAATTGGCATCATCGCCACTGCTCTCATCATCCGCTATTGCCCACAAATCAAGCACGACAGCAAGCACAAGCCAGACTACCTCGGCGCTCTTTTTATCACCATTGCCCTGGCGGCGCTTGTCTTAGCGGTGGATAATACGGAGATGGTCTTCAAGAGTTTGATCGACCAAGGCATTGCACTCGCTCTCATCAAGGGTGTGCTGCTGGCTACTGCCGCCTTTGCAAGTGGTATCTTCCTCTGGCTTGAGCGCAAAGCTGCCCAGCCGATTCTCCCTCTCCGCTTCTTCCGTAACCCCACCTACCGCCTGATTATGCTCATTAGCCTGTTCTTCGGTGCCGCTTTTCTCGGAGCGATCCTCTACCTCACGCAGTTTAACCAGCAAGTCTTTGGTGCAACCGCCTCGCAGGCTGGCCTGATGCTCTTGCCAATGGTGGGCGGAATGATGATTAGCTCTATTGGCGTGGGGCAACTCATCAGCCGGACAGGTGTATACAAGCGCTATATCGTCATCGGCTGCGCCATCACCGCAGCAAGTATTCTCTCGCTTATCACGCTCCAACCCACCTCACCTTACTGGCACGAGGCAATCATCATGGCTATAGCTGGCTTTGGCATGGGGATGTGTATGCCCATCCTTACTCTCGCGGTGCAAAATGAATTCCGCCAGCAGGATCTCGGCGCTGCTACCTCGAGTGTACAGCTCTTTCGCGGGCTTGGCTCAACGGTGGGGACGGCTATCTTTGCGGGCGTGCTCACTAGTGGCATTTTGCACAGCCTTGGCGACGTCAATCAGATTCCCTACATCCAAACGCTGCGCCACACACCACAGGCCGCTCGGCAGCTTGATGGCGAGCTCAATGCCGATACTCTGCTGCGCATCAACAGCCAGCGCGATGCCATTAGCCAGGGTGCAGCCAAAGGCATGGCCCGCCTGCCTGCTCCAGCTCGCGCACGTGCCCAGCAGCAGCTAAGCCAACAGCAAGACGACTACACGACGCGCATTCTCAATGCCTTTAGCGACTCCTTGCACCAGATTTTTATCATCAGCGCCGCGCTTATGGCCACAGGCTTCCTTGTTGCCCTCTTCTTGCCTCAGCGCACCCTCACCACCAAACATGCAGATGATTAGACAGTAGAGAATGATTATCCCGCAGACAGTGCTCGACGCTCTCGATGTTATGTAGTTTGGGGTCGTTTACTGAGCAAAATACTTCTCTTCAGCTTCAGTAAGATCAGTCATCGCTGGCGATTCGATTGTCGCGGACACGAGTCTTGTGGCGACTCCTAAACCGACACTCGCGCGTGACGGCAAATACCAAGACAAAGTTTCTACTTTGCTGCTAGGGCCGGGGGTTGCAGTCCCGTACAGTGATGTAAGTTCAGCAACGTACTCTGAGCGGGCCGACTGTATCAATGCCCTAATTTCCGGGCCTGATTCTGGTGGGGCGAGGCTGGTCAAGCGGAAAGCGATTCTGGATATATACTTATTGTTGTTGACGGCCAGGCTTATGTGTCCGTCTTCTTCTCCGTTGCTGACGGGGGTGACAAAAAACCTTCCATCGTCGGGAGCGGGTGTCCAGCCGAACTGGTCTCGCAGCGAGAAAGCCTCTTCGACGGTCATGGGCCATCGATGCTCAGCAATCGCTCGAATAATATCAATTGCCTGGTCAGTCGGGTAAGCACGAAAATCTGGTGTATAGTCGCTCATAGAATGCCCCTTTTTCTAGTTTGCAATTCTTTTTATATTGTAGCAAGTATACAAACTAGCCAACAACTGGGCGTAGGTAGTTATATTACCCTACCTGCCGACGCGGCACAATCCGCTTCGTCACCGCATCGACAAAAAGCCGATAGGCCAGGCGATTTTCCTTGGCATACGTGATAAGAATACCAAGGACGCGCTGGCAGTGCGGGCAGTGCAGCTCATCACCAGCTGGGGTCATATCGATAAAACGGTCGACATACATTCGCCGCAGCGAGCCTGGGCCATCCTTTTGGTAAAACGTCACGTGCTTGGTGCACCCTTCACAGTACACATCAAGCACCCGAGACGACCCACCACGCCGTGCGTGGTAGGCATCTTGGATGAATTGATACGTCATGTTGTCTCCTCTTGTTAGCTACTTCGCTACTCCCACCGGAACAGCTTGATCGCTGCGATGTACACCGCCAGCATCCATAGGCCAATGGCGCCGGCGTACGGCAGTACTTCTGCCAGGCTGGCATGCTCGGTCATAATTAGGCGCAGGCCATCGGTCACAGGTGTCATGGGGATAAACTGGCTCAGCGTGCGCAGCCACTCCGGGAACATAAAGGACGGGAAGAAGGTGCCAGATAAGAACATCATCGGGAAGGCCACCAGGTTGCCCAGCGGTGCCGACTGGTTCTCATTCTTGGCCCAGCCGCCAATCAGCAGGCCAAAGCCCACCATTAGCAGCGCGGACAGAGTAAGAAACGGCACGGCCAGTAGCCAGTCACCCCGCATGTTGAAGTGGAAGACACTCATCCCCACCACCAGCATCATAGCGGCACTCAGTAGCGAGACAATCGTGTAGTGGATACCCATTGCCAGGATTAGCTGTCCGGCCGTAAAGGGCGATGCCCGCAGGCGCCGGTAGGAGCCTTTTTGCTTCTCCGTTGGCATTTGGTTAGCCAGGCCAAAGATCCCCATGCTCAGCAAGCTAAAGGCCAGTAGGCCAGTAAAGGTATAATCGAAGGTCTTGAGCTGCTCATCGCCCACCGCCTGACCCGCCACCTTCAGTGGTGGCTCGGGCTGGCCCATACCCTTATTGATGTCATTAATAATCTGCCCCATAATAGCCGTTAGCGTATTGCCAGACTGCTCCGAGCCCTTCGCGTAGAGCACACGCAGGGTGCCGCTTGGGCGCGCTTGGGCTTGGCCAGCGGCGCTGCCCTGCCCGGGCTGCGGGGTGTCAAGCTGCTGACCCTGGCTGCTACCCTGGCCAGGGGCGCCCGCTTGGGCTGGCTTCGCTTCGCCAAAATCGGCTGGTAGCTCGATGATACCACTCAGCTCCGAGTGCTTTAGCTTCTCACGCGCTTCCTGCATATCCTTGACGTCCTTTACTTTGAGCGTCGTGTCGTTGTTTGCCTTGGCTTGCTCCACAAACTGCTTGGCAAATTCGCTCTTCGAGTGGTTAATAATCGCCACATCAAAGCTGGTGGTTTGGTTATTAAAAATCGCACCAAACACCAGCAAAAAGATGAGCGGAAACAAAAAGGTAAAAAACAGCGACGTGCCATCGCGCATAAAGCGCTTTTGTAGGGCACGCACCTGCCCATATACTCCAATCCAATATGACTTGACTCGCATCATCTACTCCCGAATGGCCTTGCCGGTTAAATCAATAAATACATCTTCGAGGTTGGCGGGCTCGACCGTTTGCTGCTTGGTAAAGCCGCGGGCCAGCAGCTGCTCGATGAGGTGCTGCGGCGTATCAATGGTGATAATTTTGCCCGCATCCATAATCGCTAGGCGGTCGCACAGCAGCTCGGCCTCATCCATATAGTGGGTGGTCAGCACAATGGTCATGCCTTCATCGCGAATCGTCTTGATCAGCTCCCACAGGTTGCGCCGCGCTTGCGGGTCCAGGCCCGTAGTCGGCTCATCCAAAAAGAGCACCTTGGGCTGGTTCACAAGCGTCGCAGCAATCGCAAAGCGCTGCTTTTGCCCACCGCTGAGCTGCTCGACATAGCTGCTGGCCTTTGCACTGAGCTGCACCTTGGCCAGCAAAGCATCAGCATCAACGCGCTGGCCGTAGAGGCTGGCAAACATACGCAGCTGCTCACGCAGGGTGAGCTTATCGTAAAAGGTGGTCGACTGCAGCTGAATGCCGATGATCTGCTTAATTTGCTTGGGCTGTTTGGCGACATCAATGCCGTCAATAGTAGCCTGGCCAGCGTCAATCGGCCGCAGCGCCTCCAGCATCTCGAGTGTTGTGGTCTTACCAGCGCCGTTGGGCCCCAGCAAGCCAAAAATCTCACCCGCCTTAACCATGAAGGATATCCCATCCACCACTGGCGTGCCGGCATAGGTTTTGGTCAGGCCATCCACCGTTATGATTGGTTTGGTTTGAGTCATACAACTCCTTTCTTATGCTACGAGCCCCACACCCAAACGGGCCTCTGCTTGAACCACTCCCAGGGCACTGTACTTGCTATGAGCCAACCATCCATCCGTTGGGCTGGATTATAACATAGAGGAGAGGAAAGCGAAAGATGAACAATATATAACCTTGACAAGAACGCAACCACATTCTACGATGGATAGCAACGTTATCTCACATCATCAAAGGAAAACACCATGGCACTTGTACCACACAGATACACCCATTTCGACAGCGATCTCGAAGATTACATGACAGACACTGACTACTATTGGGTGGATTGTACTCAGGAAGATGTTGCTAAATTTGGCCCAGATGCTGTCGCAAGCTATATCGTTAATGGGAAGGTTTCGCCAGAGGCTACAAAATTATTCAAGCATGACGCCGCTGGTGAGATAACACTCGGATCAATAGCACTTAGTATGTGTGTCTCAGGTGGCCTTGCCTACAGTAGTGTAAGCAGTATAGAGGCAGGAGCTCCTACTATTTTTGCGGCTAGTCTACTCAGCACAATCCCTGGGGGCTTCGGTGGTTTCTTTGCAGGAATCGCACGAGATACATCCAAAGGATATGACCCTATTATTCGTATGCAAGCTCGCCATCAAACCCACCAGCTCAAGAAGTTGATTGGAACAAATCACGAAGCCGTTACCAGCACATATTATGAAATCTATAGATATATCGATAAGCAGAACCAAGCAACAACCCCTCCATATCGACTCTCTAGAGATGAAAGGGAGCGAGCTATTGCTACAATTCTTGACTACCTTATGGATAATGATCGCGATATTACTCTTGCCTACCAAAAAAATCAAACATCCCCAGAGAATAGAAGGCTATCGTATCCTCTTGCGAAATCACTTGAGGCAAGACTGGGAAAGGCGATTGACCTTCCTCTTGCCGCAATCTACGCCGAACAACGATTTCGTACTGAAAAACAAATAGAAGACAAAGCAACAGCAGAAGCAGCAGCAAAGGCACAGGAAACAGCACAGCGAGAAGCTGATAAGGCTTACGCAGAGCTCAAGGATGAGGAAGTTTCTCGGTTGCTTGGATATCGTAATGCGCAAGAACTTACTGATTTATCCGAGCTATAAATAAACACACATTATCAATAGCTCGAAACACCTCTCCTGCCATCCAAACAACAAATAACCAACAAGCATCTCATCACCATGCGGTGTATACTATACATATGAAGCAATTATTCCCTCTCAGCCACCGAGCAACCATCATCACCATTTGCTTTGCCCTCCTTCTCATTATTGGCGGCATTGTTGGCACAGCGATTGGCTGGCGTAAGATCCTCTACAAGCTCCAAGGTACGTCACATGTGGCCACGCTCGATCGTTCACCAGGGCTAGCTCAGTTTCCTGAGGTCAACACGCAATCCCTCAGCCCTACTCGCCGCAAGGTTATCCAGCTTACCCAAGCGGAGTTTGCCGCTCAGCCCGCTGGTACGAAATATAGCCAAGGAGCGCACGAGGCATGGTGTGCCGACTTCGTCAGCTGGACGATGCAGCAAGCTGGTGCGCCGCTCAAGAACCCACACACTGGTAGCTGGCGCATTCCAGGCACCTTTACGCTGCGTGAGTATTACGAGTCAGCAGGCCGTTTCAAGCCAGCCGATAGCGGCTACCAGCCCCGCCCTGGCGACGTAGCAATCTACCGCGCTTCGCCCGTCTTTGGCGACCATACGCACATTGTCCTGCGCAATGATGATGGCATGCTCACCACTGTTGGCGGCAACGAGAATAACAAGATACGCGTCTTTGCCAATCGGCAGCGCAACTATACTGGTCTACTCGGCTACGGCGTCACAGAGTAGCCATCACTAGGACAACCACAGAAAATTGCAGCGCTCAGTGGTATAATAAAGACACTGATGAAACATCGCTTTTCCTCGCTACGCCACGCCTCGCTTGCCGCCCTGAGCGGCATTGGTCAGGTGCTGCGCCAGCCACGCTATGCGGCAGGGGCGCTAGTTGGCGCACTTGGCTTTGCCTGGCTGATTTTTCTCCTGACCAATGGTGGATTCTATGGCGCGCTGCTTATGTCTCGCCTGCCGCTTGTCGATAAACTTAGCGTCATTGGGACGATGTTCGCGGAGATTACTCGGCAGACCACGACATCGTTGACGGGCGCGCTGCTTGTGCTTGTCTCAGTGCTGCAAGGAATATCGCTCACGCTTATTATCTTCACTGCCCGGCACAACAAGCATAACCAGCAAACCACGCAGCAGCTCGGCCTCAGCGGTATTGCCTCTGTCGCGGCGGCAATTGGCCTGGGCTGCGTGCCCTGTGGTACATCACTCATTCTCCCTATCGTGGCAGTGTTTTTCTCGGGAGCAGCCGCCGCTTCAGCCGCGACGGTTGCCAGCACCATTGTGCTTATCATCGCCCTTGGGCTCAGTCTCTTTTCGCTCTATCGATCAGGCCAGATTGCCGCCATCTACATAACATTAGCTCAGCAGGAGGAGCATCATGCAGTCACAACAAACAGGGGTTAGCTTGATCCATATCATGCTTGGGATTGTCGTCGTCACAATCATCAGCCTCTTTGCTTACAATCTCATCAACCGCCCACCCAACAAGCACATTGGCAAAGGTGAACCATGGCAGAGTGCTATGTCGCAGGGCAGCCACACTGCGCCCAATGTCTTCGTCGACTACACCGACTACTTCTGCTCATTTTGTGCGCAGGTTGAGGCCGCCACGAACACTGCAGACTTCCAGCAGTATATCAAGTCGGGCAAACTGCGCTACGAGCACCGGATTGTTGCCGTTCTCAAAGATATCGTGCCTAACACCGAGCGTGGTGCCGAGGCAGCATTTTGCGCAGCCGACCAGCATAAATATTGGGAATACACGCACCATATTGTGCCCCGCATCAAAGCTGACTACTTTGACAAAGGCATTGGCGTCAAAGGCGTTGCCGTGCCCAAAGAAATTCCGCTCCTCCCGGTTAGCTATTTCGAAACATCAGCCGAAGCGATTGGGCTCAACGTCGAGATCTTCCGCGACTGTGTGACAAATGAGAAGCACAAAGATGACATCGCCACAAACACCAGCCGCGCTCTCAAGCTCGGCGTCACTGGCCTGCCCTACATGATCGTCAACGACTACACCACCAGCGGCTTTGGTGGCGGCGAGCACGGACTCAAGACATTACTCAAGGCGGGTGGGGTGCACTAGCCCCTACCGCCGGCGCAAGAAATAATACCCGGTTGCCATGGCAGCTATCACACTCACGGTGGTAATCTTCCAAAACATCGTTGGGTCATCCGCCCCTGGCACAGGCACATTCATGCCATAGAGCCCAGCGATCATCGTCGGAATGGTCAGGGCTACCGTGATCACCGTTAGTAAGCGAATCGTCTCGTTCAGGCGCGTGTCCATCACGGCGCGGTAGCTATCACGCACATTAGTGATGGTGCGCAGAAGCGACTTACAACGTGCAATCACCTGCTCCAAATCAATCGAGATATCCTCCACATCATCCTTATCATCCTCCTTGAGGCGGAGACTACGGTTTGCCATCAAGCGCTCAATCGCCCAGTTCATTGGCACTAGTGCGTTGAGATAGTCGTTGAGCTTGCGTTCATACTCGGTCAGCGTCACGATATCGCGCGCCCGCAGTGTATGGAGGTCATCTGTTGCTGCTCGCATCTGCCGGTTGATCGTTGCCACTCGCCGCTGGTACTGCAGCGATACTGCCTCGATCATTGCCACCACGAGCTCAATCCGCCGTGCCGTATTCATCCGCGTCTTGTCAACAAAAGGCTGCCAGAGCCGGCCCAGGCTATCGCGTGAGAGTGTCACCACGTAGTTTTTATGAATGCCAAATAATATCGGCGTCGTAAAGTCATTAAAATCATCGTCCGTATCAGGCAAGCGAGCAATCAAATACGTCCACTCATCCTCAAACTCAACACGTGGCACCTCGTGCGGGTCCAGCGCATCTTTGATGATGTTCTCGTCCATACCAAGCGCCAGGAGCGTATCGATCTCCTCACTGCTAGGCTTCTCGCAGCGCAGCCACGACCCAACCCGCAGCGCATCGCGCGGCGTAATCGTCTGATCTGCCTCACTCGAACGAAGATATTGCAACATACTAGTGATAAGTATACGATGAAGCGGTGATAATTACAAATAATACGACAGATTTGCTTCTGCGTTTTGCACCGTTCACTATTTTATAGCGACGTATGGCGACGACTATTCACTGACAAACAGCTGCTCAAGCACCGCATCAACCATAAACTTCATCGTCTTTGGTGCGATACCCTCCAGTGCGTCGATTGCTGCCACTGCTGTAAAGAGTTCGCCGATTATCTGGTCGGTCGCGCCTGACCGCAGTACGCCATCGCGCCGCCACTGCTGCACCTGCTCGGCAAAGAACTCACCACGCATTACCAGGCTATTACCTGCTCCTGCTTGTTTCACATCATCGTGGTAGGCTTGGCGCACCTGCTCGCCAGGCACATCACTCTGCCACTCGGCGAGGATTTTATTACGCCGCATGGCTTGCGTCGTGGCACGTAGATAGGCTGCAAAAGCCGCCCGCGGCTGCGACCAATCAATCCGCCCGACGATCCGGTTCTTCGTCTTCTCGTCCTCCGCACAATACACCGCAAGGAAGAGCTCCAGCTTAGACGGATAGAGCAAATACACACCACCCACCGCAATGCCCGCCACCTGAGCAATCTCCACGATCGATGCCGCCTTGTAGCCATCCTGGGCAAAGACCCGCCGTGCTGCCTGAATTAGTTTCGCCTGACTGATTGCCATATCGCTCCGACCTCCGCTCGCGCTACCCTGCCCGATAACGCCTCTTTACTTTCTACTCATATTCTATTATAGCAGGTTTGGAAACGGCTACGCAGCGAGACTGGTAATACGGTGTATAGCAACCAGCTCTCTCGCATTAGCCTATAGTAAAAACAGAGGTGCAGCCATGTTATATCCATACGAGCACAATCTAGTGCAGTAACCTTTCTCTCGCTACTCTGCTATACATCGAGAAAAATCTGTTGCCTGCTTCATCAGGCTTTTGGCATCCACGGAAGAGATCAATCCGCAGAAAATACTCAATCAATACTTATATTACCCCAAAGGAGGGATGGCTAATATAACAGTATATACAACAATCAGCGATCTACCGTCTTGTATAACGCTCATGCTTCTGATACACTGATAGCTAATATAACCATAAGGGGGATTTTTATGATTGCAACTCAAACTGGCCAGGGCAAAAAGCGGATTGGCCTTATCTCAACGGGGATCGTCGGTGCACTGCTGGTCGCCTTTACCTTTACACCAACCTTCGCAGGCTTTGCGGCAAGCATCCAAAACACCATCAACAGTGCCTCAACCGGTACACTCACCATGAAGGAAACATCGGGTACCTACACCTGCAATAGCACAGATGGTGCTGGTGCAACGACCAACTCTGCTACCTGTTCTACTATTAACAAGTATGGTGGCACGAGCACACCACTTGTTGCTGGTGGGCCAGCCCAAACAACCAACATTACCCTGCAAAACACCGGAAGCGTAGCCGCAACATCCTTTAGCCTCAACCCTGGCACATGTAGCCAATCGTCGGTCGCTGGTGCTTCAATGGCGGGCTCGGCAACAGATTTGTGTAGCAAAGTCAAGGTAGCTATCAAATCAGGCAGCAGCACGCTCTTTACGGGTACTGCCGCACAATTGCAAGCAGGCGGTGCTATTGACCTGCTCGCCAAGCTCAGCAAGGCAACCATCAATGCTGGTGAGAGCGTGCCGATCACCTTCGAGGTGTCGCTCGACGCCAGTGCTGGCCCAACCTACCAAGGTCTGCAGGTCTCGCAACCACTGACGTGGACATTTGGCGCGTAATTCCTCCGGAGTAGGACGATGCGCATATCGCGGCAACGAATAATTATCATCACTATCCTAAGCCTCTGTCTTGGAGGCTTCGTTGCCGTGATGGTGGCGCTTGGTATGCGTATCTTTTTCGTCACAACGCCGAGCATGGCGACTGCCGCACCAGTTGGCTCGCTCGTCATTGCCCAGCCAGCTAGCAGCTACCACCCCGGCGACATCATCACCTTCCGGCGCCACGGCCGGACGTATACTCATCGAATCCAGTCCATCACCAATCAGCGCATCCTCACCAAGGGCGACCTCAACCACGCGGCTGATCCGCTCCCCATCGAGCACAGCGCCATCATTGGCAAAGCAATTTTCATCAACCCATGGCTTGGCTGGGTATGGCTGATGGTACCGTGGGTGGTGATCGGCTGGCTCATCATCCATCTAGCCACCCGCCGGACTCGCCCAACGTGGCGCTGGTATTATCGGATTATTGGCATGACGCTGGTACTCTGCGCCGTGTCGCTGTGGTTTCATCCGTGGATCAACTTTAGCGTGCTCAGCGTTCTTCCTTCAGACAAAGGCGCCCTTATGCACATCGTCAATACCGGCGTTTTCCCAATCGACGCAGTCGGCACAGTGCTCTACCCCGGCCAAGATGCTACCATTACCGTCTCAGTGCAAAATAGCCATGGGCAGTATTTTTTCATGCCAACGATTCATTACACAGCCTGGGTCGTCTTGTGTATTATGCTCATTTGTCTTATTCCCTTTGGCTTCATGCTCTATGGCCTTCGCCAGCTATCTCGGCCTGTCGCAGCCGATAGCTCACCGCAGCCATTGCCCATCACTTCTGTCATCGTCGCAGCAATTATTACCCTGGTAGGGATATGCTTTATTATCTTTCATAACTTTTATCTAACAAGTGGGGCGTTTTCTGGTACGATCCGCAACAGTGCTAATACTGCGCGCCCCGTGCTCTACAACTGCACTGATGCCACCAAGCTCACTGCCCCCTCGCAAGCGCTCTTCATCTACGGCATGACATTCTTCGATACTGGCACTACCGAGCGCGACCTATCTGGCAATAACAATAAAGGTACCTGGCTCACGCGCACGGCCGCTGCTCATGGTTCACAATCATACGCCTGTCGCCGCGACCGTGTGCGCAGCACTCTCTTCAAAGATACTTGCCTTGCCTACCCCACACTCGTCGATAACCCCAACCCTTTTACCCTCTCTGTCTGGTTCAATACCAATCAATACGGGCTCAATAATGGGCGCATCGCTGGCTTTGCCAGTACACCAGACAATGGTGCGGATCCAAGCTTAGACCGCGTCCTCTTTCTCGACAAGCAAGGGCGCATTGCCTTTGCGGTGTGGCCCAATGCCACGCGCTCGATCTTCTCACCAGCTGGCAAAAACTATGCCGATGGCAAGTGGCACCACGTTGCTGCCTCGCTCTCACCACAAGGGATGCGGCTCTATGCCGATGGTGCACTGGTTGCTCACGACCCGAGTGTCACACAAGGCCAAAACTTCCGCGGCTACTGGAAGTTTGGCTGTGGGCGCTTTAGCGAGTGGCGTAATGGCGATGGCACACCGATCAACAGCACAAACACATTCTTCACTGGCATGATGCAGTTTGGGGCTGTCCACACAACCGCGCTGAGTGATACCCAGGTGCAAGAAATCTACCTTGCTGGCACAAAATAGCGCACGCAGCGCGACAACATATCTTTAGCTATTACATCGTTTTGCTCCCATTGCAAACACCCAGCGCCTGCTATATACTATATGCATGAAATACATGCGCAATACACTCGCCAAGCTTCTCACTCTTCTCCGCCATCTGTGGCTGCCTCTTGTGGTAATTATGCTGCTCATCGTGGTAGGCATTGGCGTGAGTGCTACCCTGCACGCAGTGCGACCCGAACCACTCTGGACGAATGCGACAAAGGAGCTCGCGCGGCGAGTGAAAAGCGAGGCCACGCAGTCGCTCGGCATTACCCTGAGCCGTGGTGAGTTTATCAATATTGATGGGCCAGGCGGCATCGTCATTGGCACTATTACCGACCACGCCGCACGTCAGCGCCTGCTCGCTAGCCAGCCGTTTCGCGATTGCAAGTTTGGTTGCACGGGATGGATGGCATATTCGCGGCTTGGGCGCACATTGCCACTTGATTCTTCAGAGCAGGTGTCTGGCCACGCGCGTGCTCTGCTGAGCTCGGCCGCTGCCCCAGATAGCTCGTGTATCATTCGCTTCCATTATCTTGGACAAACACTCCCAGACAAACACAGCTCACCCGACCTAGACATCATCTGCCTCTCACAAAAAACAGGTGCGTTTGTGTATGAGTTTCGGGCAGCGTAGCATATTCTACTTTTATCGCACCTCTATATTTGAAAGGATAATATACTATTACACTAGTAACAGGGGTTAACTCTCATATAAGAAATTAACCTCTAAGATAGCAGGTCAATTTACAGCGCAAACAAATCATTCAACGCTTCACTCACCGTTGGGTGAGTGAATATCTGGTCGCGCAGCGTGGTATAGGGCAAACCAGCATCCATTGCTGTCTTGATAGTATTAATCACCTCTGGCGCTTGCTGGCAAAAGAGCGTCGCGCCAAGAATGCGGCCTGTCGATGGCTGAACCACTGCTTTGAGTAACCCCGTTGTTTTATTATCAACATGCATGCGTGGCACCGCCATAGCTGGGAGCTCTTTAACCTTCACATCGTCACCATACTGCGCGCGAGCTGCTGCTTCGGTTAGGCCAACACGCGCCAGTGGTGTCTGCATAAATATCACATGAGGCAATACTGCACGCTGCGCCCGCGTATAGCTACCATCACCAAGGAGCTGGCTCTTTACGATACGAAAGTCGTCGAGCGACACATAGGTATACTGCGGCCCACCATTGACATCGCCGAGCGCCCAAATGTGCGGCTGAGTGGTCTTCAATTGGTCATTAACGATAATCGCACCGCGCTCGTCAGTCTCCACACCAGCGGCGGCAAGACCAAGCTGACCGGTATTAGGTCGGCGGCCAGCGGCCACAAGCACGGCATCATATACTTGTTCATCACCGCCACGTATCACAGCAACGCCGTGGTCTGTATCGCGCACCTGCTGTATGTCTGGTGCAAACACAAGCGTTATACCCTGCTCTTCCAGAGCCTGAGCAACTGCTTGGGCAACAGACGGCTCTTCGTGCGAAAGCAGCTGCGCCCGGCGATGGTAGAGTGTGACTTCCACACCAAGAGCCGCATAAGTCGAGGCGAACTCGAGGCCAATCGGCCCAGCGCCAATCACCGCTAGCCGCCGTGGCTTGAGCTGCTGGTTGAGCACCTCCGTACTGGTATAGACATGGGCCGTTTGCTCAATGCCAGCAATCGCCGGCATCACCGGCACTGCACCGGTATTAATGAATAACCGTTCTGCCTGCAGCTCAATGCGCTCCTCACCCGCCTGGACACTCACCGTATGCGCATCAACAAACGACGCAACACCATCAATAACCATCACGCCCGGGTTATCCGCGAGCATGTGGTAGTTCTTGCTATTAAGCTTGGTTACGACCGCTGTTTTGCGCGCAAACGCTTCGTCGATCGACTGGCCAGCCGCTGCCGCACTCACCAGCGTTTTAGTCGGAATACACGCAATATTAATACACGTCCCGCCATACATCTGCGGCGACTGCTCCACCAGCGCTACCCGCTGACCCGCCCCAGCGAGCGCTACCGCCAGCGTCTTACCCGCCTTACCAAAACCAATAATCAGTGCATCAAATTGTGTGTGCATTATACTTCTCCTTCACTAAGATTATCGCACAGATGAAAGCTAATGTAAATGTATTACAATAGTGATTCGCTCTTCTCTCCATACTAGTGAAGAGCAGAATAAGCACGCCGCCTACTTACAACACACTTTGTGCTGAAGCACAAAGCTCAGCGCCGTGCCAGCACTGGCTGCACCCGGTCAATCCGGTTCGTCCAGACATACCCGCCAAACCGTGGCGGTATCTGCGTCACGCTCTCCGCTGTATCAAACCCAGCTGACCACTGTCCATCGCCTTCGACCAACATTACTCGCGTGTTCACCGCCGCCATCCGGTCAACAAATTTTCCTGGCCAGCCCCATAGCAGTGATGCATAGCGCCGCGGAATGTGCAGCTCCATATTGTGCAGCTTGTGCGGTACATAACCCGTCCAGCCAACCGCAAAGTACCGCAGCAACCCGGCCTTCATCATCGCCTTGGAACACAAGCGCAGCGTATCGCTTTGTTGGCGCAGCCAAGCAATGCCATCGTCATTGCCATAGACTGTCATCTGCTTGAAGCGTTCTGAGTCCATTGCCCGGAGCTTTCCCCACAGCACTTCGTATGTCTGGCGGTTGCCGTCTTTAACATGTAAAAGAAGGTCCTTGTGTGGAAAGGCTGCCAGCACCTCATCTAGCGTGGGCATCAAGCCCACCCCTTTGCCACGGAATGGAAAGGTTTTGCCACCATCCGCCGTGTAGCCATAACCAATGTCGAGCTGCTTGAGCTCAGTCATCGTGTAATTGCCAATTTCGCCCTTGGCTTCTGTGCGGTATTCCAGTGTTGCATCATGGAAAACCGCGAGCTGCTTATCCTTCGTGAGCTTGAGGTCAAGCTCCACTACATCCGCACCATGGTCAAAAGCAGCGCGCATCGACGGGATCGTATTCTCAAGATAGGGGTGCTCGGGTTTATCCATAATGGCTGCAGTGTTGGTGTCATTGCCAACCTTGCTGTAGTCAAAGGTCTGTGCCAAGCCTCGGTGAGCGAGTATCCGTGGGTGCTGCGTCGGCACAAAGAGACTCGTATTATTGAGCCACAGTCCCATGATAATCACTCCACATACTGTCAACCCTCGCCAGTGCTGCTGACTCCACTGCGCTCCTCTCTGTCCTATTTTCTGCAATGTATCGAGCATTTGTTTCTCCTTAAATTATATTATCCAACAACCGCTTATTCCACACGCTGAGCAAATAGCTCAGCCACGCCGCGCAGGAAAATCTCTGCCGTCTTTGGCCCGACGCCATAGAATTTTTGCAGACGTTTAGCACACTCAGCTTCGCCCGAGCTACTGTCGATGAGCAGCATCAGCGAGCCATCATACCAGTCAATCAGCTGCTGCGCACACAGTCGCAGCGCCGTCGCTGTTTTCTCATCGTAGCGCGTGTATTTGCCTTCATCCAGTAGCCGCACGAGGCGTTTGCGTTCCACTGCAAGCAGTGCCCACGGCGTGTCAAGCTGGCGCTCCACCAAGAGGCGCCACGTCTGCACCGCCACCGGTGATTGAATCGGCTTGCCCAGCAAATACACCAATAGAAACCAGCGAAAGAGATCTAGCTCATCATGCGCAATATTGAGCGCGAAGTCATCGGGATGGTGTGAGCGAGCAGAGCGAG
Organism: uncultured Candidatus Saccharibacteria bacterium; assembly: GCA_963548065.1. Taxonomy (GTDB): domain Bacteria; phylum Patescibacteriota; class Saccharimonadia; order Saccharimonadales; family Saccharimonadaceae; genus Saccharimonas. The sequence continues at coordinate 106,714 of CAUUSZ010000001.1, forward strand.
CCATATTCTATATCATCCTCTATGTTGGAGGTTATGTCAAACGAGACGAGTTACACCATAGGCTCTGCATAATTTATCAGTAAGCACAACCAATAAACAATTGCATTTCATGCAACACATTGCTAGAATATACATAGAACATTTAGCTAACATCGATGGTCTATGGGGGTACATCATGTTTCGGAAACTCGTATCAAACTTATCGCTCAGCCCGGCGATCGTCGGCCAGCTGGGTTTCTACGCGAAGCGCTTACGCAAGGAAGAAGCAACGCGTCGCTTGGGACTGATATTTACCGCGCTGGCGCTCGTTGTGCAGTCCTTTACACTGCTTGCACCACCAGAATCAGCTAACGCCGCCGACCCAAGCGATATGATCTACGGTGGAATTAGCAATGGCTCGCAGCTGATGGCGCACTACGACGCCAACACCAACAACATCCGCGACCTCTACAGTACCATCGGCATTACTCGTGCCGAGCTGCAGCAAGCGACAACTCGCCTGGAGACCCGGCGCAGCACCGAGAGCACCTACTCGTGGGGGATGACACCGCACTTTAGTGCCGCTCAGGGCGAAGGCGTGTACTCTGTGAAGGCAGCGCAAGGTGGAATGCGCAACTTCTACTACCGACCACACCACTTGTGGGGGAATTTCACCTACCGGGCATTCGTTGGCCACTCAGCAAAATTTGGCTGGTTTGCCATTATGCTCAACTGTGGTAACCTCATTACCCAGACAGTGCCACCAGCACCTGTCTGCCCACCCGGCCAGGTCGGTACCTATCCAAACTGCAGTACGCCGCCATCCGTCATCAAGCCAACACCAGTGGCAAGCTGTAGCGGCCTCGCCATCAACAAAAACGACACCACCTACCAATTCACCGCTGCGGCATCTGCCCAGCATGGCGCTACCATCACTGGCTATGTCTTCCAAGTCTACCGCGATGGCAAGCTCGCCAAAACACTCGAGAGTAGCACACCCACCGTTAGCTACAGCGAGAAAACGCCTGGCTCGTACCGCGTCGTTCTCACCGTCAAAACCTCTCTGGGCGACCGCACAGGCGAAGCCTGCGCCAAGACCTTCGTCATCGCCGCACCCGCCCGCTGCCCGGTCAATCCTACCCTGCTCAAAGATGATGCTCGCTGCCAGCCTTGCCCAGGCAACAACACCCTCTGGTTAGAGGACAAGACTTGTACTGCCAAATTCGTCCAGACCAAGAGTGGCCACAACCTCACCCAAAACAGCGCTGAGACGACCACCGTCACCGCCAAAGCCCACGACCGTATTACCTACAAGCTTAGCGTCACCAATAAAGGCCTCAATGCCGAGAAATTCACCTTTAGCGACAACCTCGGTGATGTCCTTCAATACGCTACAGTTGTCGACGCTGGTGGCGGTACTCTTGGCAGAGATACCAATCAAAGCGCCAGCATCGATGCAACCATCCTCAGCTGGCCAGCTGTAGAGATCAAACCAGGTGAGAGCCAAGAGCGGCAGTTTACCGTCCAACTCAAAGACCAGATTCCTTCGATGGGCACTGGTACCAGCAACGCAACCTCCTACGATTGTCGCATCGATAACACCTTTGGCAACACACTCAGTACGAAGGTAGATTGCCCCGCCGAGAAGCGCGTCGTTGAGCAAGTGGTAACCGAGCTACCCCACACCGGTAGCAGCGAGAATATCATCTTTGCTGGCATCGTCCTTGCAGTCGTGGTCTTCTTCTACGCCCGCTCACGCCAACTCAGCACCGAGATCCGCCTCGTGCGCCGCAACTTTAACGCCGGAACAATCTAACCAAGGAGAAACCAATGGCAGAACGATTTACCACCAAGCGCCAACCTGAGCGCCGCACCGAGCAAACCATCGAGCAATCACGCGCCGAGCAGCTAACCGCCCTACGCCAATCTGGCGAGCATCGCCAGTTAGAACACCCCAGCCTCCAGGGCGAAACGCGTCAGCGACACGAAACCCTTAGGGTCGCTCGCCACGAAGCCGAGCAAGTCTACGAGCAAGCTGCTGAGCAAGAACGAGCCACTGCCGAAGCTGAGCGCCGCCAGCACGAAACCCGCGAACAACAGCGCGCCGAGCGCCAACGCCAAACCAGCCCGGCCGCTCAGCAAGAACGCTTCGACAAAACCATGACAGCCGTCCAATCTCAGCTCTCGCCCTCGAGCCGCGCCTTTAGCAAAGTCATCCACAACCCAGCCATCGAGAAAGCAAGCGAAGTCACCGGCAACACCGTTGCCCGGCCCAACGCCCTCCTATCTGGCGCCGTTGCCGCCTTCGTGCTCACTCTAGCCATCTACCTCATCGCCCGCTTCAACGGCTATCCACTCTCCGGCGCCGAATCCATCGCTGCCTTCGCTCTCGGCTGGCTCTGTGGCCTCGCCTTCGACTTTGTGCGCATAATGATGCTCGGTCGGCGCAATGTGTAGCTTACTTCTGTAGAGCTCTGCTCGCTCATCCACATGATTCAACCGCTTGGGACTTGTGCTTCGCATATGAATAGTGCTCTATTGATCAAATGTCAATATTCTAAGGGAGGTCGCTCGGGCTGGAGAGAAGTACTTGAACGACGGTTGTTACGTCTGTCATGAACGAACGATATCACTGTCAGAGTCGCTAACGAATAGCTCAAATATCTAAGGAGTATCTTTGACAAAAGAACTATCGATAATAATCCTCCCAATCTACATCAAAGAGCCAGTGTTTCGTGACATTGTGAAATTCTATATCATCTCCATACGGACGGTCAGGTGTTGGCGTAAAAACATACTCCTTTAATTTCGTTCGAACGAACTCAGAGATAACGTCATAATCAAGCGTATTCATAATCAGAGGCTTCGCCTCATCGTCATCTTCAAAGTACCACCTGCCACGTGGATCATCGACAAAAGACGGCGAGCAGACAGTAAGGACGTAACGACTGCCTTCTATAAGATACGGGTCGCCGATTTCGACATATTTTTGTAGAGTGAATCCAACTCCAAGTTCAATGCACCAAGGGCAAGTGTCGTCGGCACCGAACGTTGTCGTCGCAGACGTGAGTTTGTTTCGGCAGGTTGTGTTATTTGATTCCAGCTCCCAATCATCGCCGACATACTGTTGCCCCTGAAACAACTTTTGTAAAACATAATGAGTTTTCATAGACTGAGTATAATACGCACAATAACGAACGTCAAAATATTATGCTTGCCTCTTGTGTTCTCTATCACCTGTATTAAGTGCTTATCAATGCAGCTTGATCGACACTTCCTGTGGCTCACCGCTCAGGTCGCCATGCGTGTTGAGAGTGCCTTGACGGCGCAGGGCTTCGCGCTCTAGCTCTTCTGGCGATGGCATAGCTGGCTCGGGAGCGGGTGACGGTGCGACTGGTGGAGTAGACTGAGCACGTGCCTCGGCCGGCTGACCACCAAGAATATTGGGCCGCGCAGCATGACGTGCTCTATCCAGCGCATCCTGCACCGCTGGCGATGGTGGTGGAGTAGGCTGAGCAGCCGACGATGGAGATGACGTGCTTGGATTTGGCATAGTGCGGGGAGCGCTAGCTGGCTGTGGCCGTGGTGCTTGGGAGAGCGAAGAAGCCGATGGCACGGCTGGCTGAGCACGCAATGGCTGAGCTGAGGAAGCTGGCACGGTTTGTGGCCGAGCTGGTTGAGCAGCCGGGCTACCGGGCCGAGATGTTTGTGCGCTTGATGGTGCTGCCGCCGATTGCGGTTTCTTTGCATTCATCTGCTTACGCTTAGCAAGCCATTCATCGAGGAAGGACGACCCACCACCAGCACTTGACGCGCCCCCTGGTCGCCCTGCTCCGGCTGCTGGCTGGCTGGGCTGCTGCACACTAATGCGGGCAGCTATATCGCGCTCAACTTGGTCGCGCGGCCGACCATACTTCGCGGCCGAGAGTTTCTTGAGAGCACCGCTCAATTGCTGGTTTGGCTCGCCCATTGGCGGAATCCACGCCATGCTAAATGGTGCCGATGGTGTGCCATTAATCTGCGCCACACAGACCGACTCGAAGTTTGGCAGTTTGGTCAAGTCCTCAGCAGTAAAGACAGGCGTGTAGCGCTTGACCATGATCTCTGCATCAGTCGTACCAATTCGGCCGGTAATGGTTGTACCAACGTTACCAAGGATCGCCTCGCGCAGTTCTTCCTTGAGCTGCGTCATAAACTGGTTGGCCAAGACCAAACTCAAGCGATACTTACGCGCCTCACTGAGGATTGTCTCGAAGCTATCGGTGGCAAAGTTCTGGAACTCGTCAACGTAGAGTGTAAAGTCCTTGCGCTCGTGCTCGGGGATATTGGCCCGAGCCATCGCGGCCGCCTGGAACTTCATGACGAAGATGATACCAAGCAGCTTCGAGTTGAGATCACCCATCTTACCCTTGGAGAGGTTGACAAGCAAAATCTTGTTGTTATTCATAATCTCAGGGAAATTGAAGCCACTCTTAGTCTGACCAATAATATTGCGCATTGCATCGTTGCTAATAAATGGACCAAACTTGGAGATCACCCAGCTAATCAAGTCACCAGCTTCATTAGAGCGCTGCGAGGCTGGGAACTCTTTCGTCCAAAAGTCCAGCACCTGCCGGTCTGTCACGTATTTGAGCTTGGCATTGCGGAATTGCTCATCCACCAGCAGCTTTGGCACATCAACAAACGTTCCACCCGCAGGATCAGCCATCAGCAGCAACGCACAGTTACGGAAGATGTGCTCGAGGCGTGGCCCAACGATACCAGTGTGGCCTGGGTCGTACAAGCCATACAGCATGTTAATCGCCTCCTGCACCAAGAAGTCCTTTTGGTCGGGGTGGTCGAACTCAAACATATTAAGACCAATCGGGTTGCTCATATCACCTGGGTCGAAGTAGACAATATCCTCCACCCGGTCACGCGGCACCTTAGCAAGTAGCGCCTCAGCTAAGTCGCCGTGCGGATCAACCAAGGCAAAACCCCGCCCCGCCAGCATATCCTGGTAGGCCAAGTTCTCTTGCAAGACCGACTTACCCACACCCGTCTGACCAATGATATGGATGTGACGCCGACGGTCTTTATCAGCCAGGCGGATTGGCTTGCGCACGCCGCGGAACTCATTGTAGCCGAGCAACAGCCCCGTCTCCATCACCTCTGTTGGGCCGTCGACTTGCTTACTCATCTGGCGTTTGACTTGCGAGGTAGGAATGCTATTTTGGTCTGGCAAATGAAAGAGGGTGGCTAGCTCGACTGAGTTGAGAATATCGCGGCTATTCGCTTGCGGGAAAAACCGAAAGATAAAGGCCGTCGCGAGCTCATCGACATTTTTGGTAAGATTAAACTTAAAGCCATTAAAACTCGGCGAATCAAACAGTGCAAACGCCGCCACAATATTCTTGAGCAGCACCTGTGAGCGCGCCGCTGTGTTGGACGACACCACCACGCGGATCATTACCTCATAGCCGGGGTAGCGAATCTTCTCTTGGATAGCATCAACCTTAGCCTGCTCCACCGCACTGAGCGGCTTCTCAGCTTGGAATTCCTTCTTGTCACTTGCCTCGGGCGGCTTCCATAGTGCCTGCATAACATCGCGCGCCGAGAGGCCACTGCCGCCGCTACTCTTTTTTTCACCCTTGTTCTTGACGATCTGCTCAGCAGCCGAGATAGAGCGCTTCGTCCACTTCTCATACGCTGGACGGATCAAAAATTGGATTCCCACCCCATCCTCGCGCCCAGCCGAGGACACTGCATTAAGCAGCGCCCGCGACGCATCGCGCTTAGACTCCATATAGGTGGAAATCGGGTAAATAAATTCTTTGCGCAGAGTAAACTCACCACCAATCGTCCCACTCGCCTTGCCCACCTTACTAAACACCGAGTGCTCCGACACCTCCTCTAGCCGCGCCGATGGGTAAGCTGCAGCAATTGCCTGGCGCACTGTGTCCGTCAGTACTGTTGGCACCACTGCATAGTAATACACCAGCCCCTCACGTGCTACAATCTCAAACGACACATGGCGCTGCCCATAGATCCGGCTCATAAAACCCTTGGTGCTAGTACTCGCAATGATGTTGTACATCACTTGGGCCTGCGATAGCACCTCTTCTGTGAGGTCACGCTTGTCGCGCCCACCACCGTCGATATCATCACTAGCAGGCGGCAAGTGGATGAGAATCGGCACCATCTTGAGGCCTCGCTCGTAATTCTTGGCCTCGCGCATGCTATTGCGATAAACGATAAAGGCAACAAACAAGATAATAAGAATAAGGCCAGCCGAGCCAAAAACAATAATGAATGTGGTGACAGTATTCATCTAGTTCTCCGTTGCGCCAATTTTGCGCCCATAGCGTTTGTAGATATAGTCGCGCTGCAGAGCACTGACCTGCTGCTCGCGCTGATAGGGGTCATCTTGGGTGTCCTTAATGATCTGCTTGAGCTTGACAACCCAGTCTTTTTCAATCAGATCTTCGTCTGCAGCAGTTGCTGGAGCAGCTGTGACAGTCGTGTCTGGGTCGGGCTGTGGCGCAGCAATAACTGTGGTAGGAAGAGCAGGCAGCGTGAGGCTCTGCTGCGGGACCATCGGCATCATTTCATGCGTGTCAGCTGGCTGCTGCTCGCTCCGACGCTCGGGCATCAGCGCAGGAAGCCGCTCGTGCGCCTGAGGCGCCGGCGAACGGTAGATATTCTGGTTGTTTACCCGAGGCTGCTCAGGAAAACTATTGAATCGCGGCTGTTGTGGTCCCATATTCTGCCTAAATTATACCATAGGCTGCGCTGGTACAATAGGTGTGAGCATAATCATCATATCTATGGCGCTTATGCTCATTATTTTGCTATACTAGCGGTATGGAGCGTCAATCTCCCTCACCAGCATCACGCTTGCAGCGGCACCACAAACGCTGCACCCAAGCGCGACGCCGCATGATTATCTTGCTTACGCTACTTGCCTGTGCATTATGCGGCCTCATTGTTACTCTTATTATCGTCCATGTGGTGCGGCCTGCTGCACCGCAGCCTTCCCCATCAGCCGCACGCACAACCGATAAAACAGATGAGAAATACTCCTTTGTCGATTCGCACTACCAAGGCATCCGCTCGAAGCTGGTCAGCCGCACCTCTGCTAAAGAAAAAGCTTCCCTCGAATATCCACTGACAGGCAATCGCACGATCGACACCACCGTCGCCAGTGCCATCGATCAGCTCGACCACGAGTTTCGCCAAAGTGTCGCAGCCGGCCGCACCTTCCACCGACCAATGACTGAGGCAATCAGCTACCAAATTACCCACAATACCAATACTGCCCTATCCGTTATTGTCCAGGCTAACCAAGACACCCACGGTGCTCACCCCGCCAGCTTCACTCGATTTTGGACATTCAACAAGCAGACGGGCGCGGCTATCACTCTGCGCGACCTCGTTGGTGGCAATACCGCATACCTCCGCACCGTCATTGATGCGGCGCAGCGCTCCGTTGCTGCCACGATTGCCGAGCGGCAGCAGCCAGCCGTCGATCTTGGCGAAATAGTCACAGAAGACGCACTCACCAACTTCATTATCACCAATGACAATGCGCTTGCCTGGCCTTTTAGCCAAGCTGCGCTCGTGCCATCATCTTATGGTACGATGACGATCTCTCTCCCCTTCACAAGTATCCTCGCTGCATTGCAAACCACCCAGGCGCGGCAGATTGCGACCATCCCTGCTCTGCCAAAACCACAGCCAAAACCAATCGCTGCCCCTGTGCCAGCCGCACCAGTGCCTTCTGGGTCTTGCGCTCAAGCCTGCATTGCTCTCACCTTCGACGATGGGCCTGGGCCATACACCAATGAGCTGCTTGGTATCCTAGACCAATATGGTGCGAAAGGCACATTCTTCATGATCGGCAGCAAAGTTGCGGCCCGTGCTGACGTCGTACGCCGCATCCATACCAGTGGTCACCAGCTCGGGAATCACTCGTGGAGCCATCCGGTTCTGCCGCAGTATAGCGCAGAAGCAATCGGCAGCGAGATCGACCGAACCAACACCGCTATTACCCAAGCGGCGGGTGCTGCGCCCACCATCATGCGCCCACCATATGGCGCAGTGAATAGTGTCGTCCTCGAGCAGCTACGTCAGCGTGGTATGGCCTCCATCTTGTGGTCAGTCGATACGCGCGACTGGGCCGATCGCAATAGCACCATCGTCTGCAATCGTGCCGTCGCTGGTGCGCGGCCAGGCGCTATCATCCTCATGCACGACATCCACCCCACCTCTGTTAATGCTGTGCCCTGCATCCTCAGCACACTCAAGCAGCAAGGCTATCGCTTTGTCACTGTGCAGGCGCTACTGGGCAAGACTGCGCCAGGTGTCAATTATCCGTAAGGATACACGAGTCTGAAAATCAAAATTCTTTAGGCTTCTTACTTTTTCATTTTGAGACTTATCTAAGTCGATATTATAAAAGCAGATTAATGCACCATAATGAAAACTTATCGGATTAATGATGGTGTTATCATCGCTTTATCCAACGAGGTAAGACAAGGCAAACGCGTGCAGGAAGAAGAAAGATACTCTGCAATTTAAGTTTCAGTGTTTCATCGCGCCTCACTTTTCTGATATACACTAAACCTTAGTATATTCTGCAAAAAAGCTGCATCATCATTTTTGTTGGATACTTTGTATCCAACGCACTTGTGTTTTATATAACTGCGCTATCGATACTAAACACCTTATGCTTCGACGTCGCACCTCGCACTAGCTTTACTCGAGACTGCGCTACACCAAAATATTTGGCCAATAATTTAATCGCCGCCGCGTTCGCCCGGCCCTCAATCGCTGGTGCCTTAGTGTAGATAATATACGTGCCATCGCTGTCTACTACCACCTCTTCACGATGGCGAGAATTGGGCTTAAGGTGAGCGGAGATTTTCATATATCATATTTTATTCTACAAATGTATCAATAAACAAGTCCATCGTCGACTTTAAGCACTTAATTAAAGCCTGCAGCCACTGAGCTGTGGCTTATCCTTCAGCGCCGCCACATACTCATTACTCCGCAGCAATCGCCTAGTATAGTTATAATTATCAATCAGCCAGCGCAATCATGCCAAGTCAAAGCCCTCCGCTACAGCTAATCACTCTAATATCTGCTGCTTTTGCTCACTCTAAAAACGCTGAAACTCCGCCTCGATACTATCACTATCAATAAACCAGCTGAAGATGAATTTATCAATGAGCTCACGCTTACTGCGCAGCGTCTTCACCCACTCAAATATCGTGCCATAACCCCAAGTGATTAAGTGCAATTTTAAATTCTGTATCTGTTAGTGGTGCACCATTAAGCTTGGCAGCATCATGCGTTTCTAGCTGCCGTCGCAGGTTTGCCAGCACTGCCGCCTTATCAGGTAGGTCAACCTTACTATGCCCACCAGCTATCAACTGAGTAACAAAATCATTTTCAAGAGTGTATTCAGATTGGTAATCTACATTGGACATATTTTTTAATATTTCCACTCCTCACTATACTCTATGCCACCATCCTCCTTGCCCTCATTACCAAGTCTCTATAAGTAAGTATTTCTACACCTTGCAACATATAGTTTAGCTTCCTTAGCCCTTCCCTTTTGGTGTTTGGCCAGTTAATCGAGTCACCGGTCAATATATATGCTCGTGGCTTTAGAAGCATAATGTCTCTTCCGGATTTTTCTTTTATTTCTCGCTCTATCTCAAGACGCAATCTATCGATATCAACAATATAGTTTGTTAATTGTCCAATTGCGGCGTTTGTATCAGAGCTCCATTTCCAAGCTCCGCTGTGGCTTTTATCTTCTATAATTACATCATCAGATGGCAATTTTATATCTAATATATCGGCAAATCCATCAGCGGTCGGATATATAAAATCAGGCATACTACCTCTGATGTTAATCTTAGTCCTATCTATAGGCTCTAGGTAATTAGCACCAAACATCCAATACTCTTGTAAAATAAACCTTTGCCAAGAGTCTTCACCCTTAACCTCATGGTGTGACCCCTTACTGTTTAGTCTTTGCTCTAGCGAGCCTATCGCTTTTTTTCTTGTCTTTATTACCTGTGCATCAGTAAAAGTTGAAATATCCAAATCGTCACACTGTTCAAAAGCTTTTAAGACTTCTTCCGTGTAGTTACTGGAGATAATTTTTTGGACAACATCACGTATATTTCCTTCATTAACATCAATAACAAGGGACTCTTCTTTTACTGTCTTATACTTGTTAGTTCCGCGGTCTATACCGTTAGTATTAACATGTATATATAGTTGTTTAAATTTATCTTGTAGGCGTGCTATTGATTCTGTATCTAGCAGAACATTGAACGAGTCGCCCTTTTCAAGTGTTCTAACATCGATTCTCTCATCATCGTTCCACTCGTCATCCTTTGACCTTCTGCGTTGCCTTATGAGGAACCCTCGCACACCATCTTTATGGACTTGCGGACGAAAAATAAGCCTCGCCATAGCAGTTTCTTTCAACACACAATCTTCCGTCTCTGCAATTCCCTTACCTATGCTTTTTGTTGTGTACGAGTCTTCCATCACACAAATATCCTTTTGCAATAATCCTTTTTTAAATTGTTTTGTTTTATCCAGCTGCTGGTGAGTGGGGACAGTTTTTTATCTAGCACGGGGAGAAAGATTGTGATCTTTTGCTGCACTTCAAATACAGGCATCTTTAATTTTGCCTTTGAAAAATCTCTGTAATGCACATGTGGAATAGTGCTCCCAGTCATGTATCTAGAGAAGTCTATGCCTTGAAGTATATAGTGTAGATAACCTGCATCTATGTTTTGCTTTAGTAATAAGACAGTTAATGTACTTAACTCTGAAGTCCCGCCCTCACACCAAAGAAAACGCCCGGCTCCTGCATCATCCTTAATGACAGCGGTATATGACTGCTCATGTTGAAATGACCTTACATAGCCTGCAATGCCAGAAGCACCGTAGACTGCGTGACCTTCAAAACTGTCAGATAGCTGACCAGTAGTGGTTGTAGAAGGTTTATTTACAGCCATATCCCCAAGCCTATACGCTTAAGTATTGACACACAATCCACTCCCATGATACCGTAAAAATGGTAAGTAATTCCTCTGTCGTGGGGCTCCGTATGGTTCCTCAAATATAGCGGCAGAGGTTTTATCTTGTCTATGGTATTCGTCATTTGAACAACCTTCCCTCCTCAACTGTGATAGAACGTAAAATATCTGCATACGAGCTGTCGTCATGTTCATAATCACGAAAATATGACCACGCTACCGCATCAACAACCTGCAAACCCTTCTCCTGCGACGGTTTGATGATCTCTGTTTTTATATCAAGATTATGTCGACCTGATGTTTGCCTAGTAATATAGTTTGTAAAATTTTCGTTCAAAAATTTACTTGTTTCACGACGTGATGCAACAAAACGAATCGGTTTATCAAGAGGGACCAATTTTTTACTAATCATTCGATCAAGCAAGATGTTAATAACATAGTTGTATAAAACATGCTTTTCATCGTGTAGGCGGGTGTAGACTTTTGTCTTATCAAGCCTTATTATCAAAATACTAGCATCTGATCGAACAAGTGCGTTAAGTAGCCGTAGCCTAGTTTTTGGCTTCTCTTTATAACAATGCAGCATACCATGGTGATTCTTCACTTCTAGTTTGCTGAATCCTGCAAATATTTTCTTAATTATCTTATCTAGCTGCCTTGGTTCGCTTGTGAATACAAAGGCCGCTACAAAATACCGGCTTGTTTTATGCTTTGAAAAATCAAAACCAAGATCGCCACTCTCATCCATATAGACTGTTGGTGTTTTTCCCGCCATTACTTCACTCCCTCAATTCCCAACTCCTGACAAAAGACAGCGATGACTTTATCTACCCCGGCCAGCTGAGTACTGATCTGGCGGATGTCATGCGCGGCAGATGCAGGGTCAATTAGCGCCTCTTCTTCAAAGTTTATCATCTTATGCTGGTATTATATCATTCACGCCTTTCGTTATGTTCGCTTTTTTATCGTATTATGCTGTTATTTTTACATTTTGAGAAAGCTGTTGGTGCTATTTAGTTTCTTTTAGGCAGAGAAAACGTGTATGCTTGACACTCCTTCTTTTAGAGAGATACAACCAGTGCGTCGCATAACTCTAATAGTCTTCTATGCTGTTGGCATGGTTATAGCCTTTCGGGGTGTCTTTTTCTTTCTTAATGACAATAGACATATGGCCACTTCGTTTGTTTAATGATGTGTATGTGTGGTAGTGGTTAGTGTAGTGTAGGCTGCTAATTGTGGTATGAGATTACTGTGAGTAGTAATTAATGACTGCTACTGTTAGCGGTTTGTTACTGGAGGTGTAAGGATTGTGCTGTTTCGTTTATGGATGCCGGATATACCTATCTATCTTTACTAGTCACTGCCTCGTCTCGTTTACTGCGCATCCTGTTGTCTCATAGTAGCTCGTCGTAGGCAGTTTTATCCGCCATACCGCCATACCTGGTTGCTGTCATTGGGTGAGAGCTGTCTCGTAGGTGGGAGGATGCGAGGGAGATATATATGGTAGGTATTATTCAATAGTAGACGGGTTATGTGGAATACGAGGTCGCAAATGATATGTTGGTATGGTTAAGATAGTGAATTTTAGTTAAATGAGGTGTGGGTATTTTGGACAAGACGATTCGAGGCACGCTTCCATCATAGCAAAACGTACTAACCGGTTTAGTATATTAATAACAGAGATGATTAGGTGGAGGTTGGTGAAATATTTACCTCTAGTTATCACTGGGAGTAAGTAAGTAATATGAGAGTAATATTAAGATACTACCAGGGAAGGATTAGGTAGCGCTTGCCATTGGCAATAATTTCTCATGCTATAATTAATTTATAAGACATAAGAGGCTTTTATGACAAAAAGAATACCTATTAGTACAAGCACTCTTTTATACTACATAGAACAATCCAATGTGCCAATCGGATTGCTACAAGAAAATATACCTAATTTCGACAATTTCCTTTCTGGCGAAAAATTACCAACATATACTCAAATAGAGAAAATCAGTAAACTTATAAAAATACCTGTTGGACTATTAGTATTAGATAAGACGGTAGACGTGAATACCCAAAGGTTATCGTTCCGAACCCTTAAATCTCGAGAGATAAGCATCATGAGTGCTGAACTCCGCGATACAATAATCGAAATGCAGGAGAAACAATCTTTTTTACAGGACCAAATCGATGAAGATTTAAGTATTACTAATACTCAGCTCTTCAAGACAACTGATCATCTAATAATTACAGAATATATACGTCGCGAACTGGGCATACCTATTAATCATATTCCTGACTCAAAAGATGACCCCATTCGCTATTTTAGAGACAAAATTTCGTCTGTTGGTATATTTGTATTCTTCAATGGCAAAGTTAAAGACAATACGCATCGCCCTCTCAACCCAAATGAATTTCGAGGGTTTTCTCTTAATAATTCTAAAGCACCAATCATTTTTGTTAACCAAAAAGACAGTCGAAACGCCCAACTTTTCACTTTAATTCACGAATTAGTACACCTGTTTATAGATAACGAGGGAATCTCCAATAAAGACGAGCAAAGTGACTATAGCCACACAGGGATTGAAGCGCTCGTCAACAGGGTAACCGCCGAAATACTCGTCCCTAAGCTACTATTTGAACGCGAGAATACACTAAATATAGAAGAACTAGCAAATAAGTACCGTGTTAGCCGGTATGTAATAGCAAGGCGCTTATTGGATTCTGGTAAAATTAACAAAACTCAGTATAACAACATCATCCTATTAATGGAGTCAGAGGCACCATCACAGAGACAATCAACCGGAGGAAACTATAGCAACAACATAAGATTTCGTATAGATAAGACATTCTTTCATTTTGTTCATAATGCAATTATGCAAGATCAGGTCTCATATACAGAAGCATTTCGTCTAATAGGCACCGGATATAAAGGCTTCAAAATTCTAGAAAAAAGTTACTAACCTAGGTCACTAGCGACTAGAGAATTTTCTCATAATTTCTGGAAATTGATCATCAACAATCTTCTGCCATTTTGTAGTCTCATTAGGCTCACAAATTTCTTCTTTAGAATAAATTAAGAGTACTCTTGCGACACATAGTTTATCATTCAGGAAAACCAGAGCTCTATTGCCCGATCCCTTTGCAGAATCCTTCGTTCCAGCAATTTTGAAATATAATTTAATGATTCGGCCCGCATCTGATACATGAATTGTTTCTGCCTTATCAGTGAGAATATGTTTTTCTATATGTTCAAGCACAAATTCTATAGACTTTCGCGTAGCTTGCCACTGTCTATCACTGTACCGCTTGGCTATATTTTTAATGTAATGCCTCTTTGTATAAGGATCAAATTGTACTAGGTATCGGCCGTTGGTATACATGGTCAGGATCCTCTTGAATTATAGCGTCATACGGGATTAATTCACTTGGCTCACAGTAGCGCCATGGCAATTGGCTGTGAGTGTAGTCGACTATCGTCTGTGTGTTGGCTGTTTTCCACTGAGTTGCAATTTCTCTGAGCCGCTTATCCTGCTCTTCCGAGAGTAGGTCGTTATTTACTGGGTCAAGATCTTCATTAAGACTAATCATCATTGCCCTGCCCCGAACTTTAATATCTATCTCTTCTGCATCATACATTTCATCAATAACACGGAAAAACTCGTCTGGTACTGGGCCCTGTGCAATTCTGCGGTACTGCAATCCACTTACGGAATCTAAAGTGTCGTAATACCATGAGAAATCAAGAAGATAAAGTAACTTGGCTAACTTCGTTTTAGGAATCCTACCATCACCATCCGCACTAGCGTACTTAATGAATCGACGAATCATCTCTTTATAGCGATTTTTGTCGTAATCAATGCCTGGTTCGCTCTTCATGAAAATAGTATCAAAACTAGCACCCAACTCCTCAGACAACTTTTTCGCCTCAACGACCGTTAATTCCTTCGTACCCATCTCCACCTTATCGTAGGAAGGCCGACTCATACCGAGTACATCAGCCATATATTGTTGACTAAGACCACGACTCTCACGCAGCCTTTTGATCTTACTCTTATCGCTCATAGACTTATTCTCCTACTTTTATGTTACATATTGTAGCGAATGATCTTTTCTGTGTAAATATTTTTGTTATTTATTTACATTATTAGTAAATTTATTTTACATATTTTTTTATTTCTCATCTGTTCATAGCATCTATTCCAGTGTTTGCTAATAAATTTTACAGTTGTACTATCCCAAAGATTATAGCTGCACTTAACTTACCGACTTGGACTACCTATAAAAATAGCAAATTAAGGTTGGAGAAAAATCCAGTAAACAATAGTGAATCTACTCGATCACCCCAAGATATATCTATATCGTAATCGACCTATACTCTAGCATAGTGTACACAAAAGCTTCGCCTTGGCTCATGTAAAACGGTGCCACAACAACAATCTTTAAGACGCAAGTGTACATGAGAGTTGCGTTTCGGATGGTGTAGAGTTCTCGGGGTAAACTGCTATCATAGCAGTATTAAAACGAGACACTCTAGAAGCCTGCCGCCCTAATAAAGATAGTTTGTTCATTAGTCGCTAGCTAAGCCGATTCATCAATTACTATAACTACGATAGAATCCACTGAGGAATAAAATTGCAAACTCCTTACAAGATGTTGCAAAGATTGGGAGGTTTGTGCAGCGCTTCATTTGTTATTAATTGTCTATTGAAAATAAGCATGAGCGTATTATACTAATAATGTCACTCTCATCACAAAAGGACTATATTATGAAATCGATCACAAACATCTCGAAAAAGACTGTTGGTGTTATCGCCAGTATTTGCTTCGTTGCTGGTGCGCTTGTATCGGCAGGTGCTACTTTTGTGCAACATCATGCAGCTACTACACCACCCAAGCCATCCGTCGTTACCTACACAGACTGCTCAACTGAAGAAATCCCCTTCGAGACACATTACGAAGGCGAATCGGGTGCCTATGGCTATACCGATACTATCAAACAACAAGGTAAACCTGGCACCAAGCAAATCTGCAAGCCCAACAAATCCGGCTACGAGAACAAAACGACAGTCATTACACAACCAGTCACTCACATTATTCTTCGGACACCCAAGCCAGCACCACAGCCAATTTCACAGCCCGAACATCATACCTCATACCGCACAGGAGCCATCTGCCGAGATGGCTGGCAATCGAGCGCTACTGGCCGTGGTGCTTGCTCACACCACGGCGGCGTAAGCGAGTGGTTATACAGCGACTAGTCTGCTACAATAAAACCATGTCCGAGCCACGCGGAGTAATTTATGTTATGACCAGTGCCATTGATGGCTTGGTCAAGATTGGCAAGACCAGCACCGACCGCTTCGAGGCGCGTATGCAATACCTCGAATCTAACGGCTATTCTAATATTACTGGGCTGCAGCGGCTGGTTGCCATTGAGGTAGATAATTACCACAAGAAGGAGCAGCTCCTACACGAAGTCTTTAGCAAACACCGCATTGGCCGGAGCGAATTCTTTGCGCTCGATGAGTACCTTATCCAGCGGCTACTGCTCGCCCTTGACGGGATGCAAATTTACCCCAAGCCAGCTCAATCCACCAGCAAGGCCGATTCGTTCGAGGCCGTTACCGCCGCGCACCAGCAAGACCAGCGCTTTAGCTTTTACAAAAAGGGTATCGAAAAGGGCGCGACCATCTGCTTCATCAAAGACCCAGCTATCACCGCCGTTGTAGCCGGCCCACGCGAAGTCTCCTACGGTGGCAAAACCTGGCGCCTGTCTGCTCTCACCCGCCTAATCTACACCCAGCGCGGCGAAGTCAACAACTCCGGCGCATACCGCGGCGCCGACCACTGGATGTACGGTGGCGTGAAGCTAACGAAGTTGGTGGATAAAATACAGAGCCAATGACACACTCTCGTTAGTTCAGGTGTCGATCTTTGCTGAATCACACTCAATCTCGGCCACAGGGCGCTTAATGAGGTAAGCTCATCAATCGAGCTACCAAGCAAAAGATAATCAAGAAAACCTCCCTATTGACATACCTTTTAGTGATTTCATATACTATGAATGAATATAAAAATTTATTCATTCAGAGCATTCCAACGAAGGAGGTTACGAGCATTGGACAAAAGACAAGCATTAAAAACAGCCGCCTATGACGTCTTCTCAAAAAAGGGATATAAAGAGACCGGGATCTCAGAAATTGCAAAACAAGCTGGCGTAGCAGTTGGTTCTTTTTACAACTACTACGACGGCAAGGAAGCTATTTTTCTGGATGTGTACGTTGAAGAGAATGACCGCGTTCGCCAAGCGATGATGGATGACATTGATTGGCAGCAGGATTTGGTTGAACTTGTGAGGCAGATTTTTGAACAGTCACGAAGCCTCGTTTCGTCCAACAAAATTCTAGCAGAATGGCATAATCCAACCGTCTCTCGCACACTACGTGGTTATTATTCTTCGGGTAAGGGTAAAGCTACGAACACCTTCCATCAATTTTTGGTCGAGACCTTTACTGGTCGCATGGTGGCAGAAGGACATTCAGAGGAAAAGATTCAGGATATTTTACAGGTTTATAATTTGTTTTACTATATGGATATACATATCACGGAAGGCGATTTTCCGGGTATCGGTAGGACGCTAGAAGTACTTGCCACTACCTTTGCGAGAGGTGTTTTATATAATGAAAAGGGGTAAAAAAATGGTTATCATCGTTATAGCTATTCTTGCAGTTATAGGCCTTATCACTTGGGGTGCCATCGCCTACTTAGGGAGAGGCCAAACGTTATCAATCAAATCCATCAAAAACCCTCGCGGCGACCTCCACGTCATTCGCCTGGCAAAGCCTACTAATATGACGTGGAACGCTGGCTCTTATGCCAAGATCACGCTACCCAGTACGGCATCTGATGGTAAAAAGAATGACTATACGGGTGATCAAACAAGTCGTTGGCTCAGCATTGCCTCCAGCCCCGAGGACAATGAAATCGTCATAGTGACCCACAATAGCGGTAGCCCCTATAAAAAAGCTTTGACGAGTCTACCGGCAGGTAGCAAGGTTGAGATGAGTTGGCTAGACTCTTCTTTGTCAGTTACAGACAGCAATGAGCCACTGGTCTGCTTCGCCTCTGATGTCGGTATCTCGGCAATGCGACCAATTGTCAGGCAGTGGGCTGGCAAACGCCCTGTTATTCTCTACCATTTAGACAAGGAAGTAACGGTCTTTGACAAGGAGCTCTCGGAATTAGCAAATAAAACAGCTAATATCACCTATGAAACCAATGCCAGTCTTTCCCAGAGTCAAGAACACGTTGCACAGGCAATCAATAAATATGGCAATCGAGCTCAGTATCTCTTAGCTGGACAGCCTGACGATGTAAAGGCAATGAAGAAGCTCCTTACAGATAAGGGAATTGATAGCAAGAATGTTAAATCAAGCACTTTTCGTGGGTTGAAGTAGTGGCTATTATGTTCGTCGCACGTAGCGCGCCAATAGCATTCCACCGGTGAGCAACACCGCTGTCGCAAGGACAAACTGCCAGAGCGATACACCTGTGTCAGCCAAGAGACCGTGGAATTGGCTTGGCTCGGCTGGCTGAGTGGGCTGGTTGGGTTTATTTGGATCGAGTGGATTTGTCGCCAGTGCCGCGCGGCACTCCGACCAAATCGCTTCTGGGTAGCTGGCCGCCAACACATACCACGCTGTCGATGCCACTGAGTTTGCATTGGTTAGCTCATTTGGCAGATCTGCCTTGGAGGCGTACTGCCATGCACCGTTTGGCCGCTGCGCTGGGTAAGTATCTGCCAAGATTGCCCGCGCCGTGGCTGCGTCCCCAGCGATATTATATGCCTGTGCCACACCATACGTCCCCTCAAACCATACGGTTGGCACGTAGTTACCCGTCAAATACGGCGTATAGCCTTTTGCGGTGCCATCAGTTGTTTTGTAGGTGGCAGTGTGATCAAGGGCTTGCTTAGCTTTGTCGTATTCGCCAATCGCATTGAGAAAGATCGAGCCCCAGCTTGTTGTATCAAGCGCCTTGCTGCTGTCGTTGTATCCTTGGTTAAATCGCCCTTCGGTTGTATTCCATAGCTTTGCCACCGTTACTTTGGCAAGTTCATCTGCCTTCTGAACGTACTGCTTATCACCCAGCACGCGGGCTGCTCGCTCATACACATGCCACATGTCAGTGTTGTGCTCGGTGGCATGCCACGCAATATCCTTCTTGACGCCATTGTCAATCCGCACTCCGCCGCGGAATAGCCCGGCAGCATCGCCAGTCGTCGTCTTCATCGTCTCGAGCCAGCGGAAGGTATTACGGATCATCTGGCGCACCCCTTGTTGGTCGCCATATTTTTCCATATAGCGGATGAGCGCATACTGCACAAAGGCAACACCGCCAGTATAATAAATCGGCTGCTGAATCCCTGCATAGTCGAGCTGGTGCGCACTCGCCGGAAACGCCCCCTTCTGCTCACCCGTCTTGACTTGGATGACACTGAGGCCATGCACCAGCTTATCTGCCATTGCCCGATCGCCTGCACCAATTGCCAGCAGCAGCGCCAGCGACTGATCATACACATAACTGTACGACTCACGCGGCGTACCATAGCCGTCTTGGCCCGGTGCATACTCATACGAGCGAATCAGCCCCACCAGCTCTGGCTTGAAATACTCAGCAATGATGGTTTTGGTTGCTGTGTCATAGAGACGGATTAATTTATGCCCCTTACCTACTGCATCGAAACTAAAGGTATTATCTGCCTGGGCTGGCTGCGTAGCTTGGAGGTATTCTTTATCAGATACCGCGTAGAGCTGCACCTCTAGATTCTTATACGTCGCAGGTCGCGGCCAGCTCTCGCCAATCTGCTGCCCCGTTACTTTGTCATAGAGCCGAAAATGCCACGACCCCGCAAACGCCGGATTAACGGGTGAGAGGTCAAGCGTCCATGTGCCGTCTGGCTGCACCACTGCAGGCACAACGGTCGGCTGCTCATACTCAGCATCACTGTAGAGGTACGCCCGCACTTCGCGTGGGTTCGCCCCCGTTGGTGCCGTCCCCTTCACCGTGCCACGGTAGCCTTCGGCAGCGTGCGCAATATTAGGGACTGTGAGAGGTGTCGCACTTTCGGTTTGTCGTGAATGTGCAAGTGAAAATCGCCCGCTCACCTTTGCTTGGTGGTCAAAGCCATAGGCCTGTGCTGGCGTGATAGTACTGCCATCGCCCAGGTTACGCTTTGGCTCCATCATCTGTTTAAGCCATACCATCGCGCGAGCTGCTGGTGCTGAGTCAGTCGCTAGTGGCCGACGCACTGCCCTGGACAGCTGATCATTTGTACCACACAGCGACGTATTCGCCCGCACCGGCGGAGCTATCGCCAACCCATAGAGTGCACCGCACAGCAGCACAACGCTCAATCCCCATCGTTTCATTATTCCCCCTCCGAAATACTCTTATGCTTATATTTATAGCACACTTTGGCTATATCGCATATATGTCATAGCAATTTTATCCATAATTATGAGTCACTAATGTTGTATACTATACTTTGGCCAGCTCAAGAGTACTCATGTATCACCATCAACCTCATCTGTGATATATCAAATCATTATTTCTCCACTTGAAGCTTACTTCAACTCATTACTCCCTACAGTATCAATTTGCCTTCTCGGCAATCTTGTATTAGGCTAGAAAGAGGCAGGGTTGGCACCTTGCATACCAATATCGTTAAAGCCGCACGAGGAGTACTCCATGGCACAAAATTTTACGATTAGCGGTAACAAACTCAAAGGCTACCAAGCAGTCGACGATAGCACTGGCCGCGTCCATTTTGTGGGTACCACCCAGAAGGAAGTCATCGATCAAACCAGGCGCTACATGCGTCAGCACGGTGGTGGCGAGCTGAGGATCCAGCGCGCCGACGGCACCGCCCAGTATCGCGATGCCGATACCGTCCCACCCAAGAAGGATCCCTTCCCACCACGAGGATAGCACTCATCCTCACAATACCTCTGCTCTTGGCAGAGGTATTGTTATGTCAGAAGAATATAATAACTACTTGAGGAGCGTATCAGGCACACCAAGCATCCGTGCTAGCGCATACTGAAGCAAAAAACTCAAGGAGGCAACGCCAGCGCAAAGCACTGCAACGATCCGCACCACATGCTGCGATAGCGGTGCCGCACCGGGCCAGATCATTAGAACAATCACTGGCACGACACAAGCTAGCGCCTTAATACCTGCTGCAATGCGTGCGTTGATGATGGTGCGCTGCTTCTTGCTCACTGGCTGGTGGGGTTTCGTCGCCAAGGGTGCAACTGCTTTCGTTGTCTTTTTTACTACGCGCTCGCCTGTTTTAGCTATATTGCGCGGTAGCATGACCAGCATATAGAGGCCGCACCCAATCATACCGATAGTGATGATTGCTACGAGTGCAATCGCTACTGGCTGCGGCAAGTCCGCCCCTGAGGGCATGCCCTGTGGAAGCGTGATCTCTGGCTGGTCGTGCGGCTCCGGTATAACCCAAAGCGCCTTATCTCGCGTAATGTATGGGTAGAGTAGCTGCATTGCACACCACACCCACAGCAGTAAGCAAAAGAGATACCCCACCGACGCGCAGAAATGCGTCACCAAAAGCGCAAACCGCCGCGGCTGTGACTGCTTGGGCTGCTCCTTCGACTTTGCTGGCTGAGAAGACTGCGCTACCATAACTACTGGTCATTATACACGACAGCACAAACTGATGCTATGGTGTGCAATTTTACCACTGTTTTTAATTAACAGAGCTAAGCCATCGCTAACCAAAGAAGATCGTTTTGTAGTCACATTTTCCTATCACTTGACATTATATCTCTATCTATATAGAGTTAGAAATATGAGTATATACCTCCGCCTGACACCAGCTACCAAGGATATTCTCTATCAACTCTATTGTGCGACAGAGGATGTATGGGGACTCCAGTTATCGCGGCGTGCTGGGCGGCCAACTGGTACGGTCTATCCGCTCCTTGACCGGCTCGAACGCGAAGGATTCGTGCAGTCGCGTTGGGATGATGATTCCAGGAGGAGTGGCCCAAGGCGCCGGCTCTATGCTCTCACACCAGCTGGCCGCGTCTGGGTACAGCAAAAACTCAAGCTCAGTGCCATAGTTACTAAGCAACAACGCTCGAAAGGAGTAGATTATGACACACCAAAAGCCACTAGACAGAACCAGTCGCACCCTAGCGCGGGCGATCAAGCTTGTCCCGTATAGCCAACGTGGGCGCTATACACGTGAGTGGCACGCCGACCTCGCTGCAGCAACCCCGCACGAGCGCAATCATATCGCGCGTGCCGCGCTGGCAATGGGGTGGCGGCTACGCCTGCGTGATATAGGGGCATTACTCCTTGGTGGACATGGAGTGGGTAAGGCGGTAGCGTGGTGGATTGCTATAATTGCGTTTGTTGTATTGTGGCCCCTTTTTCCATTAGTCTTCGTCTCTCTTTGTGTGATCGTTGTATTTCTCTCGCTTGTCTATGTTGGTGCACCGTCACGATTCAGTCACTGGCTTATGGTAGTGAGCGGAGCGTTATTCCTTGGTTCGACTGGTTTCTCAATGTGGTCATTTGTTACCCAGCTCAATGCGGCCGACCAAGGAGAGGATATGTCGTTTCTTGCACCATGGACAGAAGCTGCGTTTGTAGTCATTGCAATAAGTGTCTGTTTATTTGTTACTGGAAGCTTTCTTGCCTTGCAAAGAGAAAAATCACTAAAAAAGTAAACTAGTTTTATTCTTACCGCTGCAGTATTATCAAAAATAATAATCTGGCCGCACAAGCCAGATCACGATTGCTCACAAAATATGGTCGGGGTGACTGGACTCAAACCAGCGACCTCGCGGTCCCAAACCGCGCGCGCTATCAACTGCGCCACACCCCGATACGTTTTATATCACACGGGCGACCACTCTTTGTTAACAAGACGTGGTCGGGGTGACTGGATTTGAACCAGCGACCTCACCGTCCCGAACGGTGCGCGCTACCAAGCTGCGCCACACCCCGCGATACAAGACTTTGCCATCATACCACACAATATGGCGGCTTGTCTACTGTCTTGCTATCAAGACCAATATACTCACCCCACAAGCACAAGGTCGCCTGCGATATTTATCTAAGAAACTATAGTAAACAATCACCAACCAGCATATAGCTGGCGCATCACGGAAACGTAGACTGCTGATACTATTACGCTTTGGGTGGTACAATATCTGCTTTAAGCACATCACACGCAGTAGGATATACTGTATCGGACTCAAACGTGTAAACAAGCAACTGGCCAAAGGGCATCTCTACTGTACCCATATCTTCCTCAGGGATTCGGTCGAGGTACTTCATAAGCGCACGAATCGTGTTGCCGTGCGCCACAATCAATACAGTCTCACCCGCCTGGAGCCGTGGCAAGATCTCTGACTCAAAGTACGGGATCGTGCGCTCATACACATCCTTGAGTGTCTCACCACCGGGTACAGGGTAATCCCAGCCGCGCCGGATACCATTAAAGGCCTTCTCACCAATCTCTTCTTTGACTTCCCACTTGTTTTTGCCCGTTAGGTTACCATAGTCACGCTCGTTAAGCTCAGATGCGTGCACCACCACAGCATCACTTGAGCGGATTGGGTTATCTGCACCTTCCATCAACGCATCAAGTGTCTCATGTGTTCGTTTGAGCGCCGAAGTATATACTGCATCGATGGTGCGACCACGCAAGAACTCGCCAAGCTGGCGTGTGTCACTCTTGCCCTTCTCGGTGAGGCTTACATCTGTCCAGCCTGTCCATTTACCTTGTAAATTCCATTCGCTTTCGCCATGCCGGCTGATGATAAGTGTTCCTGTCATGTCTCCATTATACGGCACTATTGGCGCGAGTGCTATATATGCCTACCAATCATTCCGTATTTGAGGTCCCAAAAGCCCCCTCGGGAGGGGGCTGCGACAACGGGGGTTTTCATTTTCGTTTTTGGGTATATCGGGTATTTCAGTGAGTAGTTATTTAGCGAACGAAATCGCCTTGGTATACTGATCCGTCAGTACGAGACAACAGCCAGTAGCGATATGCTGCTCCCTCTGGTGCTGCCTCAAGGCTGACACAGCCGGTCTCGCCTGCGCCAAGGATTTGGCCATAGCTTGGGCCGTTGCCTTGGGTTGGCGCCACTGTAAAGGCTGTCGTGCCAGGTGTGCCATCGGGGTAGTTTGCATCAGAAACGCAAAACAGTTTCGTCCCATCGTAGTATTGGACAACGGATGTACCGTTGTCATTGGCGGTCGGCCCGAAACTCTCTGCCGACGCTGGTGCTGTATTAAACAGCAAAGATCCCGCCGCCATTGAGCCAACTGCCAATACGCTAAGGATACCTACCTTTTTGAATGTCATGGGAATAGCCCTCCTTACTGTGTAGGTGCGAAACGAAGAACACAGGGTTGCTGCAACCCTCCGCTTCATTAACCGTTGCCGTAATTATATTGTACCATGTGTGCTAACAAATACAATGCTGAATCTACAAAATGACCTTTTGTCAATATCCTTGTATGGCATGAAAATTCTCGTATTTAGTTCATACGATTCTAACAGTAGTCTTGCTGTAATAGTGATCACCTTCCATTCAATGATATACTAGAAGATATGAACAACTACTCTATCCACACCATAAAAGCACGACAAATCTTAGACAGCCGCGGCAACCCTACCGTCGAAGCGGACGTTATCCTTGCTGATGGTACGCTGGGCCGAGCAGCTGTCCCGAGCGGAGCAAGTACCGGTGCGGGCGAAGCACTGGAGCTGCGCGATGGTGGTAGCCAATGGACTGGCAAAGGGGTGAGCCAAGCAGTTGCCCACGTTAACGACGTTATTGCTCCTGCACTGGTGGGCCACGATGCGAGCGACCAGCAGGCGATTGATAATGCAATGCTTGCTCTTGACGGGACGGATAATAAGTCTAAGCTCGGCGCTAATGCTGTTCTCAGCGTTAGCCTTGCCACCGCCAAGGCCGTCGCCAATGCCAAGCAGCAACCACTCTGGCGCTACATTGCCGAGCAAACTGGTAGCACACCAAGCCTCCCCCTACCAATGATGAATGTTCTCAACGGTGGTGCGCACGCCGCCTTTGCGACTGATATCCAAGAGTTTATGATCATCTGCAAGGGTGCGACAACCTTTGCAGACACGCTCCGCATGGGCACCGAAATCTTCCACGCTCTTGCCAAAGTCCTCAAAGCACACGACTACCCCACTACTGTTGGCGACGAAGGTGGCTATGCACCACGCGTCCGCCAGGGTAACCGCGAGCCACTCGCCTTGCTGAGCGAAGCGATTACCAATGCTGGCTACACCGTTGGCACAGATGTCGTCTTTGCGATGGATGCTGCCTCGAGTGAGTTCTACCATGACGGCCGTTATGAGCTGAAATGTGAAGGCAAGAGTCTGACTAGTAGCGAGATGATCGACTGGCTCGCTGCCCTTGTCGACGAATTCCCAATTGTGAGTATCGAGGACGGCCTGGCCGAGGGCGACTGGGCAGGCTGGCAGCAGCTCCGCCAGCGCCTCGGCGACCGCGTCCAGCTAGTGGGCGATGACCTCCTCGTCACGAATACAAGCCTCATCCAACAAGCGATTGACCAAGACGCGGCGAATGCACTCCTCGTCAAGCCTAACCAAATCGGCTCTCTCAGCGAGACAATCCAAGCTGTGCAGCTTGCCCAGAATGCTGGCTGGCGCACCGTGATGAGCCACCGCTCTGGCGAGACTGAGGACACCACAATCAGCCACTTGGCAGTTGGCCTGGGCTGTGGGCAGATCAAGACCGGCTCGCTCTCGCGCACCGACCGCGTAGCGAAGTACAACGAGCTACTCCGCATTGCCGAGGCAGACGAGAGCCTCACGCTCGCGCAGCCATTCAAGCAGTAGTAGCTTACCTCGCCACACGGCACTACTTTATGCCACCCACTCTTACTTTGAGTGGGTGGCTTTTTAGACCACGCCTCCCTACTGCCCTTTTCAATGCTGGCTTCTCTGCTTGCGAGTTATTTTTCAAATTACTATAAAAGATACCATTCTCTACCTAGTGGATCAAGATTCGAATTAGTGATTGATCTATACACTCTATCGAATGAAACCGCGGATGAAGTACAAGAGTTTTCTATCCACTGTACTCTATAGTAGAGCTACCTAATGGAGCCCATCTGCCAATACCATGCCGGTCATGCTATTGGCGTGCTGCTCCTCGTGCCGTATAATAGACAGAGATGAGGAGTTATTATGCTAGCAATGAATAAAGCAAAACGACAGCCATCTACACCACGTCGTTCACGTATGCGCATGCCGCGCATTTCGATACCAAACTGGATATTCGGTACTATCGCAGTCCTCTTTTTGTTAGTGGGAGGGTATCTACTCCTGCTCACTACTTCACCAATCATTGCACCGCACTTTACCAAGCCGATCACTGTGGCGACACTTGCCAAGCCTGAAGCCAAAGACAATCGTATTATCATCCCCAAGATCGGCGTTAATATTCCGTACGGTACTAATGGCAAACTCGCCCTCGATCGTGGTGCGTGGTGGCGCTACCCCGACCACGGCAACCCTGAGAAGGGTGGTAACTTCGTCGTGGCAGCCCATCGCTTTAGTATCCAGCCAACGCCTGGTGGCACAGTAGAAAAATCACCATTCTTTCATATCGACAAGCTTGCCCTGGGCGACCAAATTCTCGCCGACTACCAAGGCAAACGCTACAACTACAAAATCACCAAGAAATTTGATGTTAAACCAACCAGTGTTGAGATCGAAGCCCCGACAGAAGACGCCCGCCTCACGCTCTACAGCTGCGACTTAGGCGGTGCCAAGACTGGCCGAGTTGTCATTGTTGCCGAGAAGCAAGGCGAGGCTGCATCGTAAGCCTTGGTGTCTTACATATCTCAAACACTACACTCTCCTCTTCTCTACCGTTTATTGTAGCGTCACCGCGTGGCGTTACGTCCTACTCGCTTCATCTCCACTGTAAAAAGCAGTTTTGTTCATATCAATCCTTTTGTAGTATTGGGCTTACATCGAAGACTCTCACTTTATTTGCATCTACTCATACTCCTACCTTTTACACAAGGAGCACAGAAAAGCATCTGCTACGTTTATAGCAGAGCTTGGATACTGAAATACATTACCTCTTTAGATGAGAAAGGCTCGTCAAGCATGCAATACCACGAACAAGGGTTTATTTACTCGCTCAGGCATCTGGGCATTCTTATCCCATACGATACATCTACAAAACAAAAACCGGCCAATTTGCTTGACCGGTTTATCGTTTGTAGGAGATAGATACGCCCGCCCCTATTTGGCGAACTCGATCGCCCGTGTCTCGCGGATTACGTTAACCTTGATTGTACCCGGGTATTGCATCGTACTCTCAATCTTGGTGGCAATATCTCGCGCGAGCTTAATAGCACTCAGATCATCCACTACTTCTGGCCGAACAATGACGCGCACTTCGCGCCCAGCACTAATTGCATAGGCTTTGTCGATACCACGGAAGCTGGTCGCAACATTCTCGAGGTCGCGCATTCGCTCAACGAAATTCTCAGCGCTCATGTTGCGCGCACCAGGCCGAGCAGCACTGGCTGCATCGCATACTCGCACAACAATTGCCTCGGGTGTTGTGGCTTCAATATCATCGTGATGAGCCTCAATAGCGTGGCAAATTGCCTCGCTCAAGCCTGCCTTGCGCGCTAGCTCTGCTCCAATGTGGTGGTGCTTGCCTTCCATTTTGTGCGTCACTGCCTTACCCATATCGTGAAGTAGTGTAGCGATCTTGACGGTACGTACATCTGCCCCAATCTCTGCTGCGATTAGCCCGGCAATCTGCGCCATCTCAGTACTGTGTTTCAAGACATTTTGGCCGTAACTCGTCCGGAACTTCAGCTCACCCACAAGGTGGAGCAGCTCCTTTGGAATACCAGCCACACCAATCTCACGCGCCGCATCTTCACCAGCGCGCACAACTTCTTTGTCAATTTGCTTATTTGCCTTAGCCACAACCTCTTCGATGCGGCCAGGGTGGATCCGCCCGTCTTTCATTAACATCTCGAGGCTCAGGCGTGCCACTTGGCGACGCACTGGATCAAAGCTACTGAGAACAATCATCCCTGGCGTGTCGTCTACTAAGATATCAACACCGGTGGCTCGCTGCAGAGCCTGGATATTGCGCCCTTCTTTACCAATGATGCGACCCTTCATATCGTCGTCGGGCAACTTAATGGCAGTCACCGTGCGCTCGGCCGTCACTTCGCTACTCATGCGCTCCATCGCTGTCACGAGGATCATCTGAGCCTTCTCCTCGGCATCATCCATCGCTTCGCGCTGCAATTTATCCACCAGGCCAGTCAGGTCTTGGCGGATATCACGCTCGGTCATATGCATTAGCTTGCTGGCAGCATCTTGCTTGGTGAGGCCAGCGATTTTCTCGAGCTTAGCCTGCTGCCGACCCCGAATCTCACGGATCTCATTCTTGAGCTCATCGACCTCTGTCTCGCTCTTGCGGAGCTTCTCACTGCGGCGATCAAGCTCGTCGAGTTTGCGGTCTAAGCTTGCCTCGCGCTCGAGCAAACGATTCTCTGTCTTTTGCATCGCGCGGCGGCGCTCATTCTCAATCCGCAGCGCCTCGTCCTTGGCCTTGAGGACGATATCACCTGCTTGCTGCTTGGCCTGAGCCAATTCTTTGTCAATTGTCCGTTGACCATTGGTAGTTTGCTGACGATCGTAGGCGTACTTGCCACCAAAACCAAGCGCCACGCCAATCGCCGCGAAGAGTACTTCTATCATGGTATTCCTTTCTCCGGATATGTGTTGTTTTTACTACATCAGACTTACGTCAGCCCACACCGGTATTATCAAACATTAAAACTATCTACAGACTAGTATATTGTATCGCGTTTTGGCCAATTTGCGCAACTGGCAATATAAAGGTCTATCTATTTACAGAGGTAACGATTTATTACCCTTATGCTTCATACTCGCTACTTCTTTGGCTGGGTGATATGTGCAGCTGCGCCGTACTGAGGTAAGACAATGCTATCATCCTCACCATGTGCTAGCCGCTTAAGGCAGGCAGCGCGCCAATCATCACCCACCGCGCCAACGATCGGGATATGTTGCTCGTGCGCAAGTGTATTAAGCACCGTCAGGCCAATCCGTAGCCCCGTAAAGCTCCCCGGCCCAGGCCAGGCCCCAATGCCAGTTATATCCGCCAGTGTCTTGCCATGCTCGGCCAAGCGATCACGCAGATAAGCTAGCATATCACGCGCCAGAGTGCGGCCAGCTGGCCACTCATAGCTCGTCTGAGTACCAGTGTCATCTACCAATGTTAGTTCCACGACCATCCCTGCGCTATTCCACAAAATAATCATGCCGAGACCTCCTGGAGAAGCTGGGTCGACACGGTGCCACCAGCCTCAATATCCAGCTGGCGGACTGTCTCGCTCTGTGCAGTAATGGTGATCGTTAGGTGGTCGGGTGGGACGACATCCGCTACAGCCTGAGCCCACTCGATGATAGTCACTGTGCGGGGCTCAGCAATCGCCTCAGCCAATTCAAGCTGCATCACCCCTGCATCGCCTAAACGATAAAAATCATAATGCGCAAGCTGGATATCATCGCGCCCGTGATACAGCCGACTAATCGTAAAGGTTGGGCTCTGGATATCATCGGTAATGGCGAGGCCACGCGTAACCCCCTTAACAAGTGTCGTCTTGCCTGCGCCAATATCCCCTACTAGCACAATCACCTCACCGCCGCGCAATGCCTGGCCGAGGCGCTGCCCAAGCTGCAACGTATCAGTAAGTGATTGACAGATAACACGCATACTGGCTCTAGTATAGCACAGCCTTACCTCCGTTGATACGAATATCGCTCTATCCTCTAGTCAGCATAAGCATAATGAGCTACAATAAGCGTAAGTACTATGCATATATCTGATTCTACTATCGTCAAACTTCTCGAGCGCAGTGGCGCTGCGACCAGCCAACAGCTCCAACCACTGGTGAGTGAGGCTGCGTCATCTAATTTGCGGCTGCAAGACATTGTCTTGCAAAACAACCTCATCGACGAGCGTACCCTCACTAAGCTCTATGCCACCTACGCCGACATCCCCTACATCGAGCTCGACCCTCGCGACATCCCCTCCGACATCCTTACGCGCATCCCTGAGCGAATCGCGCGCCAGTATAATGCTGTCATCTTCAAGATCGACCCTGATGGGCTCATTCACCTCGCGATGGATGACCCAGACGATGTGCAAGCTGTCAACTTTATCGAGAAGGAGATCGGCACAAATACCCGTGTCTATATTGCGCCACGCAGCAATATCTTGGAGTGCCTTGAGGGGTACCGCGGCGATGTGACGCAGGAGCTCAAGGAAGTGATCGACATCCAGCGCGAGGATGATGGCTCGAACCAAAAAGTGACCGAAGCAGAGGTAGCAGAAGACTCACCAATCGCCCAAACGGTTAATCTGTTACTGGAATACGCCATTCGCAGCAACGCCAGCGATATCCACATCGAGCCTCGCGAGCAATTCGTACAGGTACGTTACCGGATTGATGGTGTCCTTAAAGAAGTAAACCGCCTACCCAAGAATGTGCTCGGTGCGCTCGTAAGCCGCATTAAGATCCTCTCCAACCTTAAGATAGACGAACGCCGCATCCCACAGGACGGTCGCTTTAAGATCAAAGTCGCAGGCAAGCAATATGCCCTGCGCGTCAGCACGCTACCCATTGCTGATGGTGAGAAGGTGGTGATGCGTATCCTCGACGAATCAAACCAAGCAGTGACACTCGAGCAGCTCGGCTACTGGGGTCATTCGCTGGCTGTTATTAATCAAGCACTGACCGAGCCCAATGGGATGATCCTCGTGACAGGTCCAACCGGGAGCGGCAAGTCTACCTCACTATTCTCCGTCCTTTCGATGCTTAATACACCAGAGGTCAATATCTCGACCATTGAGGATCCCGTGGAGTATAAGATCCCCGGCGTCAACCAAACCCAAACCAATAGCAAAGCTGGCATGACTTTCGCCAGTGGCTTGCGCGCTCTGCTCCGCCAAGACCCAAACATCATTATGGTAGGCGAGATCCGCGACGGCGAGACAGCTAACCTTGGCGTCCAGGCTGCCCTAACCGGCCACTTGGTATTTAGTACACTCCACACCAATAACGCCGCCACTTGTTTGCCGCGCCTACTCGATATGGGGATCGAGCCCTTCCTCATCGCCAGTACCGTTAAGGCCGTGGTGGGCCAGCGCCTGGTGCGCCGTCTCTGTATGAACTGCCGCCAGAGCTATGAACCCGACCAAACAGAAGTCGCAGAAATCGTTCGCCTCTTCCACCTTGCGCCGGGCCAAAATTTCTATTACATCCATCAGCTTGAGGCCCAGGCTATCGTCCAAAAAGTCGGTGGTGAGACACCCTGGGGCACGACGGACACCACCATCGCCGCCCTCTGGCAGCCAAACCCAAATGGCTGCGATGAGTGTAATCACACCGGCTTCAAGGGTCGAGTGGGTATCTACGAAGTCCTCGGCACTTCGCGCGAAATCCAAAAGATGATTATCGGCGGCAATACCAGCAACGAAATCCAAGACCAAGCCGTCGCCGAAGGGATGACCACCATGCTCACCGATGGATTAATAAAAGCAATCCGCGGCAACACCACTGTAGAAGAAGTGCTCCGCGTCACAAAGGAATAACATGCCACAATTTCGCTACATCGCCATCACGAACAAAAACGACTCCATCAATGGAACGATCGACGCTCCCGATCGTGCCAGTGCCCTAGCCAGCCTGACCCGTCAAGGTCTGCGACCAATTAGTGCTGAAGAGGTCAAGCCAAAACGCGCCAGCTTTGCTCTCTTTGGCGGCAACAAAGTCAAGAGTGAAGACTTGGTGATGTTTACCCGTCAGCTCAGCGCCATGGTGTCGGCTGGTGTACCGTTGCTGCGCGCCATGGGTTCACTGCACGACCACACCAGTAGTAAAGCCCTCCAAATGGTGACAGGCGACCTGCTGCGCGATGTCGAGGGCGGTATGGCACTCGCCGACGCACTCGAAAAGCACCCAGAGACCTTCAACACCGTTTTTATTAACATGGTACGCGCGGGCGAGGCGGCTGGTATTCTCGATGATATCCTCAAGCGCCTGGCTATGCAACAAGAAAAAAACGCCAGTATGCGCAAAAAAATCAAAAGCGCCATGACATATCCTACCGTACTCATTGTTATCACTATTGCCGCCTTTTTTGGCTTGATGGTCTTTGTTATTCCACAAATCGGCAGCATTGTGCGCGGCCTCGGCGGACCGGACGCCAAGCTGCCCGCCATTACCGAGTTTATGCTCGGATTGAGCGCGTTTATCATTCAGTATGGAATCTTTATCATTGCTGCGCTCGGTGCGGGGATATGCTTCTTCCGTCGCTATATCAAGACACCAGCAGGCAAACTCTGGCTCCACACCATCATTCTCAAGATACCAAAAATCAACGATATCATCACCAAAATCGCCGTTGCCCGCTTTGCTCGCACGTTCTCGGCGTTGATGGGGTCGGGGGTAGCAGTGCTCGAATCCCTCCGCGTGACTGCCCGAGCAGTGGGCAACAAAGTCTACGAAAATGCCCTCAATGATGCTGCCGAAGAAGTCAAGAATGGGCGCAACCTCTCGAGTATCATCGAGAAGAACCCACTCTTCCCACCCATCGTGGCGCAAATGCTCTCTGTTGGCGAAGAGACCGGCCAGACCGATACCGTACTTGTAAAGGTGGCAGATTATTATGAGGAGGAAGTGGATGTCGCGATCGACGGCATCAGCTCTATCATCGAGCCCGTCATGATCGTCATCATGGGCGGCATGGTTGGGCTGATTGCTGCCTCGGTGATGTTGCCGATTTCGAATATGGCAAATCAGATTAAGTAAGGCTGGATTCCCTATTCTCCGTCAGCGTTTCAGCCACGCATTAGTTCTTTATCTGATGGCGTGATCTGCCACTGGCTAGCGCCCTGTCTTTTTTGCCATTATCACACCACGAACAACAGTCTACCGATCCATGACAATCCTCATCAAAACGCTAGCGTTTATCATATCGCTTATGCTATAATGACGGAAACGAACGTATCATGGCAAAGTTATTTTATCGCGACAAACCAATCATCGGTCTCGACATTAGCCAGACAGGCATCAAAATCATGTCGATCGACCCCAAGCGCTGGCTCGTGCTAGGCTATGGTTCGCTCGACCTCGACCCCAAGGAAGTCCAAACGTCCCTCGACAACCCTGATGACTCCTACCTGGCTGAGCGCCTCAGCTCGCTCATCAACGAGCATCTGATTGGCAACCTCGGTAGCGACCACGTGGTGATTGGTGTACCGACCAGTCGCACCTACTCGCGCACTTTCATGATCCCAGCCAAAGAAGCAGCGCACCTCGATGGCGCTATCCAGGTGGAGGTCGACCAGTATATCCCCTTGCCGCTCGATTCACTTTACGTTGACTATGAAGTGATCGAGCACACCAAAGAGCAGCTCAACGTCGTGATGTCGGCCGTGCCTAAGCAGCTGGTCGACGCTTGTTTGCAAGCAGCCGAAGCGGTGGGACTCGTGCCAGTGGTTGTTGAGCCCAATATCAACGCTATTGCGCGCGTGCTCGACAGTGCTGATGCTGGCAACCTTCTCACACTCGTCGTCGATATTGGCCCAGCGAGTACCGATATCGCTGTGCTAGATAAAAGCGCCGTCCGCCTTACTGGTGGGGTGGCAATTGGCGGTAATACCTTCACCATCGATATCTCGAAGCATCTCAACATCACGCTCGAGAATGCCCACCAGCTCAAAGTGCTCAATGGCCTCTCGCCTGGGCCACGCCAAGCTGGCATCACCGAGGCACTCAAACCAAGCCTCAAACGCATCAGCACCGAGATTCGCAAGGTGATCCGCTATTATAACGACCGAATTGGTGATGAGCGCAAGATCGAGCAAATCGTCATCGTCGGTGGTGGTAGCAATGTACCAGGCATGGGCGACTTCTTCACCAACGACCTCGTCATGCCAGTGCGCGTCGTCAATCCATGGCAAAAGCTCGACTTTGGCAAGCTCCAGCAGCCCCAAAAGCAGTTTCGGCCTCGGTATATCAGTGTTGCAGGCTTAGCCAGCCTTAGTAGTGGGGAGATTTGGAAATGATTAATCTATTGCCACCAGCGTATAAAAAGCAGCTCGCTGCGAGCCGCACCAACACCTTGCTACGCCGCTATGTCGTGCTACTCTTTGTCTTGGTCTTTGTCGTTTTGGCTGAAATCGGCGGTGTGTACTTCTTCATCGCAACCGAGCGTGGCCGCAACGAAGCCGCCGTAGAGCGCAACCACAACAAAACTGCCGAATACGCCACCGTCAAGCGTGAAGCCACTGAATTCAAGGCCAACCTCACTACTGCCAAAGCCATCCTCGACCAACAGGTATCGTACACCCGCCTCATCAAGCTCATTGCCGACCGCCTCCCACCCAACGTCATTATTGAGCAGCTCAGCATCGACCCGACCACCTTTGGTACGCCCACCACACTAAGCATCCGCGCCAAAGGCTACAACGATGCCATTGCTCTGCGCAACCGCCTCAACGACTCTGCCATCTTCTCTAGTGTCAGCTTCCAATCCATCACTCTGCAGGAAAAAGACGCCGGTAGCTACCCCTACACCTCAACCTACAGTGTCACATTCAAGAAAGGAATCGGCCAACAATGAGCAAAAAATTCACGCTAACGGCGACAAACCTCCGGATTATCCTCGCCGTGTCGCTGGTAGTCATTACTGCAATTGGGGCTGGCGGTTTTGCCCTGGCCTACAACTGGCTTGATGGCTTTGCGGCCGATGCCAGCACCGTTGCCTCGCAAGCTGCCGCCAGTGAGTCTGAGCTGCAAGAGCTCTCCCAGACCGAAAAGATGCTCAAAACGCAGCATCATGCCGTCGAGCGCGCCTCCAAGATCGCCGCCGAGAGCAAAAGCTACCAATATCAAGATCAGATTATCAACGACCTTAACGACTTTGCCCGCAAAGCCGGCATTACCATCTCAGACATCACCTTTGCTGACGACAATGCCAAGGGCGGCTCATCGAGTAGTTCGTCGAGTAGCTCATCGAGTAGTAGCAAGACGGGCACATCCCTTCCTGCGATTGCTGGGCTCAAAGCCACAACCGCCTCTGTCACCGTCAAGAACCCCGTCGAGTATCGCAAGCTTCTCACCTTCATGTACTTGGTGGAGCAAAGCCTGACGAAGATGCGCATCGCCAATGTCGACCTCTCGCGCAGCACCGCTCAAGGCCAGGCACCCGATAGCATCACTAGCAACACATTAACCATCGAGGTATATCTCCGATCATGAACAGCGATCTCTCACTCGCCGCGCTTGGGCGCGCCAGTAGTAAATTTCTTCACCGCTACCACATTATTCTCTTCGTCATTATCGCCTTTGGCGGCCTAGCGGTTACTACCTTCTTGCTCAATACCACCATCTCCAAAGCGTCAGAGGCTGCACCACCCCAGCCTACCAATGGCATCGACCAAACCACCATCAAAAAAATCGAGCAACTCAAAACCGCCAGCGAGTCCGACCAAAGCGCTAGCCAGCTACCAATTAGCTCGCGTAACCCATTTGTCGAGTAATATTTTGCGCGGCCACTAGTGGAGCTTTTTGCGGCGCAATGCTATACTACACATATGATACTGCTCGGATCTGCACTCACTAACTACCCCGTGATGAGCTTACAAATGGGTGGCAAAGTTGGCAGCCTCGCCCAGCCGCTTGTCGATCCAGCCACTCTAGCCATCGTTGCCTACACTGTGGACGGCTCATTTGCTAACGACACAACCATGCTGCTTCGCCTCGCTGATGTGCGTGAGATGAGCGAGCTTGGTATGATTATCGACTCCGTCGACGAGCTCATTACCCCCACCGACGTCATCAAGATCCAGCGCCTCTACGAGCTCAAGTTTCACCTCTTGGGCATGACTGTCCAAGACAAGCGCGGGCGACGCCTCGGTAAGATTAGCGACTATACGATCGAGACGGGTAATTTTGTCATCCAGCAACTCATCGTCCGGCGCTCGTGGCTTCACCGCCTCAATGATGCTGAGCTGGTTATTCATCGGTCACAAATTATCGAGATCAACAACGACGCTATCATTGTCCAGTCGCAGGCTGAGACCAAAAAGCCCGAGCAAAAGGCTACCCAACCAGCCATGAGTAGTGGCGAATACGTTAACCCCTTCCGTAAGCCATCGCAAGCCCGAGAGTCAATCAAGAGCGACGAGCGTCGCTAACACAATCAGTATTCATCACCCGCCAAAGCGGCTCGGATATCATCATAGGCAAAGCCTTGGCGCAAAAGATACGCGATAAGCTTTTGCTCGTCTGGGTAGCGGGGGCGTTTTTTGGCAATCACCTTAGCTAGCTCATCTTCATCAGTCCGCCTCGACTGCGCTAATGCTTGGTTTATCACCTCCGGTGCAACACCCTTGGCACGGAGCTCTGCGTCTAGCTTGCGACGCGACGCACCCTTACTTTGGTGGCGATTTTCCACCCACCACTGGGCAAATGCCTCATCATCGATATGACCACGCTCCTCAAGGCGCGCAAACACCCGTTGCGCCACCGCCGGCGAAGCACCAGGCTTCTCAACCAGCGTGCCAGTTTTGCGTTGTTTATATTTGCGTGGCAGTGTTTTGCGCTGGAGATAGTCACGGATTTCACGCACACTGTGCGGCCGCATCAGGGTGTATTCGAGCGCCCGCGCGTAGAGCTTACCAAACTCCCCCTCACGGCGCAGCTCAGCCAGCTCGGCTTCAGTCAGCATTCGCCCCACCTTCACACCACAATCCACCACCTGCGCCACATCAAGGCTAAAATCGTATTTACCATCGATGAATACATTCACCCGATCGGCACTCCGCACCTGTGCAGTGAGCGCAGTAATGGTGTAGGTTTTTTCTGTCGGCATATATTTATTATACTGAGTGCAACGTGCTATGTCACTTGATCGCGAAAATGCTACAAATTCAATGATAACTCGTTTGTGATCTTATCTCTACAGTGTAGGTTGCTACTTTGGTTTTTCTCTTTGTCTTCTTTCATGACTCGCGCGATATTCGTCCTAGTTCTTCCATCAACAGTGCAAAATAGAGTGGTCGATGCGGCACAAGCATCACATCTTCTGGCTGCTCGATCATCTGACGGAATGTGTCATACGGTACCCAGCGCAGTGCTGCCGCTTCACCATCAACCATATCCAGCGGCTCATCGTGATATTCACAAGTGTAAATAAAGTGAAACTCGCTATACGCTGATTTGCGCTTTGGCAAACTTCCAATGAACTTCACTCGAGAAGTATCAAGCGTCATACCAATCTCTTCTTGAGCCTCACGCAGTGCCGCATCGAGCGGTGTTTCACCAAGGCTCACGTGCCCTGCTGCCGAAATATCCCAATAGCCTGGCCAGTTTTTGACCTGATCAGCTCGGCGCTTGAGCAATATGTCACATCCACCATCACTACTACGCCGCCACAACCAAACATGTGCTGCCGCAACAATAGTATCCTTGGTTATGTCCTTGCGGGCAAGGCCTTCACCCTGTTTTGGCACTCCATTTGGGCGATAACTCTGCCATAGATCATTATGCATTACTTCCTCCTATATATTGCTCATATCAGTTGCTGCTTTTCTCAAGTGCTGCGCTAGGTGAGTCAGCTCAGCCGTCATTTTACGCCGACTTACGCCTTTGCTGAGCTGACGATTTTCCACCCACCACCGCGCAAACGCTTCGTCATTAACATATGCTTTCTGCTGGAGCTTACTCAGCACTCGCGACGCCACCCGCTCTGAATAGACCACAGGATTATTCATACCAGTTTGCCTCTTACGAAGCGCTGGCTGGGTTTTTCGCCATAGATAATCCCTGACTTCCTTAACTGAATGTGGTCGCCGCAAGCAATATGCAAGTGCTCGCATATACAGCTTGCCAAATTGGCTCTCTTCTTGCAGCTCTTCCAACTCCCCATCACTCAATTCACGGCCGACCTTAAGATTTAAGTCAGTCACCTGAGCGATATCCAAACTGAAGCTGTATACGCCATCAACACTCACATTAACGCGGTTGTTATCGCGAGCCTGAAGCGAGATATCAGTGATTTTCATAAAAATATTATAACGCGAAGACGGTGAACTCGCTACTGGCAGAGGTTACTCGACCACCTCGACCACCTTGCCATGCACGCCGTTGTAGCAAGCAGCAGCACGCGGCTCGGTGATGACCGGTAGTTGCCCTGGAATAGCGCTCATATTAACGTCGTCCAGCGTACCGGCCTCGACGCAACCAAGCGTGATGTGCGGGCGGAAGCCATCGACATCCAGCCCCGGATGAATACCATCCAGTGCCGCGAGTAATTGCTGGCGCGCCTCAACCATCCAGGCAGTTTTCTGCGTGCGCAGCTCCACCCAAACACAGTTGCCTGCTTTATCTGGCAGGAAATTAACTCCATCAAGCACCAACTTATCGAGGACGGGTAGCGCCGCAGCGGCTGCTTTGAGACGTGGCATATCCTGCTCAGTCACATTAATCAGTGTCACGTGTGGGATAAACTCACCAAAGTCAAGGTTCATTGTTTCTGACAACTCGCGAAGATACGCGTTTTGCTCATCATCAAAGACGAGGCTAACTGACGCCATATGTTTTTCGACTGGATACGCAGTATCTGCTGCGCGTATTAGTTTTCTCCTTCTTTTACTTTGTCACGTACCTTCTGGTCAATTTCTGCCAGGATTTCAGGGTTTTCTTTCAGATACAATTTAGTTTTATCGCGGCCTTGACCAATGGTTTCACCATTATATTTGTAAAAGGCGCCAGATTTTTCAACGATACCGTGCGTAGCTGCCAAATCCAGAATATCGCCAGTTTTAGAAATGCCTTCGTTATACATAATATCAAACTCAGCAACGCGGAAAGGCGGCGCAATCTTGTTCTTCACCACCTTTACCTTCGTGCGGTTACCGCGAATGTCATCACCCACTTTGATCTGCCCAATCCGGCGAATATCCACCCGCTGCGAGGCATAGAACTTCAGCGCATTACCACCTGTTGTCGTCTCAGGGTTGCCAAACATCACACCGATCTTCATACGGATCTGGTTGATGAAGATGACGGTTGCTTTGCTCTTGTTGATAATTCCCGTTAGCTTGCGCAGTGCTTGGCTCATCAAGCGAGCCTGAAGACCCATATGCGAGTCACCCATATCACCATCAATTTCGGCTTGAGGTGTCAGTGCTGCCACCGAGTCTACGACAATAAGGTCAACGGCGTTCGACCGCACCAGCGTCTCCGTAATCTCTAACGCTTGCTCACCATTGTCTGGCTGCGACACCAAAAGGTTGTCTGTATCGACACCAAGCTTCTTGGCATAGCTCGGGTCGAGCGCATGCTCGGCATCAACAAAGGCTGCTGTGCCACCCTGCTTCTGGATCTCAGCAATAGCATGCAGCGTCAGCGTCGTCTTACCGCTACTCTCTGGCCCATAAATCTCGATAATGCGCCCCTTAGGATAGCCACCGCCCAGCGCAAGATCAAGGCTCAGCGAGCCAGACGGAATCACCGCTACATCTGCCTGGTGGAATTCACCAAGCTTCATAATAGCGCCATCGCCAAATTGTTTTGTAATCTGATCCATCGCGAGGCCAAGCGCTTTGAGCTTGCCGTCGTCTGTGGTTTGTGTCGTATTCGATTGTTTGGTCATACGTCCCCTCTCCTTCAAGAATTTATTATACCAGAATCTCTTGCCGTTGTCCGCGTGGAGATTAGTTTGTATTTACGAAGAATCAATATCACCGATTTATTTGTTTTTATTAGCCTCCAGCTTCCACTGCTCTATCAATGTGGAGTACGAAACAGCAACAATCTTCTAAAGAAATTTTCGTGGTAGACATGCTATAATAACACCATGAAGGCACGTAAAGGATTTACCGTTATTGAGCTCATCGTTGTGATCGCTCTCCTTGCAACGGGCAGCTGGCTCTTTTTCAGCGAGAAAATCGCGACCGAAGCGACGCAGCGCGACAACCAGCGCAAAACCGCCATTAACGCGATGTACTATAGCCTAGAAGAAGTGTATTTTGAGAAAAATAACCACTACCCCAACACGATTGACAGCAAGACGCTACGCTCAGTTGACCCATCGCTCTTTACCGATCCAAATGGTCATAAGCTTGGCAGCGCCCAGTCTAGCTACCACTACAGTGGCACCGACTGCACCACCGATAACCAGTGCAAAGGCTACAAACTCACTGCTAATTTAGAGCGAGAGGCAGACTACACCAAGACCAACCGCAATAATACCTAGGTCTCTATTGTATAGATATGCAAAAACACCGAGCTTTGTCTGCTCGGTGTTTTTATCATCAACGTCTGCTAGTATTAGTCATCTGCCACTGGCCGACCGTTCTTGAAGTCCTCAACCGCATTATTGAGCGTTGCAATTTCTTGCTTGGGGTTGGCTACGAATGAGAAGCGATAGGTCGTCTCGTCACCCTCCGTACTAAGGCGAATTGAGCCATAATTAAACATTGCCTGGAGCACACCACGCTGGTTGTAGCTGGCATCTTCAATATTCATCAGACTAACCGTTTGCTCGGTGTGCGAAAAAATACTCGTCTGGATCTCCTGAATAACACTCTCATTCGTTAGATAAAACATATTGCGCGTATAGACCCAGACCGACACATAGCCGCCAAGGATAAAGGCCAAGATAAGCGCCATACACAGCAACATAAATGACCCAGAAGCAGAAGCTGGCAGGTGGAGGAGGTCAAAAATATAGTCGTAATTAAACATCAGTGCTAAGACGATGCTTGTCATCAAGGTCGACATAACAATCGCTGGCAGCATACCGATTGGGTGGCGACGCACCACACTAATGATGTATTCTTGCTCACTCAGGTTAAGATTCGGGAAGGCCATGACTGATTCATCATGGCGGCGGCGCACTTCTGATGACATCCGTGGCAGGTTCGCTTCTGGGCGCGGCGCATGGTAGTGAGGAGCGCCTTCTTTGCCGCTCACATCGTAGAGTGTGCTGCTCGCGCGTGGTGCTGTGGGCGGCTCGGCGTAGAGTGGGTTACCATCGACATCATAGGCGACGGGCCGTGGTGGATCATTGCGTTGCAATCGTTGTGAATTCATGGGTATATTGTAGCATATCTTGGGCCCATCACCTCATGCCTCTTACTCCATTGCGCGGCCAAGATGCTGCTGTGCTCGAGGTGTCACCCGTCGGCCTCGCGGCGTCCGCTCAATAAAGCCTATTTGCAGGAGATATGGCTCATAGAAGTCCTCGATCGTCGTTGTCTCATCACCCGTCAGAGCAGCAATTGTCGTCAGACCAACCGGGCTATCGCCATAGGTATCGAGCATCGAGCGCAACAAATTACGGTCGGCTGGGTCGAGGCCAAGCTCGTCGACTTCCAGCAGAGTCAGTGCCTGTGTTGTCGTTGTTACATCAACAATACCATCACCATTCACGTCTGCATAGTCGCGCACCCGCTTGAGCAGGCGATTTGCAATCCGTGGTGTGAGGCGTGCTCTGGTGGAGAGCAATCGCGACGCCTCTGGCTTGATGCGCGTCTCGAGGATAGTTGCTGCCCGCGTGATGATCTGTGCGATCTCATCTGGAGTGTAAAATTCCAAACGATAGATATGCCCAAATCGGTCGCGCAGTGGCGCCGCAAGGCTCCCCGTCCGTGTCGTCGCGCCAATTACCGTAAAGTGCGGTAGGTCGAGCCGCACACTGCGAGCCGCTGGCCCTTTGCCAATGACGATATCGAGCTTGAAGTCCTCCATCGCTGAGTATAAGATCTCTTCCACAGCTCGCCCCAAGCGGTGGATCTCATCGATAAACAACACATCGCCGTCATTGAGGTTAGTCAAGATCGATGCTAAGTCGCCCGCCTTCTCGATCGCCGGGCCACTGGTGACCCGCAAGCCAGCCCCCATCTCGTTGGCAATCACCGCCGCCATCGTCGTCTTGCCGAGGCCAGGTGGGCCATAGAGCAAGACATGGTCGATTGGCTCACCACGTTTCTTGGCTGCCGCAATCGCTAATTGCAAATTCTTCTTCAGCCGCTCCTGCCCCACATACTCCGCAAAGCGCTGTGGCCGCAGCGTCACCTCAATGTGCTGCTCCTCGCTATCATCTGCGTGGCTACTGGTATCAACAATTCGTTCTATCGCCATAGGTTTATTATAGCATTGGTGATGGGGATAGATTGCATAGCAACCTCATCATATGGTTTACTATACTCATGCATACTGTCACACTTGTCATCACGACCCTATCATCCATTGCAACGATCATCGCTGCAATTATTGCACTCATCAAGCCTGATATGATGAGCCGCTCGACTACCATCACTCATGGCGAGCGATTCTACGCAGCAATGTACGCTTCTCGAGCACTGCCACTGGGGTTACTTACAGTAGTTGCTCCCTTTGTGTTTAATGGTTCTGAGCTGCAGTTTGTCTTTGCTGCAGCGAGCTTGGCACAAATTGGCGATGTTGTTATTGGGCTCAAAAAGCAAGAGTGGGGTATGGTAATTGCACCAGCTGTATTGGCTGCTATATACCTTGCAGCGGCATGGCTCCTTGCTTAGGGTAAGTTCTCTTGCACCGCCAGGACAATCTTGCCAAACAGCTCCTCACTCACACGGTGCTCGCCACTCTCTAGATGTCGTGGCCACTTTGGGTCAGGAAATTCCTCCCCCGCAAAGTGTGTACCGTTAGCATAGCGCGGGTAGAGATGCCAGTGTACATGGGTCGATTGCCCAGCCTTGACGGCATTGTTCATCAAGCATTCCCAGTTGCACACGTCTGCACCAAATGCCTGGGTAATTGCGCGCTCCATGCTGCGGATCACCTCGTGGAGTTCGCGCCAATCGGTCTCATCGAGTTCGCTAAGTGATGACTTGTGCTCACGTAGCGTCACAAACCCTTTGCCAAGATATATCTGATTACGATCGAGTACTGCATTCCATCGATCGGTTTGTAAAACCACCGCTGGGTCATCAATTGTTTGTTCTGCCACAAATGGGCAGATGTCACAGTTTTTCATTTTTATTACCTCCTCTCGTTTTATTATAAGCGAGGAGATAGTTGTTGTCATTGTTCTATTTACAAACTAAGCTTAGCTGGGCCACACCATGGGTTGCTCATTTCCATAATGCGCTTAAGGTGAGATTTAAGAGTATCCAATCGTTTTTTGATTTCGTCCTCAGCAATACCAAGTGATTGAAAGTCATTCTCCAATGACTCCATATATTTTGGCAAGAAATCTGCCTCAAACTGCTGGAATTTCTCCCACGGCATTTTTGGGTGCTCCTCATCGTGAAATGCCTCAGCACCGCGCCAGAATGTCTCCCAATCAGCTGTCATATAGGCCATATCAGCGTGATGGAGTAGCTTCGCCTCGGGTGTGTCACGTTGCTGGAGTGAGGGTGTCATAATTGTACCTCTAATAGCCCGATCGAGGAGAGCAATCTCGTAATCAGTCAGGTCAATATCATTGCTCTTGATATCTTCCTTCATGAGTGCTATTGCATATTCTTCCTTCGTCGGATATGCCTGAGCCTCATCATCGTCAAAACCAGCATCATGCCAGGCCGCTGCTAAGACAAGGAGCTCTTCGTGCCATGGATTTATAGCACGCCGATAGCCATCACCGGGCAAAAGCTTCACAAGCTCACCAACTGCTTGCATTACATCTGCCATATGCCCAGGATGATGGTAAGGTAGCTCAGGATAGCGCTTACAGGCACGTTCCACCGACCCTTCAAAGGCTCTTGTATAATGCTCCTTTGACTGGCTAATCGATTCAGGTGCAGAGTTAGGAAATTTATCAAACATAGATGTCCTATTATATGGATAACTCTATCAGTTGTCAACAGAGGTGCCTATGTGCCTCAGCTGTGCTGATTATAACCGACGAACTTGCTTGCCAGTCGGCTTACCAACTCCACGCAGATGCGGTACTGTTGTAGCTGCAACAACGCCAGTCGCTATACCACCTGCAAGGCGCGTTCGCCCTGAATTACCACGTGCCGCTACAACAGCAAAAGCCGCCGTAGCGATATTAGCGGCTCGCTTGTAGCGCCCACCCTTGGTCACCTCACCAGTTTTTGCCAGGTGGTAGGCATTGGCTGCGCCAGTTGCTGCCTGCCCAAGGGCAACGGCAGCAATCCCCGCTCGCGCCTCGGGGTAGCGCTTGCCTAGCTCATACATCACACGCACCACAGCGGCTGTATCTACCACGCCGTCAGTCACACGGCGCAGTGGCGTATCGTCAAGAATTTGCCCATCAGCAACATCAGCCACCATAAAAGCTGCAAGCGCAGGCCCAATCGGCTTGCCGTCACGCGCCTGCCGTGCAATGTACTCTACGCCACTATAGCGCAGGGCCGTTAGTCCCACACTCGCCACTTCTCTTAGGCGAGATATATGCTGCACATTCGGTCTCTCCAAATTTTTCTGCTCAGGATTTTTCACACTATGTGCTCGTATCTCATATTTTTTGCAGTATTCCTAATCAATGATCAAGGTCAGCGATAATTTCATCTACCGAGTCGCACAAGCGAATTGAGGGGTGGAAATAAAAGATTGTTGCATGCTTGCGTTGACCCAATAGATAAATTCGTGGTGAGCCAGTAGTCGTA
The DNA here is from genome assembly GCA_963548065.1 of uncultured Candidatus Saccharibacteria bacterium. Taxonomy (GTDB): domain Bacteria; phylum Patescibacteriota; class Saccharimonadia; order Saccharimonadales; family Saccharimonadaceae; genus Saccharimonas. The sequence continues at coordinate 151,532 of CAUUSZ010000001.1, forward strand.
TTGAGTGCAAGCGCTCCACCCAGCTCGACATACATACCCTTACCTGCTTTTTCATTATCGGTGCAGATAACGTAGACGTCACTCTCGACCACACCATTCATATCATTTGTGGCACGGCGTGCTGACTCTGCTGCTTGATCGAACTTCGTCTGCTGGCCAACCAACATTTTGCTTCCGCCTTCGTTGCGTGTCCAATCATGAGTGATCTCATGTCCAGCCGCCATCAGCGCTGCCTGCACTCGCTGCACTACAGGAATATCACCAATCTGCCCTGATACAAATATTTTTGCCATCCCATCTCCTCTCTTTATATTGTTACTGCTTCAAAGCCATTGTCACTCGCTGCGCTGTGGGTAAACTCGTATCGACATGAGCAAGTGCTTTAGTGGCATCTGCCAACGTATAGCCTAGCGCAACCAACGCTTCGAGTGCTTCGTCGTTTGTATCAAGCTCCGCCTGCACAGGCGCGTCGTGAGTAGCATAGTACGTCGGTACGCCCACCTTATCTCGCAGGTCTACCACCACACGCTCAGCAGTTTTTTTGCCTACCCCACTGGCTTTTTGGATAAAGGCCGCATCGGCATTGGCTAGGGCATTACGCACCTGCTCAGCCTCACCAAGGCTGAGAATGGCCAGTGCCGCCTTGGGACCCACGCCCTGCACAGTGATGAGCAGCTCAAACAGTTTCTTGGCTGCTCGCGACGAAAAGCCAAACAGCTCCTGCGCTTGCTCTCGGATATGGTGGTATGTATAGAGCTTGACCGCCTCACCAAGCTGCATCGCATCATAATCATGCGCTGCGACCGCTATCTCATAGCCAACCCCCTGCACGTCAATAATGACACTACCCGCAAACTTCTCATCAACTTGGCCAGCAATATGAGCAATCATCCGCGCCTCCTCGAAGTACTAAAAGTTAGTCCTGAAGAAGTTATTGTTATTGCCACCAGTATTGTTCTGACTATTCTGCCCAGAACTGTCGTCGTCGCCCGTACCACCAGTACCAGAACTATCACCACTCGTACCACCAGTATTGCCACTGTTGCCGGTATTATTGCGGCGGCGAGTATTACCGTTAATGGTCGAGCTATTATCACTGTCGTCGCTTGTACTGCCAGAGCTTCCCCTACTACTTGACGACCGGCAGCTTGCGATGTTCTTTGAGTAACGGCTACTATCAAAGTCTTTTTCGTCAATGGTAATGATGCGCTTTTGCTCGACGTCACAGACACGGATTTGTTGCTTGGTCGTAGAGCAGTCTGAACTGTTCTTTGAGTACTTCGTGCTGTCGAAGTCATCTTCGTAGATAGACTCCATCTTTTTATCACTGAGGTTACAGACCTCGATCTTGGTGCGCACAACATTACACTGCTTGGTTGGCAATGCACCAGTTAGGAAGTACTCTTTGTACGTCCCCTTTGCATTCTCAGTAGTAGCCAGGCCACCGTCGCTCGTACAGACCGAGCGCTGTACAACACCACTTGGCACAGGGAATTGGGTGTTTGACTGACCCGCTAAGAGTTTCGTCATTGTGTTGCGCCAGATTGGTCCTGCCATGTCTGAGCCACCATTTTTCATTGGTGTATTGTCATTATTACCAACCCAAACGCCAACGGCATACTCTGGGTTATAGCCAATCGTCCACGCATCTTTGTTATCATTCGTCGTCCCCGTTTTGACAGCCGCAGTGTGGCCAGGCACCGTGAGGGTTGAACCAAATACGCTCGCTCGTGCCGAATTATCGGACAAAATATTTGAGATCAAGTAGGCACCGCCTTCGCTAATTGCCCGCTTGCTCGTTGCGTTAGGCCAGCTAACTTTCTTGTTGTATTTGTCATTAACCTGCTCGATGAGCCCCAGCTCAAATTGCTGCCCTTGGTTGCCAAATGCTGCATAGGCATTAGTCATTTGCGTTAGCGATGCCTCACCGGAGCCAAGTGCGAGAGACAAACCATTCTTCTCACCTGTTGCTTGAGTAATCGACGAGATACCAAGATTGTTAGCCGTTTGAACCGACTTACTAATACCAAACTTCTTCATGATCTCCACGCTCGGGATATTGAGCGACCAGCTAATTGCTCGACGCGTCGTCACGCTCCCGTGCCAACGTTTGTCAGCGTTGAGCGGCTGGTAGCCACCGCCAAAGTCCGTTGGCTTATCTTGGAAAATTGTCGCTGGTGTAATAACCCCCTCGGCTAGTGCTCCTGCATAGTAGATCGGCTTGAAGCTACTACCTGGCTGGCGTGGCGTTGTTGCCATATTGACATTACCCCACTGTGGGTTGTTGTAGTCGGCACTGCCCACTAGTGCGCGCACCCGACCTGTCTTAACGTCTATCACAACACCACTCGCATTCGTCCCACCACGGTTGTTGAGGTATGGAATCTGCTTGGAGACGTTATCGATCAGCATCTGCTGCGTATCCATATTGAGCGTTGTCTTCACCTGGTAGCCCGAGCGCATTAACTTATCATACGCATTTTTATCGTCCGCACTGTATAGTTTCTGTTTGAGTTGGTTTATAACCATCTGGGCAAAGTGTGGCGCAATCGACTTGACGGTATTTGCCGTCGATGCATACGAGAGCTGCTGCGCATATGCTGCGTCTTTTTGCTCATTAGTAATGGCACCCACGTCAACCATGCGGCCGAGCACTGTCTTTTGACGCTGCTTAGCCTTTTCTGGGCTACCGCTAATTGGCGAGTAAGCAGTTGGGGCTGGTAGCACACCAACGAGCATAGCGCTCTCAGCCAACGTGAGATCCTTCGGCGCTTTACCAAAGTAAATCTTGGCTGCCTCCTCGATGCCAAATGAATCTTCGCCATAATACACGGAGTTGAGATACATCTCGAGGATCTGGTCCTTGGTATAGTTCTGTTCGATCGCGAGCGCCACAAACAGCTCCTGGTACTTACGCATAAAGGTCTGCTCGCTTGTGAGAACAGTATTCTTGGCGAGCTGCTGCGTAATGGTCGAGCCACCACCATGGCGCTGGAAGGCTGCCCGGAAGATACCGATTAGACTAAACCCAGGGTGTTTATAGAAGTCTTTATCCTCACTAGCCAGTAGCGCGTTTTTCATACTGTCTGAGATGTCAGCTAGTTTCACCATATTGCGGTGCTGGGCTCGCCCCACACTATAGAGTGGCTTGTTGTTGACATCATTGAGGACAATACCAGTGTTGTTGCGGTTCATCAGCCGCTCTTGGTCAGAAATATCACGTGCATAATATAGGTATGTCAAGATCGGCACAATCAGCAAAAACAGCAAAAACGGCGTCAGAATCACCATCGCCTTCTTCTTTTTGCTCATATTCCAAAACCATAAGAAATGTTTATGCTCGCGTCTTCGGCGCGGTGGCTTCGACTGGCGAACCTCTCCAAAGTTGGCATATCTGCCCATTCGGGCTGGTTGTTGTCTTCCTCGAGGTAGTTGCATAGTTTAATTATACCATCGTTCTGGTGCAATGTGCTGAAAACACCAATCTTAGCGCTTTTCTCTTTCTCATCTCTGATAGAGCACAAGCATAAGCCTTTTTATAATCTAATTTCTAGCCTTGTTAGTGTAGTTACACCGGTAGCAGCTCACTAGCTCTACCGTGTCATAAATGCTGCCATAATCGCTGCCGCGAGAGCATCTGCACAGTCGTCTGGCTTAGGTACCGTCTGAAGACCTAGTTGGAGCCGCACCATCTCTTGCACTTGCTTTTTATCGGCTTTGCCATAGCCAGTGATTGTCTGCTTGATTTGGAGTGGTGTATATTCCTCAATCCGCAGCCCTGCCCGCTGGCCAGTCAGCAGCGCTACTCCACGTGCCTCGGCTACGCTCATAGCGGTAGTTATATTACGAGTAAAAAAGAGCTTCTCGATCGCCATCATTGTGGGCTGCGTCTCTGCAATAATACTCGTGAGACCATCGAATATCTCACCAAGGCGCTCTGGTATTGGAGTATGTGCTGGCGTTGTAATAACACCGGCCGTGACGAGTCGCGTTGCGCCACCATGAGCGTCAATGACGCCAAAGCCAAGGATACCAGTGCCCGGATCTATACCAATGATTCGCATGGTGCTAGTATAGCTGAATCTGAGGGCTTATGCTATATACCGCTATGGTATAGCTAATGAGACTCTAACCTTTGCGCACCATCCGGCGCAGCCACTGGCCAATCTCACTGCGCCATTCCCAGCCAGCATAGCCCACCGCCACGATGGCTACCCCACCAATCATCCACCAGATGATCTCTGTCTGCCCATTATTACTACCCGGCTCAACAGCGTAGCCTGCGGCTGGTGCTTTGCTATTCTTGCTCGTCGATTTGCGGCAGCGATTGGTTGATGGATTACGCTCCCAGCCTGGCTTGCATGGTGTCAGCTGGCGACTATTTGCTGCGCCAAGCTTTTTGCAGCGGCCAGTCGCTGGGTTGCGATAGTACCCTGCCTGACATACAGCAGCTGGTGTCTTACCACCAGCGAGCGCTCGGCAGCGCCCTGTGGCAGGATTGCGATACTGCCCCGCCTTGCACACGGCCAATTGCTGGCCAGTGGCAGACACTGCGCGGCAACGGCCTGTTTCAGGGTTACGCTCTTGACCCGGCTTGCAGATGGTCAGCTTTTGGGCACGAGAGGTGACGCGCGCTGCCTTTGCATTACCAGCCGTCTGTTTTGATCGTTTCTCACTACTGTTGATCTTCCGGCAACGATTCGTGGCTGGGTTGCGTTCTTGACCAGCGGGGCACGGTTTACCCGATGGCTGATGAGGTGAGGCTGGCGTATCAGTGATAATATTGTCTGCTCGGTCGGGGTTTGGCGTTGTCCACTGCCACGCACCAGTCTGCGAATTGTATGCCCAAGACTTACCCTGGTGCGCAGCCTGCCCTGCACCGCTATATGCATCAACACGCGGTGAAAAGCTTACTAAACCATGCTGGTCCTCAAACCACAGTGTGCCACTACGCAGCACCGCAAGCTCCGCACCATTTGCTTGAGCACGAATCGTCAGCACCTGGCCTGGCGCAATAACTCCCACAAGAGACGAAGTGTTTCGCACAGTACTATTGCTGCCAGGTGTACCACTACGCAAACGATAGGCAGCAAGGTCGATTGGCTGATCACCAGTATTTTTGATTTTGACATATTTTTGACAATCATCTGGTGCTGTGTCGCAGGTGTGTGGATGAGGCAAGACCTCAAGAATTTGCAAAGGTGGCTCGCCTGGCGCTTCGTACGGCGCAGTTACCTCAGCTTCACCAGCTCGTGCTCGAAAGTCCTTGGCAAATATCCCAGTCCGCGCCGCTGCCGTCCAGCGTGCACGCTCCCAGACGAGTGCACCTGCAAGCTCGTCTGCGGCTGCACTTGCTTTGTCAATAGTCACACCCGATCGCTCCAGCGCTACATCATACCGTGTGACTTGCTCGCCATCTGGCACACTTGGGCAACCCTGGAGCTGTGCGCCATCTGCCGGGGCCACTGCTGGGTGGTAGTAGCGCACCGACGACTGGGGTGGTGCATATCCTTGTAGATTGACGCGGCACGTGTAGTCGGTGTGATTTGTGCTAACACTAACAATAAGTGTGACATCACTAAGCGGCGCAAACTGGCGCGCAGTGTTATGTAGTTCAATTGCACTCACAGCGCGGCGGTCTGTTGTGTGGAGTGCCCCGATCATCAGCGCATCATGCTCAGTATGAGCGGCAAGACGCACTACAGGCTGAGCTATTGTAGACCTGTCGCTAGCTGCATCATCACGCGCCACTGTCCGTTCAAATAAAAAATCGCCGATGGCGGCGACTGGGGTGGCGAAATAAGCAGTGGAAGAATCAGCACCAAGCGCAGAAGCTCCGGCTATTCCTGGTATCATCATGGTTACGGCAAGCCCATATGCAATAATTCGCCGGGCATAATTCCGCATAGTTTGCATTTTGTTTTTCCTCCTCGCCACGATTATGCGCAAAGCAACCCTCTCGGTCAAGCACAAGCACATTATTTTGTTGATCGCGCAAACTAACACGGTGGTCGGATTTTGTTCTCTACCGCACAATAGAAATAGGAGTTCAAGATTTTATAATGCGGATCTTCAAGCTCTCAAACAGATACAACAAAAAACAGGCTATCTCGCCTGCTGATTGATCAATGGAGGGCCCAGTGAGGCTCGAACTCACGACACCCTGCTTAAAAGGCAGGTGCTCTAACCTGCTGAGCTATGGGCCCGTAGACTCTGCGAGTATAGCACTGGTCGCGGTGGACTGTCAAGCGGAGGAAGCGCTGGATTCATCATCACTCTTCCAAAATTCTACTATCTATAGCAAAATTCACCCTTCTCCTCTGTAGGAGACTCTCCCTTGCTACCTCACCTGGTGAATATATAAAAATCTCTTGCTAAACGCAAAAGATTCAATAATTTCACCCTAAGAAAACAAATTACGTAAAAATTCTAGCCTCCCCGATAAACCCTGCAAAAAGTAGAACAAACAGCATGAAATTGACAGAAAGGCCGCGATTTGGATGTAATAAATTGACACACCAGCAACACAATAGTTTAATGATAACAAATGACGTGGTGGCAACGGCGAATTCACCCAACATGGCAGCTCACAATGTGCTGCGGTGGCATCGTTGGTGGAGTAGCACTAGCCCAGTGGTGGCCGTATGCTGCGTGGTGGTGGCTTGTTGTAGCTAGCGGTGGCATTGCCTGTGCACTACGCCAAAGCCGGCGGTGGTGCCTTATTGTCATATTGATTGCTGGGCTTATGATTGGCCTAGTGCGCGGTGGGAGTGACCAGCAGCAACAGCGCTCTTACACGGCATCATTTGGGCACATAGCGACAATCACCGGGCAGGTGCAGGATGATCCTGATACAAATCAACGCAATCAACTCGTCGTGAGGCTGAGCGCTATCCGCCTCGATGGCCGCTCGCTACCTAGCACAGTATGGGTGAGTTTACACGGCAACCCTGCAGTCCATCGCAGCGACTGGCTAGTTGTGCGAGGTAAGCTCAAGCCTGGCTTTGGCAACTTTGCCGCTGTCATGCAGCGTGCTCATGTGGAGCGCATTGTTCAGCCGCAACCTAGTGATATCGCTCTACAGGTACGCGATTGGTTTGCCGAGCATATTCGCCATGCAATTCACGAGCCAGCGGCTAGCCTTGGCAGTGGCTACGTCCTTGGCCAAAAGCGCGCCCTGCCACATGATATCCAAGAAGCAATGCGTACTACTGGCCTCACCCACATCGTTGTGGCAAGCGGATACAACCTCACGATCCTCGTCCGCCTCGCTCGGCGCTTGTTTGCCAAGGTGTCGCGCTACCTTGCGGTGCTTACCAGTGCAAGTCTCGTCCTTGGTTTTGTCGCTATTACTGGGCTCAGTCCAAGTATGACGCGTGCTGGTCTTGTGGCTGGGCTTAGCATTTGGGCTTGGGCATATGGTCGTGCGTTTCACCCCATTACCCTGCTGGCGGTTGCAAGCGCTGCTACTGTACTATGGAACCCAAGCTATGTTTGGGGAGATATTGGCTGGCAGCTAAGCTTTGCGTCCTTTGCTGGAGTGATGATTCTTGCACCACTGTTGCAGCGCTATTTCTTTGGCCCAGCAGAGCCATCAATCGGCCGCCAAGTCTTGGGCGAGACAGTCTCTGCACAGCTTGCTACACTACCAATTAGCCTCGCAGCATTTGGGCAATTATCGCTTGTGGCGCTACCAGCCAATCTACTCATTGTGCCGTGGGTGCCGCTGGCGATGCTTCTCACGTGCATTGCTGGGGTTGGGGCGCTTGTGTGGCCAGCGGCGGCGACAGTGTTTGGCGCACCAGCGCAATGGCTACTCGACGCAATGCTGTGGGTTGTCCAGCAATGCGCCGCCTTCCCCTGGGCGCAGCTCGATTTTGCGCTGCCATGGTGGGGTGTGGCGCTGTGGTATAGTGGGCTCATTGGCCTCTGCTGGTGGCTCTGGCGAGCAACTGGCTACTCGCTGCGCAATGCCTCGCTCGTAGAATAACAACTACCCAATATGCTACAATGAGTTGAAAGATAGAACAATCAAGGAGAACCTATGTCTGGACACAGTAAATGGGCCACGACCCATCGCCAAAAGGCCGTGGTTGATGCAAAGCGCGGCGCAGCCTTTACCAAGCTTGGCAATATGATTGCCATTGCAGCCCGTGGTGGCACCGATCCAACAACCAACTCAAGCCTCGCATTGGCCATTGAGAAGGCTCGGGCAGCCAACATGCCCAACGCTAACATCCAGCGAGCAATTGACCGCATCAATGATAAAAATGCTGCCGCACTCGAAGAGGCGGTCTACGAGGGCTACGGCCCAGGTGGTGTCGGCATCATTATCGAGACAGCAACCGATAACAAGAATCGCACCTATCCAGAGGTCCGCACTGCTCTCACCAAGAATGGTGGCACCATGGCAGATAGCGGCAGTGTGATGTTTCAGTTTGCGCGCAAGGGCGTGATCCGCGTAGCAGCCAGTGGCGAAGAAGCGCTCCTTACCGTGCTTGATGCTGGTGCTGAGGATGCAACTGAAGAAGATGGCGGCCTCACCGTCTACACCGACAAAAAGGAGCTCGCCAAAGTTCGCGAAGCTTTGCTCGCAGCTGGCATGACCGTTGAAGATGCAGAGCTCCAGTATGTGCCCAACAACACCGTTGCTATTGAGGACGACGAAACCGCTCGCAAGCTTACCAAAATTATCGACGCACTTGAAGCACTCGATGATGTGACAAACGTTGCAACGAACGCCGCATAATACCCACTAGAGTTACACGCGAATCACAATACTAAAACAACCCTTTATCATGAGGGTTGTTTTGCTAGGCACATCAACGTATATATTCTTGTAAAACCACACGTATCAAGTGACACGCGCAAGAAGTATCTATCACTTTTTCTTGTGTGGTTTTGCGCCCTTTGCGCGAGCCACGAGCGTATCAACAAGTGCACATGCAAACCCCATCGTTACAACCGCTGCATGAGACCCATCCAGCGCTGCCATAACCGTCTTGCTTGTCTCATCAACTGGTGGTACGAGACTACTCAGCGCACCAAACAGCACGTACGCTGCCACAACACCAAAGATCAGTGAGCCACCAATACGCCACCAGCGCTGACTCACCACCGAGCCGCAACACACCAGCACCACAGCTGGTAGCACCGTCAGCACAATCGTCACCACTGCAAGCAAAGCAGATCGGTCAATGCCTATGCCAACCCCAGCAGCATACGGCACGACATCTGCCGCCCACAGCTGTGTCACTACCATACCGACCGCCAGACCCATTACTGGTAGCCCAAAATGCCGCTTCGCTACATATACCAAACCAGCCAAAACCACAGACGTACCAACAAGCAATCCAAGCAACATCATGCCACCATTATACCATGGTACCGATTTAACATAAGCGTTATGAGAAACGCCAATACGTTTGGATAGCTACGCCCCAACGCGGTCCTTCTTGTGCTGCCGCTTTGCATTGCGCTCAATATATTCAATGATCGGTTTGGCTACATTGCGCCGCGTAATTTTCTCTATCCCAAAGCCTGGGCTCGCATTGACCTCAAGCACTAGCGGCCCACGACTCGAGCGCATAAAGTCAACACCCGCTACTGTCAGACCCATCGCCTTAGCTGCCCGCAAACACATGCGACGCTCGGTATCTGTCAAGCGGATCGGTGTTCCTTCACCTCCCTTATGAAGGTTGGATCGAAAGTCATCATCCAGGCTCTGGCGCTTCATACTCGCCACTACACGACTCCCCACCACAAAGGCGCGGATGTCTACTCCAGCTGACTCACGAATAAATTCTTGCAACAGGATGTTTGTCCCATCCTCGTTGGTGAGGTACAACGCCTGAAGCACTGACTTTGCCGCCTTCTTCGTCTCCGCTAGCACCACACCATTACCATGAGTACCACGAGCGAGTTTGATGATAACTGGCGTACCACCAAGTTCGTTAAGGAGATCGTCTATATCGGCCGAGTTGCGGCTAAACACTGTCTTAGGAATAGCTACTCCACCTCGGGCTAGTAGCTGTGTCGAACGTAGTTTATCGCGCGCCCGGGTAATCGCAATCGAGCGATTAACAAAAAGCGTGCGTGGGTACGCCATTTCTAGCTGACGTGCCACTGCTGTACCGTAGCGAGTCATATAGCTTGCAATGCGCGGAATTATTGCATCATACTGATCGATTGCTTCGCCATCATACATCACTGTTGGGTTCTTCTCATCAATCGTTACATAGCATTTGCGGTATTTAATCACTCTCACACTATGTCCACGCCTCTCCGCCTCTTCCTTGAGGCGAAGCGTTGAGTAGTTCACATTGCCATTACTGAGTATTGCGATTTTCACTCCATACCTCGTACTATTATCTTTTATTGATTTTGCTTGTTATATGCTCTCTGTCTCTATTGTAGTCCATTTTGGCGTAGTTCTTGACGATTACTACTTTCGGCCTTTTTATCAATATCACCCTCTGCAACATGAACGATGAATTTGTTACGCAAAATATTTCTCCCAATCAGCATTGGGTAGATCTGTCCCGACCTATCTGCTAGTGTAACTTTTGCTTTCACTCGCTTTCCTGCCAAACTTACATTAATGACAACTTGATATCGCAATTCCTCATAACCATTCGAACTCCGAACAGAACGCATGGAATACTCAGAAAAATGCAACTCCTCACCAGTATACACTGGGGAGCCTTCACCAAATAGTTTGCAATAGAGGCCTGTCTTATCAACTCGAATATCGCTTGCCCATATAGACGAGACTGTTGCCCCTGTATCTATCCGAGCTTTAAATTTTTCATTAATAAAATCAGGCAAAGCAACCTTTTCAACTCGGCCAATCATAACTATCTTTTTGCCGATAGGATGCGCCGTTCTTTCAATAGCATGAAATAGTTTTCGTGCAACGTTCCGAGGTTTGCCTTCTGTTGGAAACTGGTGCATTCGTATCTCTGGAGACGCCTTCACTCTTACGACATAGCTATCATTTCCATCACCACTAAGGTTACCCGTTACAATATCAATACCAGCAATACCAAGAAAACATGCTGATGCTGCTTGAATTGCTATAGTTTTGAGTTCATCAGACACATAACTCGTGACATCAACTGCTTCACCTCCCCTGCTCAGATTCAATGTATCTAAAACCTCAACAACAGAACCTTTCTCGGGAACTTGTTGCAAAAAGTGAACACCTTTATGTCTCGACACATCTTCAATGTTTATTTTTGCTACTAAACTAGCGTGTCTGTTGCCATGCTTTGAGCAATTATTATTTTTTTTACTTATCAAGGTTCGTATTGTTGATACTCCATCTCCAACAACATATGGTGGTCGACGATATGCTACTGCAATGACTTTTTTATTTAACACTAAGAAGCGATATTCTTGCCCAAAAACCATTTGCTGAACAATTATATCAGGTTGTCCACCACTATTCTGATATACACGGTGTATTGCACGAAGCAAACCTTCTTTATCACCAGCGTTAACAAGAACATTATTGCTGTAGTTTGCTGTAGCAGATTTGACAACAAGACGCTCATAAGACTCTAGCATTTTTCGAAGTGTATCGTCAATTACCACATCTTCGGGTCTATTTATTTTTAATGGATATGTATCTGGTGTTTGTATATGCGATTGGTGTAATATGTTATTCGTCCAGATCTTGTCCTCATTCACCTGAACTGCATATGAAGGGTTTAGTGCAGTATTAAGATTATAAAAGTAAAGCTCTTTGCCGTCCTTTTCACAGCGCACCACACGTGATGTTGCTAAACGACCTGGAACTGTTGTGACCTGGTACCCTTTTCGGAGCGCCTCCTTCATTAGTAATCGAGGAGTAATGCCATACCGTGACAGGTCCGCTTTTTTGATACTATTCTTGCTTTCTTGCTCCATATTCATAGCGATACATTTATTTACTTCGAACTATTTTCAATTATATCAATAATATTTCTTGATTCTCTCATAAGCATACCCTCTTCATCCATAACACGAAAATTAGTAAATATAGACGCCAATCGAGACCCTTGCTCAATAGACCTCTCGCTCCTTGTATAATCCTGTACAAAAACCTGTTTTGCAGAAGAAGACCTATCGAATGACATTATATCGCCTATGATTTGCATCTTTTCATTATATAATCCCGACCGAGGACTGTCAGCGACACCTGTCTCACTGTCTCGTTGATGGAGAACCATCAGCGCGCAATCATTATAGTCATTACTGTATGAACTATCCTCAATAATATAATTGGCATTCGTTAACTCTAAGATATGAAGAAGGTAGAAGGGGATATGCTTCTTTGCATTATAGCTCATTGTAAGAAGCGGTGTAGCACCCGTAATGCGTGTGTTAACTTCGATAGTATACACTGTATCATCCGTCACCAAAGAATCAACACCAAAAATACCACGATATCCTCTATCGTATAATTCCTGGCCTATAACTCGTGCATTTTTCGTTAGCTGACTACTCTGCCTCGTGTGTTGATCATCTGCTAATATTTCAATACCGCAAAACTTCTCAGTACCAGGAATACTTGTATTTGATAAATTCGGGTCTGCAATAATCTGTCGCTGCACTGGCCCTATGAAGACCCCGTAGCGCGTTACAACGCCCTGCACCGACCAATCATGGCCATCAGCAATATAGTCTGATACAACTACCTCACCAACCAAACCATTGCTATTTTGCATTGTATTTATTGCAGAACAGAACGACTCGAAGCTATCGACAATAAACGACCCCTTCCCTCCACCAAGTGCAGCATCTTGCAAAACAATCTTACTGCGTCCATCACAGAGATTAGAAAAATATTCCTCATCCGATAACATTTCTCGCCAAGGGTATATTTTATGTGATGGAATGTTACAAAGACGCTCTGCAAAAATACGCCGAAACCATGATTTATTCTCAAACTTCTGAGCCAACGCGTACATATCGTTGCTAGGCAAAAATTGCAAACTACTTTGTTTTAATCGCTCAGGAATTACAAAAGGTTTATACGTAAAAATATGATACTCGGGCAAATGAGTTATTACCATATCTTGGAATATTGAGTCTTGTAAAAGAGCCTGTGTAGTCAGTTCACCTGTATAAGGTCTCTCGCACTGATCGCGCACATAAGCGAGACTATTCATGTGCTCTACATTCTGACTGCGCATATTCCAGCCAGCTAGTGAAGCAATTTTGTAATTATCAAACCACTGCTCAGGTCCAATTCTTGCCCATGGCTGTATACTAACGCCTGCTATCTTTAAACTTTTATCGTATTGAACTTTCATTGCTTGTATTTAGTTTAAGTACTATGTGATTCAAGTATGACTCTCTGGTGCTTCTTCGAAGTATTAATTTTACCAGCTAATAATAAACTCAGCTGCAAATCATCACCACAAATTTTCTCTAGATACTCCCACACCTCTTTCGACCCATTGTAATAGCAGAGATCCTTAAAGAGTGGCAGATCATCAGTACCCCGGTAGATACGCATTGTTGTGTTTGCTGCCCATTGCTTAGCTTTGTCAATCTGTGCTTGTGTTGGTGTTTGATCAGGCTTGAGGCTCTCGAGAAGTTTGAGACGCCACTTCACATCATAAGCGCCTTTGAAGTCCTTGTTGTCAAAATAGGCAAGCCCAGCAGTAATATAGTGATCTATACCAGCTTCTTGATATTCTCCTTCAAGGGCGTGTTCCATTGCTTTCCCAAGCCCTTCTTGCGTATCATTAAAACCAGCTAAGCCCTGTGCGAGCGGCTCAAGGTTTGTCGAACCACCAGTCATTCGCGTTAAGACATGCACACCTATTTCGTGCACAACTAGTCGTTTTACTTCATTAACAGACATAGCTTCTCGGTCTTGGGGTATTCTGATATGTCTTGTGTCTGGATCAACATTGATTGATTTTGCCTCTGTCACCTCAATCTTCCAATCCGTATCTTTCTCAGCACTTCTCGTCTCGGTATTATCCCAGTCTGTCGCAGCTTGTGCATCCTGTTGTATATCACCTGTCTGGCTACTTTCTTCAGGCTCTTTGGATGACGCAAGGAATTCCTCAGTCAAGATATTCCGAAAGATATCTTGAAGGTGTGTCGGCTGGATTTTTATAACCGTCTCATCGTGTGATTCTATTTGAAGCTCCGATTTATGCGCTTCTACATAGCTATCAACATGTCGAAGCATATTATCATACAATCCATGAACAACTTCGTTCATCCATCTCATGGTCTCAGTAGATGGACGAAATCGATCTTGTACACGTGTACCATCTAGTACATTTTCTGGAAGAAGATTCCGAAGCTCCTGAAAGATTATCTCAGCGCTTTGACTACGCTTTTTATGAAAGATGTTGGCAATTTTTTCGTCGAGTAATGACTCATATGTTGTCTTATCTGGCTCACCATAGAGCGTAATATTTATCTCCATAAAACGCTGTGCTACTGCTTCTCTTGCTATTGGGTCTGTTGCTGCTTTATAATCCCTCATCGCTACTATCAAGTTCGCCTCTTGCTTGCGAGCCTCAATCGCCTGGAGATAGACTGTCCTCTCTGGCTCTGACATAGACTCGGCCATAGATATCAGCGCTTCTGTAGTATCTTGTATGGTTGTATAATCTTTGTCGGAATACTCCGCAATGACTGGATACTTTTGTTGAAAAGACGTGGCACTACCTGTAATTAGACTGTCAATTGCCGCTTCTTTGCTTTCTTGATCGGGAATAAGTGATTCAATGACTTTCGGTGATCGCTCGACAAGCTCCTGGTACTTTCCTCGGAACACTTCAGGATCTATATCGACGGAGCTATTCTGGCTACGCCGAGCTTCTTTCGCCTGCATATCATGAGATGGAAGTGGTCTATCCTCGAGAGTATGGCTCGTCATCATAGTGAGGCTATTTTAGCAATAAACCACCGTATAAATCAAGACTCTTTCTCTTATATTTGCAGAGCACTGTGAGCAAAGCCACGTTTCCATTATCGAATTTTGAAATGATCTAGCAAAGTTACACCACCCAGCAAACAGGTTAGAATCAAACCCTTCACCACAAGTAGTTTAATTCTACACCAGTACCTACCTGGAGTTACAACCCAAATATCCCCTTCCGCCCTAATGTGTCATTAAACTCGCGGAGGATTTCCTTCTGGCGGCGGTTTAGTTTAGTTGGGGTGTCGACCACTACTGTCACAATATGGGGACCACGCTTGTCGCTTCGCATGTGCGGCACGCCATGGCCAGATAGCTTGAAGTCGGTGCCCGATTGCGTACCAGCTGGCACCTTCATTGTAATCGTCCCATCGACCGTCTTAACGTCGAGCTCGGCACCGAGCGCTGCATCTGCCATACCAATATGCTCTTCACTCAAGATTACATCACCTTCGCGGCTAAACGTCTTGTGTGGATTGACCCGCACCTGCACATAGAGATCACCCTTACTGCCACCACCTACAGCTTCGCCACGACCACGGAGACGAATCGTCGAGCCATTATCGATACCAGCGGGAATCTTGACGGTAATCGTTTGCTCACGGCGCTGCACGCCACTACCCTGGCAAACCGTACAAGCCTTCTCAGGAATTTGCCCACGACCCTGGCACGTCTCACATGTTACAGCCTGCTGAATGGGGCCAAACATAGTGTTCATTGTCCGCACACGCTGGCCAGTGCCTTTACAATCTGGGCAGCTCTTGAGGCTTGAGCCTGGTTCGACGGTACTACCGTGGCAATGCTCGCATTCGTCGTCAAGCGTTAGTGCAAGAGCGACTTCTTTGCCAAAGATTGCTTCCTCAAACTCGAGCGTCACACTCGTCTCAACATCACGACCGCGTGACGGGCCTTGGCTTGCACTGCCACCAGCAGCGCCACCAAAGAACTGGCCAAAGATATCTCCCAAGCCACCATCACCAAAATCAAAGTGGATATTCTGCCCCTGGCCAAAGTCGCCAAAGCCAGCAAATGGGTTGCCGCCACTACCACCGCTGGCACCACCACCAACGCCCGCATGGCCAAATTGGTCATACCGCTGGCGCTTTTGCTTGTCCTTCAGGACCTCATACGCTTCATTAATTTCTTTGAACTTCTCTTCACTCCCACCCTCTTTATCTGGGTGGTACTTCACTGCCAATTTGCGGAACGCCCGCTTGATGTCATCATCGCTGGCGCTTTTGGCAACACCAAGCACCTCATAATAATCTCGCTTCGCCATATCTGTCTTAGTATAGCCAATTGGCACTCTAATTGCAAGAGTGCTAACAGGTCATTCCTTATGTTTCGGTGATGATCGATATGTAGTCGTGTTTCGTAACGATGAGATGGTCGAGCAGCTGGATGCCAAGCAGCTTGCCTGCCTCGGCCAGGCGCTGCGTCGTCTCTCGATCGGCCTGGCTTGCAATAAGCTGCCCGCTAGGATGATTATGCGCCACAATAATCCCCGCTGCTCGGTCGGCGATTGCATCCGTAAAGACTTCTCGTGGGTGCACCAAGCTAGCAGTTAGTGTGCCAATGGTAATCGTGCGTTTAGCAATCAAGCGATGTGCTCCATCAAGCGTCAGGCAGACAAAATGCTCCTGCCGTTTGTCGCGAATATCGGTAAGTTGCTCTGCTGCTTTGCTTGGCTCATCAATGATAGGCTGGTCACTTTTGAGCAGATAGCGCCGCGCCAGTTCAAAATTTGCGAGAATCACTGTCACCTTAGCCGCACCAAGGCCAGTTATCTTAGAGAGCTCCTCATGAGTTAGGTCACCTCCATGTGTACGCAAGGCTTTAAGCACACAGCGCGCAATTTTGCCAACGTCAGCTTGTGCATTACCGCTGCCGATAATTGCCATAAGGAGCTCGAGGTCACTCAGGCGAGCTGCTCCATCTCGCGCAAGTTTCTCTCGCGGGCGATCACTTGGTCGTCTGTCGCGCATTCGCATTGGCATCTCTCCCTTCATGCTATACCTTTTATAGTATACCAGAACATTGTGCAAACACTAATTACATATTTTAGTTTTGTGACACAGACGCAGCCTCCTGCCCTTGAGATGCAGGTTACAGTCGCTTCAGGTTTATCGCCTGTTTTATAACCAAACCACTGCCTTGCCATCGAGTGTGTGAACTATATGGCCAGTTTTATTATTGATAATGTGCGTTTTAGTGGAGCTATCAGCAGTGCTTTTTTGCTCAATGGCGGTGTACTGATCGTTTGGCGATACAGTGATGTTCGTTGTATACGCCGGAGGTGTTGTCTGATGAATCACTCGTTTGGCTGAGTCGGTGAGTATTGTTTGGCGCTGCAATATGTGCTGTTGATCAACACTTGTTATCTCCATACTATAACCACTGCGGGTGTGTAAGAATGCAGCTAATGATATGACGTCGTTTCCTTGTTGGTGAGTAATGGGTGATTTTTTGCTATCTTCTAAATTGAGTGCAAAATACCCCTCGCCTACTTTCATCATGATAATATTCTTGCCATCATATGATACGTCGCCAAGCGTTGCTGCCTGGCCAAGCGGCTGCATGGCATGCTTGCCAGTCGGATCGACAAGCAGTACGTCATCACCGCGAGTTCGCACCACAACTGCTGCACCACGTGATACTGGACGCCAATCATACACTGGTAATGGCTGCGCGTTAAGGCCACGTATAGTGTGGTGGCGCTGCGCTGCAATATCATGCACAATAAGATTAGTGGTTTTTTCTTTGCTTTCCGCCTTTGCGAAGAGATACCCCACCGTTCCATTATCCATCGCTCGCAGGCGAGACACTGTACCCTTACCAGGCAACGGTAATGGCGATACAATACCAGTCTCTCTATCAACCTGATGTAATTCACTGGTTGTTGCATCATTCATTGTATGAACAATGATACGAGAGCCTACTACTGCATAGTCGATAATTCGCGTCGCTTGGTAAAGTGTCTTCTCATGCTTTGTTGCCAGATTCATCTGTACGATAGCATCTGTCTCTTGTGCGGCGTAGAACTCTGTTTTTGTCTCTGTGAGATCGCGGTGTTTGAGATAATAGAGCTGTGCTGGTGGCGTATCAAAGTGGTAACTGGCTGCTGCGAGCTGCTGTGTATAGGCGCTAGCTACCTGATCAATTGCTACGTGATACTGCGAGTTACTTCGCAAACGATGCCGGAACTGAATCGTCACAGTTGCGTTATTTGTTGTAACAGTAAAGTCTGCGCGCGGCGAGATTCGTATTGCATGAGTTTCAACCGATTTGACTGGCTGATTAAACTGCAATTGCACTGTCTGGTAGCCTGTATTCGGATCATCTGCCAGCACTGCATGACGCAAGCGCGGGCCCTGTTGATAGCTCAGGACCATGAGTACACTCAGTGTAATTAATAATCCAATCGCAACGAGCGAAAATCGCCATCGCTGACGCACCCACCGCCAGCTTTTAGTATTCATAGGGCTCCTTTGGCTGGGTGGTTGACGTAACCGAACGCGGCATGATGACAATCGGCTGCTGACGATGTCGCTGTGGATGTGCGGCAAAGTCACCCGTTACCGTTACCCAACTATTGGGCTGGTAGCGCTCACGCCACCCAGGTGCATAGACTGGCACGCCAACCGCCTGTGCATCAACCGCACAACACGTCACAACAAATCGAGATACATAAAAAATCTGCGAATCCGCTGTATCTGGCGTAACGAACCCTGTCAAGTTGACTGTCTTGCCACGATAAAATGCGCTGTCATGCGTTTGCGCGAGTAACCCTGCCCATTCTTTGATCGTGAGGTGCGAATAATCTCGCTGAGCAAAGATAGATGCTTGTGATAGCTTGTCGGTAGATAGCCGAGTTACTGCCCCTTTGTTGATGCCACGTTGCGTGGCAGTTGTTGTCGTTAGTGCTGTCGGTGGGACGAGTAGCGTCATGCCTGCGACCATACATACCATCACACACGCGGTAGCGCGACGCCACCAAGCGAAGTGTGTCTGCTGGTAGGCACGTGATTGCGTAATAACACTCGCACTCGCCATCACAAGAGCAACCACTGCCATACTAGTCGTAAAGACGATATACCGCTGATGAATATAGAGCGTTAAACGACCAGTCGCAGCTAGCCACAGCGTCGCCACGGCAATGACAAAAAGGAGTATTATACCTTGTTGCTGTGCAACTCGGGACAAGAATAGCCTAAAACGCATAATTCACCACCAATCCCAATGTTATCGATGCTAGTCCAACAAGTGCACTCACCTGAAGCAGCACACTCGGCCGATACGTCGTGCGCAGCAAGCTCAGCATCTTGATATCGATCATTGGACCAAAGGTCAAGAAACTTACAAGCGCCCCGGTCATAAAGGTCTGGCGAAATGCCAAAGCGAAGAACGCATCAACATTAGAGCAAATTGAAACAATAAACGCCAGTGCCACCATTGCAATCACCGACCATACTGGTTGACTTCCTAGCGACACCAATACCTCGCGCGACACCAGCACTTGCACAAGACCCGCTAACCCTGCACCAACTACCAAGGCTGGTAGCATCGCCTGCACCTCACGTCGAAATATCGCAAGGCTTGCTACTCGCTTGCTCTGCTGCACATGATCTGCCTGGCACGAAGCAACAAACGTATTGGTCAACAACTCCTCCGCCGGGCGACGTGCATAGACCCAGCCAACAAGATTAGCAATAGCGAAGCCACCAAACACTCGCGCCCAGAGAATGGTCATATCGCCAGCGAATGCTTGCTGCGTTGTGATGATTGTCACTGGGTTGAGGACTGGTGCAGCAAGCAAAAAGACGAGAGATTCACTAGGCGTAAGCCCTTTTGCCAACAGGCCGCGAGCCAGAGGGACATTACCACACTCACATACTGGCAGCGCAATACCAAGGAGCGACAAACACGCTCGGCGCAATAATGGCTGCTGCGGCAGATAGGTAAGCAAGCGCTCGGCCGGCAGCCACACCTGCACTATAATTGCAATGCAGATCCCCAGCATGACGAATGGCAGCGCCTCGATCATCACGCTCAAACTCAGCGTTATCCAGTCTTGCAATCGATCAGGTAGCGACCACTGCCCTGTTTGTGCCGACATAAGGCGAAGTGCAGCCATCCCAACGAGCACTCCAGCCACTACCGCGACGCGGTGCCACCGCTTCGCCAACCAACGAATCATTTTCATGCTTCTATTATACCGTGAAGGGTAAGGTTGGTAATACGGCTATACGGCTTTTTCTTGCTCTCGCTGCCAGCGGCGACGAACATCGATAATAGACATCTGCGCCAATGCGTCAATAGGGATGCCCTGCATATAGGTAATGACGCGCGCTGCGTACTCAGGGTGTGGGTAGGCAGCGGCACGCTTTGGACTACGCCCCGCCTTAAGTCCATCAAGTACACCACGCATCCGCTTCCAAAATGAATAATAATCGAGTTTTGCTTTGACCTGCCAATGCTGAGCATCCTCTATCACAAAGCCCTCGATTGGTACACCGTCATACAAATAGTCAAGCCCCTGCACCTGCTCATACCAGGTCGCAAACTCCTCCCACGTTTGGAGCGTCGCCGCAAGCCGCTTGGTTTCCATACCAAGCATAGCCGCAAATCGCTCACACTCAACTTGGTCAACAGCGGCAAATTTTGCCTGGCGATACACTATATCGAGCAAAACAATCCGGTCTTGTGTATACTCAATAATGTGTGGATCCTCTGTCGGGAGTATCACCTCGCAGACCAAACAGACATTGTGCTCGGCAAGATACTGACGGATCGCATCGACATGCTTACCATAGCGCTGCAAAAATAAGCGACGAAACCATCCGGCAAAATCACTCTCCGTTGTTGTTTTCGACGCAAAGACGAGGTCACCTAGTGTCGCATCATAGCCTACCAAGCCAAGATAGCCATTCTCCTTCACCCAAGCACGCACTGGAAAAACAAGTTGATCTTTGAGCGCAGCAAATTCAGTTTCTCGTCGCTCACCAATATTGAAGAATTTATCATAGGCGCGAATCACAATCTCGTTTGTGAGTGTATTCATAAATAGTCCACGGGCTCGCACTGTTTGCGCCGTCCATTTTTTATCATAAAACACCTTTGGTTTAAAGTGGAATGAGCTAATATTGCCCGGCAGTGACCGCTCGCTAATCAGTTTATTGGTGCGTAGACTATGGATGAGCGGTGCATTTTCTGGGTGGAGGAGGCCTTCAGCCGATTGGTTGCTTATCTCAACGACCGACCAGCCCTTCTCGGCAAGCTGCGCAACCCGTAGTGTGCCACCAAACTCCACTTTGCCCTCGAGGTTAAAGCACCGCTGATTATACTGCGCTGGATAATTCTGAGCGTTGCGATGACCATGCACTTGATAGACATTATCAGAGGTGTGAGCAACAAAAGCATCGTCAATAGCACCAACTTGATCATAGCGCCCCACACCACGAATATACTGCTGGCTGGCTAGCAGCAGAGGATTCTCTGGTAGATTACTCACGCCCGCATGACTCACAAATACCCGCTTATCATGCCATGTGTAGTAGAGGCAATCTTGCATGGAGTTCATCAAGCGACTGACGGCACGCTTGTCTATATTGGCACGCTCTAGCTGTGCTCGAGTTCGACCATTAAACTCTCGTGCTCTTATCGGCTGGTGAGTAAGCCACTGCCAAATATAGCCATCGTGGTTGCCCTCAATAAACGTCACATTTGGCTTGTCGACAAAATTATCACACACATACTGCAACACTTCTGCATTCTCTGTGCCACGATCAAGTAGATCTCCTGTAAAGATATAATAATCGTGCTCGGTATAGGGATGCTGTTCAAAATATTCACGCAGTGGCGTATAGCATCCTTGGATATCACCAATATGATGAATATGCTCATACTGGCTCAAATTAATCGGTTTCTGGTACGATGCGATAAGCTCTTTTACTGCCGCTGGCTGTATGACAGTGTATTGTTTTGGTATAGCACATGTGGAGAGACGAGCGTGCATTTTCTCGAGAACTACATCATCGACTATCTTATGTGGTGCACGCTGACCGTTGCGCTCTAGACAGACCGCAAGCGGTACATCCGCAAAATCTATAACGTACAGCTTATAGCGATACTTTTGTGCAAGCTGTGCATACTGCTGAAAGTACGAGCTCGTTGTATGTGTTGCATCAACCACAATGAGCTCACCACGAGCCATACGCATATCAAGCAACTCGTGAAGCTGCTGCCACACCCGTCGATCATCCTGATATGGCATAACGATGCGTCCTGTATCATTCATCACTGGGCTGCTATACGCTAGGCGCAGAGTATCAGGAGATAGTGTATATGGGCCAAGTCCAGCAGATTGCAAAAAGGTGCTTTTACCAGATCCAGGAATTCCACGTGTAATAAAAAGATGTCGCATATTTTCTCCTTTCTGTAGCGTTGTTTCAAGATTTCGCTTAACTATATCTAACTCAAGTAATTTACTCTTGTTTTTATATTATATCATCATCTGTTAGAAACAGGCTTCTACCTCATTAGGAATATGTAGCAAATTTATCTTATTTTATGAATGATATTTATTAATAGTTCATTGCAAAATACCCCATTGGGGTATTTTGCAATGAACATAAAGTGTACATATTCTATCTTATAATGTCTTTCGTATCAGACTCCGCTTATCCCATTTTGTTCTTACCTCGGTTCGCGCTACAATATAGCTATGTTCTATAAGGTGGAAGAGACAGATGCTCAGGTTTATTCAGGTGTTGAAAGTAGTACAACACCTATAAAACTTTGCGACTTTCTTTATACATGGCTCTGCCTTATTATTACTAGTCTACTAATCTGCTCACTTTGGTATGGCCAACAATCACAAAAATCATCACACATCACACATATACCACCATCAACAACGCACACTTACACACTATCATCCTCTCGTGGTGCTGTTCGCTCACGCATCATCAAGCATCAATCGGTATCACACCAAACAATCGTTACCTATCCACAAACAGGTATTGCCAACATAGACAAAACAGTTGCCACAATCATCGACAATACTATTCCATCTCAACAAACAGCTTCAACTACTATAGCAGCTCGAAGCAACACTATTACCTATCGCATTATTCACCAAGATGACACGACGATTTCTCTCGCTGTGTTTATCCGTACTACTATACCTCATGCTCTGCCAACCAACACGGTTCACTACTGGACATTCGATAAAATGAGCGGCCAGCCAATTACATCGTCTGCCCTCGTTGATACATCAATCGCAGGGATAAATGAGATTGTTATTGCTCTACGTAAACAGGTGCAGCAGCGCTACCCGCATGCAGAGCCAGTAAAAGTAGCGGGAGTCATTACTCCAGAATCTATCACGAACTTTTTAGTACACGATCGAAAAACAATTGGCTTTCTCTTCGATAAACGCTCGCTTGGTATTGGTGTAGATGGAATCATTAGCCTGAAATTGCCAATCAAGCAGCTCAGCCATTTTGTCCAAAACCCAACCACCAAGAAGCTTTTTGATATTCCGCCGTCAGCATTATCATCATCAACCGACTGTGTGCACCATCGCTGTATTGCACTCACCTTTGACGACGGGCCTGGGCTATATACGCAAACACTACTCGAGCATCTTGATCGCTATCATGCTAAGGCAACCTTCTTTGTGGTGGGGCGAAATGTTGCACCATATAGTATCGCGCTCCAGCAAGCAGTTCAACGCAAACACCAAATAGGCAACCACACGTGGAATCATCCACTCCTTCCTAAGCGCGACGAAGCTGTCATCCGCCAAGAGATTGAGAGTACAAACAGCGCCGTTGCTGCAGCTACTGGCGTGACACCAACAATGGTCCGTCCACCATATGGTGGCATGAATGACAAGGTGCGTGCGCAGCTCCAGCAGCTTACTATGCCAGCCATTATGTGGTCAATCGATACACGCGATTGGGCCGATCACGATGCAGCAATTGTCTGCAACCGTGCCATTGCCAATGCCGCACCTGGTGCGATTATTCTCATGCACGATATCCACAAAACCAGCGTCGATGCTGTGCCGTGTATCCTCGATGCATTACAAAAGCAAGGGTACAGATTTGTCACGGTCAAGAACCTATTTGGCCATCCGCTCAGCGCTGGTGAGTCATATTCTCAATATAAGCAGTAGGATAAGCAGTAGGGTCTTTATAAACCGCTCATGCTACCATTCCGCTGTGTAATCCTCTACACTAATGCTATGCAACAACCATTTCTTCCTAACAACACCTCTCTCTCTTCAAGTCCACTCAATCTAGAGCAGCGGCTTGACGTCCTGCAGCTTCCTGAGGCGAAGCTGCTGATCGGCGAAGATATCAAAGCCTCACCAGAGTCACAAGGGGCAGACGAAGCAGCCAATCAGCGCGCAGAATATCAACGAACTGTCTGCTCACTCAACGTTATGAACTATCTGTATTATGGCGGCGATGAAAATTATCACAAACTGACCGCTGCCCAGAACGACGCCAATCGCCTCACGCGTGAAGAATTTGAAGAATTTCATCAGTGGGTTGCGAGCAACTTGTCTGGCGAGCATAGCGCCAATGTAATGCGCTACATTATGCTTATTCATGATTTAGGCAAGAACCAAACGCTCGCGAGTGCCGTTATGGGAGAGGATGCCGCTGATTCGGTCGATCATGACGAAGTATTGCGCCGCTTGCTCAGGTCAGATTACGCTGCAAAGCGCACAGAGTTATTACCGACATTCAGCCAATTAAGCGAAGCAGACCAAACGATCATACGCGATGTCATCAACACAGAACTCAATCTTGGCCAGTTTATCCAAGCCGAAGCACCAGCGGCAGTGCTGGCAGGCTTTGCGGATAGTGCTGAGCCGGTGCGCTCGCTCTATATTATGCATACTCTGTTTGATATTGCTGGTGCAGTAGGACATGTTAATGCTGAGAGTTCTTTACTCCTCACTTCTCCTCTGTACAACCAAATGGCAGCAGCCTGCGATGTCTTAACCGACAGCACCCTCCCGACCGACAACGTACGCTACGCTCACTACCTCGCTCAGCGAGCACAGCGCTTTGGCCTCGATAACGATGCTATTGAGCAGCTCATCGACAACCAAGCACATACCCACACTGTGCGCCTTGCTTGTATGCTACGCTACGATACACCAGAGGAGTATCAACAACTGACCAATGCACTAGATACGCTACCTGGCCCTGTACAAGCTATCCTTGCTCAAGAGCTCAGCAATGATGGTATTCATCAGCGTGCGACTCTGCCTTACTACGGCCCAGCCTTGTTGAAGGGGCTTGAGAAACATCATAGCCTCGGCACGGCGCTCACT
Organism: uncultured Candidatus Saccharibacteria bacterium; assembly: GCA_963548065.1. Taxonomy (GTDB): domain Bacteria; phylum Patescibacteriota; class Saccharimonadia; order Saccharimonadales; family Saccharimonadaceae; genus Saccharimonas. Next base: position 176,818 of record CAUUSZ010000001.1, read on the forward strand.
TACTTTGCGCATGTTTTGCAAGAGGCACACATTGCCGACAAAGCAGCGCGCAAAGCAGGCGAGACAGGTGTCGTCACGGCAGACCTAAGCACTATCGCCCAAGCCGCCAACCAAGGCACGCTTGATCCACACCACGCTGAGCTACGCTTTCATCGCAGCGGCGAGACGCTTGTGCCAGAATATCAGGACACACCCGAGCTTGCTATTGATTCACTCCCAGCGTTTGACTCTGAGCAGTTACATGGCAAGCGGATCATCTACCTTGGGATGGGTGGTGGCTCGGATGGTATCCAGGCTGCTATGCTGAGCAAGCTTCATCAGCAGCACCATGCCGTGCAGCCTACAGCTATTGTGTCGGTGCGCAACTTCGCTGCCGATAGCAACAAACAGCTTGCTCATACTGGCCGACAGATTGGTGACGCACTCGCAGAGATTACGAAGGAAACAACCAAAGTTGGTGACTGGCGCTTCCTCGAGGATATTATTGCTAAGGACGAGACAATCGCACCAGTTTATCTGCTTAATTCAATCGAGCCGGAGCAGATTACTCACGACCTGCAGATTCTCATCCGCGAGACGGGAGCTGATGCAATTTGTGGCATCGACACCGGTGGTGATGTACTCTACCATGCCAATACCGCCATCGACCCAACAACCTCATCACCGGATCAAGATTATGCTGTACTCACTGCTCTGCATATGATCAACGCCGCAGCAGAGGCAGATGGCACACCACTCAATGTCTTTACTGCTATTGTTGCACCTGGCGTGGATACACCTCCATATGCCAATGAGATACTTACTCGCAGCAGCGCCCAGCGCTATTCTCTTCACCCAGACGATACCACCACGATTACTCAAACCTACGCTGCATGGCGCATGGACGGCTCTGCTAGCGAAGAAGGGCTTTATGGTAAAACACCACTGGCGTGGATTGCTGCGCTGACAGGCAAGTACGGCTTGCAGCCACTCGCTCTCCCACGAGCTAACGCAACTTCAGCTCATAACCCATGGCGTATCTTTATGAATATCCGCCCTTCGACTGCTCGCGTGGTAATGATGCAGGCTGAGCAGTTATACCAAGCTGTAAATCATTGATTAAATTAATCAGTAATAGAAGGAGTTCTCTTCATATGAAATTAACATTCATGACATATAATATCTACAATGGTGCCGAGACAACGATCGATGACGTTATTGCAGTTATCAACGAAGTAAAGCCAGATATCCTGACGCTTAACGAAGCAAATGGCTTCGAGAACGACACAAGAAAACGCCTTGCATACGTCTCAGAACAGACCGCTATGCCCTATACTCACCTTGCGCTCTGCGGCGATGGGTCGTGGTACCATACAGCGTTGCTATCAAAATATCCTATCCTGGATGCAACATTGCTCTACCCGTGTAGTCGATCACTCTTAGTAAGCCGCGTTCAAGTCGATAATCATGTTTTCTCCATTGGTAGCCTTCATCTCTCACCGCGATGCGAAGCTGACCGGCTGCAAGAGGTGCACCGGCTTATTAACCATATTGGTGAGAATAGTACTCATACTGTCGTTATGGGTGACTGTAATTCACTCTCGTTTTATGATACATATCCGCCTGATATAGTAGATTCTTTCGATGCAAACTTGATGCGCAAATTTACTCGTGATGGCACAATTGTTCATGATGTCACTCGTTTTATGGCACAGGCGGGCCTTGTCGATACAGCAGCTGCTTTGCAACAACACGCAACCTCGACGGCTCCAACACCACTGCCACCACACCCTGATCACCCAACCAGCCGGCTTGACTATATCTTTGTCTCGAAGGATCTGCAGCCTGCATTAACCTCATACAATGTTGTCAAAACACCACTATCAGACCGAGCGTCAGACCACTACCCAGTCGTCGTTGAGCTTACACTATAGTGTAAGCTCGCTTGTCTGCTACTAGGGTTAGGTTAGTCTCTCGGTATTTGAATTTTGCGACTCAAGGGCGATATACGTTTTAATAAAATAAGACCGATTTTCATCGGTCTTTATCATGCATCGTGGCTCCGGAGACTGGGCTCGAACCAGCGACCTAATCGTTAACAGCGACCCGCTCTACCACTGAGCTACTCCGGATTACTCTGTAAGTATACCGGTTGAAGGGGTGGTTCGTCAAGAGTCACGCCGCAAAATAGGTATTTTGTGCTATGGCTGACTGCGGAATTGCTCAATCCGCTTAGTTAGCTCAGCGATATTGTTCCAACTACTGCCATCTGTCATGATGGCAAGTACATATTTGCCGTTTGAGTCATAGACAATCGCTGCGTCGTGCAGGAGACCATTCAAGAATCCAACCTTATTTGCCACCGTGCCATTCGTGCCAGCAGGGATACCCTTGCGATATACATTGGCTTTAAGCGCAGAGAGGAACCGATCGCGGTTGGCACTGCTAAAGTTCTGCCCCGCATCAAGCATTACCATAAAGCGTGCGAGATCATTTGCTGTGGTGTATGGCCCACCAGACTTGGCGAAGGTCGTATCTTTGAAGCCAATGTCATTGGCATCCTTTGTTACAACGTCATAGCCAATGACCTTAAGGTAATTCTCTGCACACGGGTTATCGCTTTGGCTAATCATTTTGTTGAAGCAAACTTGGTTGTCCTCCCAGCGCCAGCCTGCCAGCTGCTCGCGCCGAAGCACGCTATAGCCAACAAATAGTTTGTATGTACTGGCAGTGACAAATTGCTTGTTGCCATTGTAGCTTGCATTGCGCTTCTTGCCATCAATCTCTAAGAATGAGACGCCATACGTTCCGGGGTGATCTTCAGCATAGTGTTTGAGAAGAGCGTTGAGCCCGTCTTCGGTTGAGCTATAATTGCGGTCATATTCTACCTTGGCTGGCACCGTCTTCGTCACTGCGGCTGGCTGTGGGCGTGTTTGATTAATAAACTCCGAGAGCTGCTGCGCAGTTGCGTCAATATCCAGCGTGCGCCCTGGTTTACCATCTGTGCGTGACGTTTCAGTGAGGTCGTACGTGGCAACTTTCGTGGTACCTGGGTCAATATTCACCTTTGGCGTGACATGCTTTGTGAGATAGCCGGAGGCTTGTGATGCACTAATACTTGCTACTAATGCCTTGTCCTTTGGCTGAGTAACAACCCATTGAATAACTTCATTCGCTGGCAATGTCACTGTCTCGTCGTTTACCTTAAGGGCGACACCCTTGCCAATAACCTTTATGATTTTTTGCTCGAGCGCCTTCGCTGCATCGGTTGTAATAGCGGGGGCGATGCCGCGCATTGGGATCTCAATGGTCGTGCCCTGTACAAGACGGGGGCTAATCGCACCAATGCTATGCGATACCGCATCACGCTGACACTCACCACCGCGCCGCGCCTGATTCACCACCAGCTTGCCATGTTCGACTTTGAGGCTCGCATCGACTGGTGCACGCTTACAGACTGGCATGATCGTCTGAGTAATATATTGCTCGGTACGCGTCGTAGTCGTTAATTTTGGCGAGCTTGGCACATCTGGCTGCCACCAGAACGACGACAACGGCATAATTCGCCACAGCAAGGGATACTGCGCCTGCGTAAGCCGGTCGGTGTTGTCTACTGTAATAGCAAGCTGCTCAATCGTCGGCGAGGCGATGGTTGTGCCATCACCCACTAGCTTTACAGAGTGCTCTTGGTAGGCTTGGTTAAGGGTTTCTGTGGCCTCTGACATTGTCTGCCAACCAAGCGATACACCGTCGATCCGCGCATTTGGTAGTAGTCGATCACTCGGATACACCAGCTGGAACAGCACATTGAGCCCAAGAATAATACCGATGGTGATATATGTTTTGCGCCGTGTCCAGCGAATACGCAGCACTGGCACACGCCAATCGGCAAAACGAAGTTTTTCGGCAATAGTTGCCTTGCGGCGTCGGGGGTACGGACGCTGCGCGCGCGGAGGAGTGTACATCATGTAGATATTATATCATCTATGATGATTGGTCGCTTTGCAAAATTTCTAGTGCGCGCTGCAAAACCGCAATATCATCAGCGGCATTGTCCTGCTGCTCTAATGCGCTTATTTTTGCACGAATCACCTGCTCGACTGGTGCCACCACAACATCCGCAGCATTCTGAGTGGGCGGTACCACTTGCAGGCTACGTGCTGAGTTATCCTTTTTGACCAAAAATCCACGAACAATCAGGCCGTTGACATGCGCTGCCACCGTACTGACCGACTTGTAATCAAAGGCACGCATAATCTCGCGGTAGCTTGGGCCGTAACCATTACTCTTGATAAATGTGTCTATAAATGTCAATAATTCACGTTGTTTTCGCGTTGGGCTTGTCATAATCCATCCTCCGTTATCGCTAGTGCTGCCAGCCCCCACCAGAGCATCGACACAGTGTCGTCAACAAAAACTGGTAAGAACAATCCTATCACAGTTAAGCCGATTCCGCCAGCAAAACTACCGAAAGCCAGCCAATATGACCGGCGATGCCATAATTTTACCAGTACACCAGTGGTTAATGCAACTAATAATAGTAATCCAATCCAGCCAATTTCGTGAGCAACGAACAAATAGTGGTTTTCAATGATTAGGCTCTGCCCATTGCCAAGAAGCGATGCCGAGCCAGTACTTCCTACGCCAGTGCCAAGCGGTTGCTGCAAGGCGCGCGCTAGGCCAGCTTGCAACGAAGTGATTCGGTCGCTGTCGGATGTTTGGGTCGGGCCATGCGTTGGGTCGTTATGCAAGATAACATTATCAATAAAGTGTGGATCCCTAGCGTAGCCAATACTACCAACAATCACCCCACAGCCAAGTACTGCGCCAACACCCCACAACACGATACGCCGAGATGTCTGCGACTGCCATGCCCTGACAATCGCAACAATGCCAACGCCAACCGCCACCGCGAGCAGCGCACTCCGCGAATAGCTCTGCCACACGGCAAGTGCCGCTAGCAGTGCCATACCACCAAGCACCCAACGCCGCATATGCGAGATACGCCGCCATTGCAATGCGCCATACGCCACGATAAGCGTCAGGACAGTACTTGCATACGCCCCAAGTGGGTTTGGCCCACGCAGCGTGCTATTAATGCGGACATAGGCACTGTTGGAATCGACTGTTTGGTAAGGTTCGATCGTCGTCGGCCCGTAGCCAAGCGGCACCAACACATCACGCGGCAGGACAAGCTGCGCTGCTGCAAAGCCAATCACGATGACTGCACCCGCACCAAGCATACGTAGCAACCAGCGCCGATACTGCGGACAATTACTCACAAACACATAGACTGCCACACCAAGCGCCACAAAACGCAGGTCAATCAACAAACCTGATAGCAATGCCAAACCAGACGTTGGCACAAGCAGCGCCACCACGCCGTGCCACAGTGCAAAGGCGAGCGCAAGCTGAATAATGCGATCACTCAGCCAACGCTGCCACTGTCGACGTAGCGTCACGTCGATAACAACAAGAAGCAAGACAACGAGAAGCAAGACTTCCTTCCATGCCTTGACAAAGAGCGCATAATCTGGCCAATGAGCACCCACCCATACCGTCAGCGGCGCATGGATAGCCAGTCCGAAAAATATCGTACACAAAAACCAAGCCGGTATCTTTTCTCGCAATAACCGCTTCATCTCTTTCTAGTGTAGCAAACTTTCGGTAAAAAGTGTTATAGTAACAGTTGTTATGCCGTCAAAAAATACGAAATTTTATAGTCTCATTCTCATCGGCCTCGATTTTGTTGTGCTGATGGCGGTGTTTTTCATCGCATACTATGTCCGCACGCAAATCGATCACCGTGATTTGCTCTATACTGTCTATGCCAGCGACTACTTGCTCGGCTTCGTCGTCATTGCGCCAGTGTGGATTATTCTCTATGCCTCGCTTGGGCTCTATAGCGCGAGCGTCTACAGCCGGCGACTCGTCGAATGGGGGCGACTGCTACTTGGGACATTCATGGGTATTCTGCTCGTAATTGGCTGGGAGTACGGCACACGAATGTATATCTTTCCAGCTCGCTTGGTAGCAATGTATGTCTTTCTTGGTTCGTTCTTAGCAATTGGCACGGTGCGCGAATTGTTTCGTCTGACGCGGAGTTGGCTCTTCCAGTACAACCATGGTGTGAACCGTGTGATGGTAATCGGGACATCGCTGGCAACGCGGGACATCGCTGAGTCGATCTCGACTACCTACAAGTCAGGTTTTCGTGTTGTGGCAATGGCTGGCCCCAAGTGCTTTGTGCCACCTGGGCTCGATGTTGTTCATTTTGCATCGCTTGACCCTGCCCTTGCGCAGATCAAGGAGCTCAAGATCGACACCATCATCCAAACCAACCTCTACGAAAATGAGGAAAAGAATCAAAAAGTGCTTGGTGCCGCACAGGTCAACCATATCCAATACAACTTCATCCCTGGCGAGCCAGAGTTTTATACTGGCAAAAACACCATTGATGTTTTTCTTGGCTACCCAATGATTACCGTTAGTCAAACACCACTTATTGGCTGGGGGGAAATCGCGAAGCGGATTTTCGACACGATTATTTCTGGCATATTGCTCATTGCTCTTGCCCCGCTTTTTATACTCCTTATCATTATGCAAAAGATCTTTAACCCCGGGCCAGCATTTTACATCTCAAAGCGCCTCAGTCGCTACTCCGAGCCAATCCAGCTCATCAAGTTCCGTAGTATGGGCGCACAATATGGCAAGCAAGACGCAGCTGATGAGTTCCGTGCAATGGGCCGCGACGACCTGGCTGAAGAGTATGAAAAAAATCGCAAGGTCGAACACGATCCACGCATCACTCGCTTTGGCAATTTTTTGCGGGCAACATCACTTGACGAATTACCCCAGATTTTCAACGTCTTTCGTGGTGATTTGAGCTTGGTTGGGCCGCGGCCAATTCTACCCCAAGAAGTGAAGTTTAGTTCAGCCCGTACGGCACTCTTGCACAGCGTGAAGTCAGGGGTGACGGGCTTATGGCAGGTATCTGGGCGCTCAAACCTGAGCTTCGATGAGCGGATCGAGCTTGAGCTATTTTATGCCCAAAACTGGAGCTTCTGGCTAGATATCAAGATTCTATTCAAGACGATCGGTGTAGTGCTACGCAAGACGGGTGCAAAATAACACATGGCACTATGCATTGTGAGGCCCGTGTAAGAAAGTAACCTTGATAGGTATCCTCTTTTTAAGTCGCAAATGTACTACTGTATCATCTGGTCACGCACTACCTTGCGTAGCTTAGTCAGAAATAGCGTCTTGTCAAAACGCTGTGCGGTGCGGCGCAAGACCATTGGGTCAAAGGTTCGTTTCTCGGCTTGCTCAATTGCCTTAGCAACGCTGATGCTCGTCTGCCGGTCAAATAGCACACCCACTTCGGGTGACGTCACGATATCTGTCGTCCCGCCACGCGCCAGGCCAATCACGGGCGCGCCAGCCGCCAGCGCTTCGACACTGACAATCCCAAAGTCCTCCTCTGCTGGATAGATAAAACCACGCGCTGTCGTAATAGCCTTCTCATATTCGGCATCGCTCGCATCGCCGAAGCGATCGGTACGGAACTCAACTGTTGGACCAGCCAGGTCAACGAGCCTACTGTGCGCGGGACCATTACCAAAGACAATCAGCTTCTTGCCAAGTTTCGTTGCTGCTGTGACTGCCAAGTCGTACCGCTTGTATGGCAACTGCCGGCCAATCGTCACATAATGATCACCCCGCTTGGTAGCAGGCGTAAACCGGCTTATATCTACCGGTGGATGAATAACTATACTATTTCGATTGTAATATTTTTTAATGCGCTGTTGCGTCTCGGTAGAGTTTGCCAAGAAAACATCAACTTGCCGAGCGGCTTGGAGGTCTAGCTTGCGCTGGTGTGGCACCATGAGCGGCATAAGTGTGCGGATGAGCGGATTAAGATTACCATAGCCAGGGTCGCGCCGATACTCGTTGTAGTGGCTCCAGTAGTATCGTGGTGGTGTGTGACAATAGTTGATAATAACCTGATCGGGCCGCGTCTTTCTCACTTGGTGACCATGCATATATGAACTAGTGAGGATGATATCAAACTCACGCAAATCAAGTCGCCGCATCGCTTTAACAGCCAGTGTTGGAAACAATTTATAATACGTGCGCACCTTGCGTGGGATTTTTTGCAAAAACGACGGCCGGACATCAAGCTCAGCAAAGGCTGGCATTTTGTCTTCATTGTACATTGCGGTATAGATCGGCGCATCCGGAAAGGCTTCGTGCATAGCGAGCACGACATTCTCAGCACCACCCATTGTTGTCAAGAAGTCGCAGACAATGGCAATTTTGGGTTGTTTACTCATAGTATCAGTGTAGCGCAAAGGAGAGATTTTACCTATACCTTACTCCACCGTCACACTCTTGGCAAGGTTGCGCGGCTGGTCGACGTCGTGCCCCCGCTCCACTGCCATATAGTAAGCAAAAAGCTGTGATATCACATTGAACAAAATTGGCGTGAGGTGCTGCAGATTGGTCGCGACGCGCACCACCGTCTCGGCAGGGACGCGTTTATCCGTATCGGTAATAACAATCGCATGAGCACCACGTGCATTCATCTCGATCAAATTACTCTGCGATTTTTCGTATAGCCAGTTGTCCTGCAAATAACACACTTCGAAGAAATGATCATCAATCAGAGCAATTGGCCCATGCTTGAGCTCACCTGCTGCATAGGCCTCAGCATGAATATAGCTTACTTCCTTGAGTTTGAGTGCACCCTCAAGTGCAGCCGGGTAGAGTGTATCGCGACCAATATAGAGCGCATGATTATAGTGAGCATAATTATGTGCGATATCTTTGACGCTATCAGCCTGCTTAGCCAGCGTCTTTTCGATCTCAGCCGGAAGCATCTCAAGCTCGTTAATAAACTCACCTATCAGCTGTGGGTTTGTCCCCTTGGCTGCTGCAAGCATAAGGCCAAAGATTGTCATTGCCGCTACTTGCGAAGTAAAGGCCTTGGTGCTGGCCACACTGATCTCTGCCCCCACGTGTACATATACTCCACCGTCAACTTCGCGTGCAATCGTGCTCCCCACTGCATTAACGACACCAAGGCACGTCACACCCCGTCGCTTGAGCTCCGTCAGACAAGCTAATGTATCGGCCGTCTCACCACTCTGACTCACAATAAGCGCAACGGTATGCTCGGGGATGTTATATGCTCGGTAGCGTAGCTCACTAGCAATCTCTACACTCACTGTTACATCATCAGTCAGTTGCTCAATAAAATAACTAGCCTGCATACCCGCAAAATACGCCGTGCCACAGCCCACAATCATCACATGCTTGATCTGTCGCAATTCAGCATCACTTAAGCCTATGCCGCCTAGCCGGGCATAGCGCTGCGCGGCAATCACTCGCCCAGCTAGCGTTGCCGCAAGGCTGGTCGGTTGCTCAAATATTTCTTTGAGGAGGAAGTGGTCGTACCCCTGTTTTTGAATAGCTTGCAAATCCATCTCTAGTGTCTCTACTTGCACATCGACCACTTGCGAATCAGTCGTTTGAAGCTCGAGACCAGTGCGGGTGCAGCGCCCTACTTCGCCATCGTGCAGATAGACCACTTGGTTGGTATACCCCACCAGGGCCGATGCATCACTAGCAATGTACGTTTCGCCATCACCAATCCCAACAATGAGCGGGCTACCCTTGCGTGCTACAATAATCTCATCAGGGCCATTCGCTTGAACAACTGCTAAGCCATACGTGCCTACCACCATTTTGAGCGCACCTCGCACTGCCGCCAAGAGGTCTGGTGCTTGCTTGTGCAGATAGTCGATGAGCGCCGTCAATACTTCAGTATCAGTATCACTCTTAAATTCATACTCATGTGCTGCAAGCATTGTCTTGAGCGCCTGATAGTTCTCGATAATGCCATTATGTACAACGTAGATCTGCCCCACCTGATGTGGGTGGGCATTGCGTTTGCTCGGTGCCCCGTGGGTTGCCCAGCGAGTGTGACCAATGCCAACCGTATCAGTCGTCTTGTGGCGAGCTGTAAGCTCATTCAGCGCAGCCACCTTGCCTTTTGTTCGGAGTAACGTTGGCGCAGCATCCTTGTCGAGTGTAACAATACCAGCACTATCATATCCGCGATATTCAAGCCGCTTGAGTTCCGTCAGCAGTACACCCTGCGCTGGCCGCGTTCCGATATATCCAACTATTCCACACATAGATTTTTCCTTTCCTCTTGTATTATGGCGCTTTGGTCTTTGCCTTCTAGTGTACTCTCATTTTTAAATAATTTTGCAAGAATGTAAAAATTACAATGATTTTTCTCTGTTAAATTGTGTTGGTGTTTTTACATCAATAGTACTTTATCCATAAAAGATAGAGAAAAACGACAGAAAAAGCAAGAACGAATACAGTGTTCATTCTCAGCAATAGTTAAGCCGATATGCTCATACTTATAGACAAAGAATAAATACGATATGTTCGACATTTTTTCGACGAAGGGGTATACTAGGTGATATGAGTAGAGAAACGATTTTAGTCACTGGTGGCGCTGGGTATATTGGTAGCCACACCATTATTGAGCTGATTGCGGCAGGATTTGACGTCGTCGTTATTGACAATCTTGCCAATGCGAGCCATGAAAGCCTGCAGCGCGTCGAAACAATTACTGGCACAACTATCCCCTTTGTCGAGGCTGATGTGCGCGACCGATCGGCACTCGATGCGATTTTTACCAAGCATGATATCAGTGCTGTGATTCACTTTGCTGGGCTCAAGGCAGTTGGTGAGTCGGTTGAGAAACCGCTGGAATACTATGACTGCAATCTTAGCTCAACCCTTACCCTCTTAGCTGCAATGCGACAACATGGAGTGCATCGACTTGTTTTCTCAAGCTCTGCGACGGTCTATGGCACACCAGAGTCATTGCCACTCACTGAATCATCACGCACTGGCACCGGTATTACTAATCCATACGGCTGGACGAAATATATGATAGAGCAGATCATTCGTGACTATTGCGTGGCACACCCCGACTTCCAAGCGACCATCTTGCGCTACTTTAATCCGATTGGTGCGCATATATCAGGTATGATTGGCGAAGATCCAAATGGCATCCCTAACAATCTCCTGCCCTATGTTGCACAAGTTGCCGTTGGAAAATTGCAAAGCGTTGGTGTATTTGGTGATGACTACGACACGCCTGATGGTACCGGTGTGCGCGACTACATTCACGTTGTCGACCTCGCTAAAGGGCATGTGGCTGCTCTATCACACATGCAGCCTAGTGAGCATACCTATAACCTTGGTACCGGCCATGGTACCTCTGTTTTGGAGATCATTAGTGCCTTTAGCAAGGCATGCAAGCATACCATTCCATACGAAATAAAACCACGCCGAGCTGGTGATATTGCAGCTTGCTATGCCGACTGTAGCAAGGCACAACAAGAGCTTGGTTGGCAAGCAGAATTGTCCATCGAACAAGCCTGTGAAGACTCCTGGCGCTGGCAGTCTCACAACCCAAACGGCTATAAGAATTAAAATTTAGATAATACCCCATGAGGGTATTTTGCAATGAACAAAATATTTATTATATTCAAAATGAATATAATATTTGTTCATACAATAATTTTATTGTTCAAAGCGTAGGCTTCTTGCTATGTACATTTGCATATCTGAGTAATAAATGTATACAAACCATTGTTGCCTGCAACGTTAATCTATAGAAATAATAAACAGCCCATAGATATTGGGCTGCTTTGTTACTGCAAAAATAGCAAGGTCCAGTTTAGACGCCTACTATTCTTGGCCAGTCGCCTGGTTGATACGAGTTGAGGAATCTGGTTTGCCTTCGCCGGCGTCGAAGCGCATTTCTATGTTGTACTTTTTACACACTTCTGCTTCAGGAATAGCCTTTTCCGTGTCACGATCACCACCGTTGGCAAAAATAAGTTGGTCGCCGGGGTATTGGCCAGCTACCATCTCGAGAGACTTGATCTGTGTTGGATCTTCGTCGATTGATAGAATCACTTGGTCAACACCTTTGAGGGCGCGCATGAGACGCAGGCGATTGCTTTCGTTGAGGATAATTTTGCCTTTTTTCAGCAACTGTTGCTTGTCGTTGTTGACAATAACAATCAGTTTGTCGCCCATCGCGGCAGCTGCTTCGATCATATCGATATGCCCACCATGGAGCGGGTTAAAATAACCACTGACAATTACTACTCGCATTTATTACTATCTCCTTGTTGTTTATCGTTAGAAAGCTTCTGTTGCTATATTATACCATTACTCTCGTATATCTCGACACCATCCCCTATTTCACGCTATAATACAGCTATGACAAAACTGCTTATCACCGGTGGTGCGGGGTTCATTGGCTCGAACTTCGTGCATTATACCGTTCATCACAAGCCGGAATATGAAATCACTGTCGTCGATAAGATGACATATGCTGCAAACCCGCACAACCTCGATGGAGTGCGCGAGCAAATCAACTTCGTGCAGGGCGATATTTGCAATGCTGAACTGATGGATCCCTTGATTGCCGAGACGGATATCGTCGTTCACTTTGCGGCGGAGAGTCATAACGATAACTCACTGCGCGACCCAAAACCTTTCCTCGACACCAACGTGTATGGCACGTACACTATTTTGCAAGCAGTGCGTAACCACAACAAGCGCCTCCATCACATTAGCACCGATGAAGTGTTTGGCGATCTAGCACTGGACGATCCAAACCGCTTTACTGAGGAGACACCATACAACCCATCGAGCCCCTACTCGAGTACTAAGGCGTCGAGCGATATGCTGGTGCGCGCCTGGATTCGCAGCTTTGGTGTGAAGGCGACGATTAGCAACTGCTCCAACAACTACGGCCCCCGCCAGCACATCGAGAAATTTATCCCGCGGCAAATTACTAACATCCTGAGCGACATCAAACCAAAGCTCTATGGCACGGGCGAGCAAGTACGTGATTGGATCCATGTCGATGACCATAACTCAGCGGTACATTTGATTCTCGAAAAAGGCACGCTGGGCGACACCTACATCATTGGTGCAGATAACGACCACGTCAATAACAAAGCGGTGATTGAGATGATCTGCGACTTAATGGGTAAAGGTAAGGACTGGTACGAACATGTCAATGATCGCCCTGGCCACGACATGCGCTATGCGATGGACTCGAGCAAGCTGCGCCGCGAGCTTGGCTGGCAACCACAATATACCGACCAAGATGGCATGGCTAACGGCCTACGCCAAACCATTGAGTGGTACACTACCAACCGCGACTGGTGGCAAGCCCAAAAAGCCGCTGTAGAAGCAACCTACGCTAAGCAAGGACAATAAGCCAATGCCTGATACCCCCAGCAAAACTCGCGTGAGTAGCAAGATCGTCTACCAAAACCCCTGGATCACCATCCACGAAGACCAGACACGCGACCACGCAGGTAACCTGGGGGTATATGGCTATATGGAGTCGCGAAACTCGTGTATGGTCATCGCTGTCGACGAGCATGAGCGAATCTACCTGGTGCGCGGCTTTCGCTATCCGTCGCAGAGTTTTGGCTGGGAATTGCCTGGTGGCGGTGGTGACGGCGAGGATCTGCTCACCGCCTCCAAGCGTGAACTAGAAGAAGAGACTGGTATTGTTGCCCAATCGTGGGAGAAGCTCGGTGAGGCATATGTCTGCAACGGCCTAATGACAGAGAAAATGGCGGTGTGCTTGGCACGAGACCTGTCTTTTGGTGGCAACAAAGAACAGTCGGATGAAGTATTTAGCGATATGCGGTTCTTCACCAACGAGGAGATCGACCAGCTTATTACCCAAGGCGATATTAACGACTGCCAGACACTAGCTGGCCTCCATTATTATCATATATGGCGAAAGGAGAACGCATGAATTTCGACCCATCAAGCTACAACGACCTTACCGTGACTGAATCGCCGATTCCAGGGCTATTCGTCATTAAACTGCCTGTCCATGGTGACAACCGTGGGTGGTTTAAAGAAAATTACCAGAAGGAGAAGATGGAAGCGCTGGGGCTACCTGCCTTTACCATTGTACAAAACAATATCAGCTTTAATGACAAAGCTGGTGCAACACGTGGGCTACACGCCGAGCCCTGGAATAAGTTCATTAGTACCGCGAATGGCCGCGTGTTCGGTGCATGGTGTGATGTGCGCCAAGGCCCAACCTTTGGCCACACATTCTCTGTAGAAATTAATCCTGGCACAGCGGTGTTTGTACCCAAGGGCGTGGCAAATGGCTACCAGACACTGAACGATAATGTGGCATATACCTACCTGGTTGACGCCCATTGGTCGCCAGATGCGCAGTATACCTTTGTCAATCTCTTTGACCCAGCGCTCGATATTGCGTGGCCACTTGGCAAAGATCAGGCGATCATCTCACACAAAGATGCTGCGCACCCCCTCCTGCACGACGTACAGCCAATGGAATTATAAGACGAAAGGAAGCTTGTATGACAGATCACACCTCTACCCTCATCATTGGTGCCAACGGGCAATTGGCCAAAGCAATGCAGCAGCAATACCCTAGTGCTCGAGCGGTTGGGCATGATGAGCTCGACCTCTGCAACGCAGCAGCTATTGCAACCTTCGACTGGTCCAGTATTAAGACAATCATTAACACTGCTGCTTATACCAATGTTGACGGCGCAGAAACATCGGAGGGCCGCGCAGCAGCCTGGCGCATTAATGCCCAAGCGGTGGGACAGCTTGCTCGTATCTGCTCCGAGCGAGACATTACCTTGGTTCATGTGTCGAGCGACTATGTTTTTGATGGTGAGACAGCACCGCATACCGAAGATGAGCTATTTAGCCCTTTAAGTGTCTATGGTGCATCCAAAGCAGCAGGTGATATTGCTGTGAGCACCACACCACGGCATTATATTATCCGCACCAGCTGGGTGATCGGCGACGGTAAAAACTTTGTGACAACGATGCTTGGCTTGGCCGCAAAAAATATCGCACCAACAGTGGTAGCAGACCAAATCGGCCGCCTGAGCTTCACGCCAGAAATTGCACGGGCGATTGACTACCTGGTAGAGAACAAGGCACCATACGGTACCTACAATGTAACAAATAGTGGTCCACTGGTAAGCTGGGCAGACATCACGCGGCAGATCTTTGCCTTGGCAGGGCGTGATGACTTACCAGTAACAGATACAACCACCGCCGAGTATTTTGCTAACAAGCCCGGCGTCGCACCACGACCGCTCAATAGTGACCTCAGTCTTGATAAACTTCATGCGACTGGCTTTGTCAGCCAAGACTGGCGCGAGGCACTACGCGAATATGTCGCTCTACATACTCATTAAAGTAGTCCCTGGCTATTTGTCATAGCTTTAGGGTATCATCTCACGACGTGAATAATTTTGTTTGACTTCGTGCATTATCTAGACTGACTCTTTCGTACACTGTTATATATTCCCATTATCTTCGGTATTATGGTACTATTACTTTATCTGGTATGATAAGTATATAGTTAGAACATAAGGAGTTTTACGTATGAAAGGTATTATTTTGGCAGGTGGTTCGGGTTCGCGCCTGTGGCCGATTACTAAAGCAATTAGCAAGCAGCTGATGCCCATCTATGATAAGCCGATGATCTATTACCCCCTCACTACGCTGATGCAAGCAGGGATTCGCGACATTCTCATCATCACGACCCCAGCTGATCAAGCAGGCTTCCAGCGCTTGCTTGGTGATGGTGCGCAGTGGGGTATCAATCTGCAATATGCCATTCAGCCCAGCCCCGATGGCTTGGCGCAGGCATTTATCATTGGTGAGGAATTTATTGGTAACGACAAGGTGGCGCTCGTCTTGGGTGACAACATCTTCTACGGCGCAGCGCTTGATGACTCGCTGCGCGCCTGTACCGACCCAGATGGCGGTGTGGTTTTTGCTTACAAAGTATCTGACCCAGAGCGGTATGGCGTTGTAGCTTTTGATGATAACAATCATGCGGTGTCGATTGAAGAAAA
Organism: uncultured Candidatus Saccharibacteria bacterium; assembly: GCA_963548065.1. GTDB lineage: Bacteria > Patescibacteriota > Saccharimonadia > Saccharimonadales > Saccharimonadaceae > Saccharimonas. Next base: position 192,786 of record CAUUSZ010000001.1, read on the forward strand.
GCCCGCCCAACCTAAGTCGAACTTCGCAGTAGTAGGACTCTATTTCTACGACAATGATGTGGTAGAAATTGCGAAGAACGTCCAGCCAAGCGACCGTGGCGAGTTAGAGATTACCTCTGTAAATGCTGAGTATCTGCGCCGCGGCAAACTAAAGGTCCAGACACTAGACAACGGCGATGTATGGCTTGATACTGGGACGATTAGCAGCCTGACCGATGCTGAGGACTTTGTGCGCGTTGTACAGAATCGCACCGGCCAAGTCGTTGGCAGCCCCGAAAAGACTGCGCATATCAATGGTTGGATCACCGATGAGCAGCTTGCCGAGCTTGCTGCACCGTTAAAAAAATCAGGCTACGGAAATTACCTCTCGGCGTAGTATAATAATACCAATATGAAAACGAATACCAAGACAGTGTGTGTGATCGTCCCAGCCTACAACGAAGCGACGGTCATCAAGGACGTGATCAAACAATCCAAGCGAGTCTTTGCCAAAGCCAAGGCAGCTGGCTATACGATCGACGTTGTGCTGGTAAATGATGGATCGAAGGACGACACACTTACCCAAGCTAAAAAAGGCGGTGCCATTACGATCGATCATATCCTTAACTCTGGTGCGGGCGGCGCAACTTTAACTGGTCTATCGTATGCTCGACAGCATGGATATGACATTGCCGCCACGATGGATGCCGATGGCCAGCACGCGCCGGAGGATGTGTTGGCAGGCATCACGCAGATCGATGAGCGCCAAGCTGATTTACTCATCGGTAGTCGTCTCATTGACAGCACCGGCATGTCCAAGACAAAAGTGCTCGGCAATAAAGGCTTGAGTTTCATCACCAAACTCTTATTTGGCATTAATGTGACAGATTCACAGTCTGGCCTACGTATCTATTCGCGCCGCGCCATTGATAATCTCGACTGGAAGTCAACTGGTTACGAATTTTGCTCGGAGATGATCTGGCGTGCCAAGCAAGCGGGGATGACAATTGGTGAATATCCAATCAAGGCAATATACACTGACTACTCCCGTGCTAAAGGTCAAAACAACTGGAATGCCATCAATATCGTCAAACGCTTATTCAAACAACGCTTAACGGAGCTCTTCGAATGAGATACTTTGCCCTTGTCTTGCTCAATGTGCCAATTATTCTCTTGGCGCTCGTCAATATTATCACCCAATATAAGTTACGCAAGATCACTATTACTCGTCTGCGCCACCAGGTGGTGATGTGGCTGGTAGTGATGGTAGTGCTGCTGAGCTGCTTCCCGCTGTATAATATTTCGATTGGTCACCCACCGTTTGATTCGTCGGAGTTGAGCTTGTTTGACATTGTCCAGACGACAGCGATCGTGTTACTCTTCTACATCGTCAACACGCAGCGCCAGCGGATCGACCAAAACGAACGCCGCGTGCGCGACCTCCATCAAGAATTGTCAATTAAACTCTCGGCTTATGACAAAAAATAAATCACTCGATATCGTCATCCCCTACTGGGGCGAATTCACTCTCCTCAAAGAAGCGGTTGACTCTGTCTTGGCTCAGACGAGCGACGACTGGCACCTAACCATTCTTGATGACCACTACCCATCGACCGAAGCACGCGATTATTACACAAAACTCGCCGACCCACGCATCACCTATATCCGACACAAGAAAAACCTCGGCATTACCAATAACTTCAACTTTGCCGTCCAGCACGTAACGGCACCGCACTGTATGATTGTGGGGTGTGATGATCGGCTCTTGCCAGAGTGTGTAGCAGTAGCACTACAGACAATTGGTGAGGCAGATTTTTATCAGCCAGGAGTGCAAGTGATCAATGATAAGGGGCAACTATATCTCCCATTGGTTGACCGTGTTAAGCGATTTTTGCAACCTCATAAATCAGGGCTTTACTCAGGCGAAAAACTTGCAACATCTCTGAGTCATGGCGACTGGCTCTACTTCCCATCGATTGTCTGGAAGACAGCGACGCTCAAGCGGTATTCCTTTGATGCGACGTATACTATACTAGAAGATCTTGTCTTGGTATTTGATTTTATTCTTGACGGAGCAGTGCTTGCTTTTGATCAGACTGAAACATTCCAATACCGACGCTTTGCCCAGTCGCTCTCAAGCAAAGAAAAGTCAAAGGACGGCGTGCGCTTTGCAGAAGAAAATGCAGTATATAATAGCTACGCTCAGCGCTTCGCATCGGTTGGCTGGCATAAAGCCGCTCGGGCAGCGCGACTCCATATTACATCGCGCATTCATCAGTTGTTGTCGTAGTTAATACAATTTGAACATCTTCTCACTTCTATAAAATAGAGGTTATTTTATGGTAAATTAGTGCCTCTTTGCTCTTGTACTACTGTATGATAGAACTTGAGAATACATTCATTAGCAGCAATTCGCTTATTATTTTCTCTATTAGCTCATTCCATTTTCATTATAGATGAGATAATGGACGCGAAATTGGTTTTCACTTTTATAAAACACTTTATATCGAGAAATTTTAGAATAACGCGCTGTTTTGAGTAATATACATGACAGTAAGAGCGTAAAAATTTTACACTATTCTATATCAAGAAATATTACCCTTTGCAGCGCACGACAAAACCGACTCGATTTCCTCGAGCCGGTTTGTTTTATTATATACGCTACCTCACGTTTGCTTCAGTAGTCTCGGTTTTTTCTTTATCGACCTCGGCAAATTTGCGCTCCACTGCCATGATGTATAACTGCATAAAGATTGGGCGAGGTAAGACATCATACAGATACCATACCAGTGTTTTCTTGGCGTGTGGGAGCTCGGTGTTTTTCCACGGAGTGAGTGCAAAATACTTTTGCCACAGCAGTCGGTTTGGGTGCTTGTTGCCAACTTCCCACGGTTTACCCTGAATGCCATAGAGCGAGTGAATAATCTTGGGACTGTAATAGTTGGTCATAATCTCGTCGTAACTATAAAAATACGGCTGCTTAAGATTATTAATGCGCAATAGATCTTGCGGCCGATAGGCATAAAACGCACTAGAGAAATTATAGGCGATATCGAGCGTCTTGATCTGCCCTCGGAACATAACATTACAGAGGTCTTGATCGGCAATGACATAGTCACTTTTCTTCCACAGATGCTCTATCACTTGACTCGATACATCATCTCTGAGCCATTTTTTGTGATTGATGAGCATGATACCACAGTTGTAGTAGCCATCGGTAGGCTGGAGTCCAATCGTTGCTTTGTGCTGATTGGTGAGGGTGTCGTAGGCCAGTGCCATGATATTTTTCTCAAAATCAAGCTCCAGCAAGCCATCAAGGGAGCTGGTAATGATCGTGTGCGGATTAAGGTAGAGTACGCGATCGGTCTTGATATCAAGATCGGCTAGCGCCAGCATTTTAAGCCACGTCACATACACACCATGCCACGGCTTAACGCCTAGCTTCTGCAGTTTCTTGTGGTACGCGTTAGGGTTGATTAATGTCAAATAGGCATTGGGGTATTTTTCAACCAACTTTTTGAGGCGATCTTTGCTTTGTTTACTCAGCTTATACCCACAATAAAAAATATGAATCTCGTCGAGTGTCTTATTGTTCTCGAGCAACGATGCAATCGAAATCGCACTGACAACTGCGTAGTTATCGTCACTTTGATACAAGACGTTTAAGATTTTCTTTTTGACTCTGGGCATGGCCTGCCTCTCTCCTTTATTCCACCGCTGCTATGTTTTTTACGTAGTTTTCCAGTAATGGCTGGTAGCTCTCACTGATGAATCCGGTGTTGTGCAACTTCGACAAATTCATATCACTATACATTGGTCGAGGTGCAAACGGAATCTTGTCTTTACTATACTCTTGTGTTGACACTTTTACAACCCTATCGCGATCGTGCCCTGCATATTCGAAGATATCCTCGGCAAGCTCTGCCCACGACTTGATTGGTCCGGAGTTAGAAACGTGATACAAACCATACTCAGCCTTGGTGTCTATCAAATGCTTGGTGGCACGCGCAATCTCCGATGCAAAGGTTGGCCGACCATATTGATCATCCACAACCTTGGGATTAATGCGCATGTCAGCCAGGCGCTTCATCGTCCGTGGGAAGTTGTGCCCATCACCAATCACCCACGAAACACGTAGCACATAATGACGTGGTGCAAGGCTAACCAGCAGATCCCCTGCTGCCTTGACATCACCATAGACCGACAGTGGTGAGAGTGACTCATCCTCACCATGGTTTTTGTTCGTCCCATCAAAGACATAGTCGGATGAGTAGTGCACCAGTGTAATGTCATGCTCCAGTGCTACCTTGACGAGGTTGCGCGGGCCAACGGCATTGACCTGCCAGGCTTTGGTGCGGCCCTCAATCGTTTCTGACCCATCGGCATTGACGAACGCCGCCGCGTTGATAATGACATCCACACCCGACCAATCATACCCAAGCACCTGCTCTTCATCAGCGATGTCGAGCTGCTGGTGGCCCAGCGCTGTCGCCTTTGGATATACCTCCTGGAGCGCCCGCCCCACTTGGCCATTACAACCCAATATTACAATCCCCTTGCTCATATACCCTCCTTTGTTTCCGCTATTATAGCACAGTTAGCGTAAGCTTTTTGAAATATATGAAATCGTATGGTCGATGTGAGACAAAAAATACACTGAATCAATTGTAATGATCGATTTTATCCCAGCATATGAGGTCAGTATCTCATAGACTCAATACTTTTAATACTTCATCGGAGGGAGTGTGGGGAGGTAGAAATTATCCACTCCTACTACACAGCCATAGAGCGCAGTTGTCGGCGATAAACTGCCGCGAGTAGCGCCGCTTGGATGATGCCTGCCACCATAAAACACAGCACGCTGCCCAGCATCGCATAGTGCTGCACCACGCTATATGACACGACTGTGAGTACGATATTACTCAGCAAGAGTATATAGAACTGCCCCTTAAATTCGCGCAGCACGGTGAGGATATTGATATAAATCGATACCAGCGCATTAGCCACCGCTCCCACTACCATGATGAGCAGCTCAGTACGATAATCAGTAATGCGTGCATTAAAAATGAGAGTAAGAAGCGGTGCCCCAACTAGCCAGGTTGCAATCAGTGTCAGCGCACTAATACCCAAGACAATCAGGATAATTTTGCTCACCAAAGCGTGGAACTCAGGGCGCTTTTGCTGATGATAGAGCTCTGACAGCTGCACAATATTGGGCTGAATAATGAAGGTAATAAATAGCGAGAGTAAGGTAATAGGCATAGCCATAATACCAAAATAAGCGATCTCGTGCGTGTGGAATGTATCGAGAAAATAGCGCGGAATATTAAGCGAAAACATCGTCAAAAATGTGGTAAGGAACACTGGTGCGCAGCGCCGCATGATCATACCAACATGGCGCAGCTTAGGCACGAGATGGTCGATATGAAGCTGAATGGATTCATACCGCTGCACCTGTCGCCAATCATACAACACAAGCATGAGAGCATTAACCGCCACAATTGCCACCACCCCCCACAGCACACTATGCATAAGCATATCGACGAGCAAAAATGCCACAAAGCCCCCTACCGCCTTGATCGTAAGCGAATAGCCAACGACGTAGAGCCTGTGGTGAATCTGCAGCACACCATAGAGTGCATCGGCTACTGCCTCCAGCGCCTTGAAGAGTACGAGCGCGATGATGATACTCGACTTCACGACATCATAGTGATTTGCCGCGCAAAACAGCACCGCACCAACCATCATCACGATCGACGTCACGAGTTTGACGGCAAGGTAACTGCTGCTACTAAACTCTTTGCGCACATCCGACACCTGATAAGTACGCCCACCCCACAAGCCAATCGCCCAAAACACTACCGAGAGCGATAGCGCAAAGGAAAAAACCCCCGAGTCGGCAATGCCATTAAGCCGCGTAATAAGTAGGAGGAGCGCTGGCGAGATGGCGCTTTGCAAAAAGGAGCCGATGGAGTTCCAGATATAATTTTTTGATTGCATAATCTTATTTAGTATACCACTGGTTGATTATTTCTCGCGATTTAGACCATAATTTGCTCTGTTGTGATTTGTGCTCTATAATCAGGCGTGTTATGAAGAAATATTGGGCATCATTCGAATCATTTATTGCACGGCCAGAGCGAGTCTTTCTTTCGCTGTGTTTGTTGTTTGGCTTATTGTCGGCGTTTTTTGTGCCGCAGCTATCGGTGAGTGATGAGAATATGCACTATTTGCGGGCATATGCGCTGGCTGATGGGCGCCTCGAGTCCAAGCGCTGCACCTACCCAGTGGACGTTAATGGCCGAGCATCATCAGTGTATCATGGCAATATCAGCGCTGATTATTCGCGCCCTATCAACCGCTCAGAACTCAAGACAAGCAAATGTAACAGTGCCGTGGGCTATGCACCTATTATGCATGCGCCGCAAACGCTTGGTATTTTTATTGCTAATCTCTTCAACGGGTCGACGGGTTTGACGATTCTCTTTGGGCGAATTGCAAACTTACTGTTCTATGCGCTCAGTGTATTTTTCATTATCAAGTGGGTGCGGATTGGTAAGTGGGTCTTTGCAGTAGTAGGGCTGTTACCACTAATGGTTCACCTCGCCGCCTCACTCTCGAGCGACGTCATGACGAATGTGGCGATATTCCTCATTACCGCCATGACGCTCAATCTCTACACCCAAGAAACGCCGATTCGCCGCAAGCAAGTTGCTAGCCTCTTAGCTATAGCGGCGCTGCTGGCGCTGACCAAGGCGGTTAATGGTTTACTGCTCTTTCCACTGCTGTTTTTGCCAGGGCGACTCTTCATCCCAAACACCGAGCTATCCAAGCTACCATCACTTTTCAAGAAGCTCCCCTTCAATCTGCATAAGTGGGCGCTGATCGCGGGTGCTGGCATTGTGTCGCTGGCGGCACTGCTCATCTGGCAAAAGATCTATGATGGTGCGCTTCTTTCATCTGGCGCAGCCGATAATCCACTGCATCACAACCCACTTAGGTTTATCCGTATCCTCTTTAATACCTACATCAATCCAAACATTGGCTACACCGACATTGTGGTACGTGGTAGTGTGGGCGACTTCTCAAGCTTCAAATATCACCTGCCGCTCTTTGTTTTGATTCCACTCTTTCTACTGGTCTTTCTTGCACTCATCAAGCGTGATAAGACTGAGGAGCAAGCACTAGCACCAGCTGCTGGTCGATTAGCCGCGGCCAACCTCACTACTGTTGCCGTCTTTATTGCGGCGGTTTCATATGCGATGTACACCGCCTGGGCGCTGCTGCCAATTCGCTTTGGTGCTGGTGCATACTACGCCGATGGAGTGCAGGGGCGTTACTTTACGGCGCTCCTCGTGCTCCTCATCCCCTGTGGGGTGTGGCTACGCAAGTATATTTGGTTCCATACTGCCTCGGCTAAGGTGTTTCACGCCCTTATATTCTTTGGCTGCGGGGCAATTTTGCTGTACTATACCTTTGGCACCTATTGGGCTTACCACGCGCCGATACCGGTACCACCGGTGGCATAAATTTCGGTACTAGCACGAGGGGTTGATGTTTATGGAAAAACAGTGCTCTTTGTGGTGTCTTGAATGAGAGGGTGATAAAAACAGAGCGATACGAGAATTGGTAAGGTTCTGATATACCATTGAGAAGATAGGATTATATAAGGATTTTTTGATATTCCATCTTCCACCTTCCCCTTTCATAACGCTTATGCTATAGTGACATGGAACACTAATAGCACAAGCATTATGAAATTATTACGTACTCTATCCAAAAAACGTCTCACGCTCATCATTAGTATTGGCATTGCGCTCGTCGCCGCTGGTGGTTATGGTGCCTATATCGCAACGCGCCCCGCCTCGCTGCCACCCCTGTCAGACGAGCCAACGCCAGCCCAAAAACAAACGCAGCACAAGACCGATGCCGCCACAAAAGAATCATTTCTAGATAGCAACACAAACCACGATACGAACACTACCAAAGACACCTCGCAGCAGCGCACCACCCAGGCTCAGCCCGCGCCAGTCCCAACCTCAGCGAAGCATATTGAGCTCTCTGCTGAGCAGTCAGGCGAGACGGTCGTTGTGACTACCAAGCTGAGAGAACAAGGCTTTTCCTCTGGTCAGTGCGTGCTGACGATCACTAGTGGCGAGCAGCGCTCCGAGCAGCACGCTGCCATCATCTACCAACCAGAATACTCCACCTGTGCTGGCTTCTCTGTGCCCGCCCGATCATTACCCAAGGGTACGTGGCATATTTCTCTCGCTGTCACGCCGCTTGGTGGCAAGGCACTCACGAAGACACTCGATACGGAGATTCGCTAATGATGGCTCGGTCATACTCCACCGCTCGTCTTTTCTCGACATATTGGCGATATATCCTTGCTGGTGTTTTGTGTGCGAGTTTATTTGCTGCAACTGCCCTCTCCCGCCCAGCCCAAGCGGTAACGGCAGCCGATTGGCGAGCAGGTAATATCGTTGATGATTTGCTCTTTACCAATAGCGACGATATGTCAGTGGCAGATATTCAGGCGTTTCTCAATAGCCTCAACCCACAATGCGACACCTATGGTCGGCAGCCTGCTGCCGAACACGGCCGGCGCGATATCAGCCGAGCACAGTATGCCGCCGCTCGAGGTTGGCATGGGCCACCATATGTCTGCCTCAAGGACTATTATGAAGTGCCTAAATACACACCAGGTAATTACATCCCTGCCAATAACTTCAGTGGAACGATTCCCGCTGGAGCAGTCAGTGCCGCACAGATTATCTACGATGCCGCCAAGCAGAATAATCTTAATCCCAAAGTCCTGCTAGTAAAGATCGCTACCGAGTCAGCTGGCCCGCTCACCTCTGACACTTGGCCCCTCCAAAACCAATACACTTATGCCATGGGCTCGCACTGCCCCGATAGTGGCCCAGGTGGCAGTGCCAATTGCGATCGCAACTATGCTGGCTTCTCGATGCAAGTCGCCTCAGGAGCACAGCTCATCCGCTGGTATCTGGATAGTATGCAGCAACCATGGTGGTCGTACAAAAAGCCGTTTGCGACCAATCGTATCCTATGGAATGTGGTGCAGCGAGGCTGCGGCGCTGGCGATGTGTATATCGAGAGCAAGGCCACAGCGGCACTCTACACCTACACACCCTACCAACCCAATCAAGCAGCCCTGGCTAATATGTATGGTTTAGGCGATCATTGCAGCGCCTATGGCAACCGCAACTTCTGGCGAGTGTGGAACGACTGGTTTGGCTCAACCCAGCATAGCCGGCCACTGATCAGCTTCCGCTCGCACAGCAGCTACATCGGCTGGACAGGGGTAATTCATAACCGTGGCATTACAGGTGTTACTGGCCAAAGCAAGGCAATGCAAGCTCTCACGATCGATGGTGAGGTAACTTATGCCTCATACAGCAACGAGCGCGGTTGGCAACCCACTGTGCAGGGTAGTATGCAATCGGGCACAACAGGGCTTGGCCGGCCAATCACTGCCGTCAAGATCCAGCCAACTGGTACTCTCGCCCAGGCGTACGACATCTACTATCGCGCCCACGTGAGCTACATTGGCTGGATGGGTTGGGCTAAGAATGGTGAAGTAGCTGGTGTAACTGGCGGAGCTAACAATGCTATCGAAGCGGTCGAAATAAAGCTTGTACGCAAAGGAACGCCTGCACCTGAGTCATCTGGAATAGCATATAAAAATATTGCAACACACGGCGACCCATCACCCCTTAGACTCTCACTCAGCTCACATGTCGGTATGGTTGGCTGGCAGCCAGAAGTGCGCGATGAGATGATGAGCGGTACCACTGGCCAAAGCCGCCGCATCGAAGCCATCAAAGCATCGCTCCACAACACAACGGGTCTGCCAGGCAACATCCAATATTCATCACACGTTAGCTACGTCGGCTGGCAAGATTGGAAACAAGCGGGCGACGTATCCGGCACCACAGGGCAGTTCCGCTCCATTGAGGCAATCCGCTTCTTACTCACCGGCAAACTTGCCACTACATACGATATCTGGTACCGAGGTTATTCGCAATACGTCGGTTGGATGGGTTGGGCTAAGAATGGCCAACCAGCTGGTTCGACTGGTGCCTACCGACAGCTCGAAGCACTCGAGGTGCGCCTTGTGCCGAAGCATACACTCAGCTTGCCTGGCGGTGCCTTTTATAACCCAACCAACACTGCTGTGCCCAATCTCTACCAACTGAGCTATGCCGCCCACGTAAGTTACGTCGGCTGGATGCCCGATGTGTCACACCCCATTATGGCTGGCACCACTGGCAAATCGCGCTACCTCGAGGCAATCCGCCTTGGCAAAGCCGTATCGCTGCGCGATGGTTCACCCATTACCATCCAGTGCGAAGCAAAAACTGCTGGCCAGTGGCTCCCATCAGTCACTCTCTCACCATCGCAGCCCTGTGGCACGACTGGCCAGAGTAAAGCGCTCGAAGCCCTCAAGCTTAGCCTCAATCCCGCCGACGCCGCTCGCTACGATATTTATTACAACACTCACCTCTCCTGGGTGGGCTGGCAAGGCTGGAAAAAGAACGGCGAGGTTGCCGGCGATCGACCCGGTTCGCGTATCGAAGCAGTGATGATTAAACTCGTCGAGAAAAGTAACGAGTAACTACTAGGTGTACAAAACAAACCTCTCACATCTGTGAGAGGTTGTTGTATATATCACAGCAAGGCAACAGCTTTATTCGTAAATCGCCGCTACCTTCTCCTCAATATTCTTCCACTGGTAGTCATTGGCAGTTTGGCGGCCACCAGCGATAAGCTTGTCACGCAGCGCTTTGTCTGCTACCAGGCGTTCTACGGCCGCTACACCAGCCGCTATATCACCCTGTTGGTAGAGGAGGCAGTTCTCACCATCCTTGAGGTACTCAACATTACCGCCATTGGGCACCACTACTGCGAGGCCACCAGTTGCCATCATCTCAAGTGGTGGATAGGAGAAGCTCTCGAGGATGCTTGTTTTGATGAGAATGTCACAGCTAGCGTATACTTCGCCGACCTTCTCGGGCGCAATGCGATTGTAGAATGTATCGACGCGGTACCAGTCCTTGGGCTCTTTGCGGTACGATAAGTACGAAACTTCATACTTCGCAGGGTCGAGCTGGTTGATGATGCGGAAGGCTTCGTCGGTATTCTTATACTCGCTCTTGCTATCGCCCTCAACGAGGATTTTTATCTTGCGACCACTGTTAAAATCGCGCTCGCGGTATGGATAATACTCGATATCGATGCCGTTCGAGACATACTTCGCATCCTTGCCAAACATATCTTTGAGCCACTTCTGGCACCAGAGCGACATTGTTACGTAGCGCACACCCGACTGGTCGCAGTACGATGCGTTCGCCGCGAAGCGTGGCCCACCCGTGCCGGGGATATAAAAATCAGTCTCGAAGTTTTGGACGAAGTAGAGCCGATTGCGTACATTGGGATGTTTCTTGATGATCTCCACCGTCGACCACAGCGTCGCCACTTGCGTGTCAAAGAAGGCCTCTATCTTCGTCTTGTGCGCTGTAATAACATTAAAGCCTGGCAATTCGGAGCGGTATTGGTAGGTCTTTTTGGCCTGCTTAAGGGCATGCTTACTTACTGAATCGATCAGCGTTACATCCCAGCCTGCCTTGCGGAGAATGTCAGCGTGTTTGACAGCAACGATCACCCCACCCGAGATATCCGTCGAAGGCAAAACAAAGCCAATATTGCGCGCCAAGCGCTCCCGCACAAATGACGCAAGCTTATAGCCGGTATAAACCGTCGAATAATCATTGGTGGCAATCTTGTGTGCATTCTCGCCCAGCTGAGTGCGCAGTGCTTTGTCGGTAATGAGGCGATCGAGCGCTGTGTACCAATCGTTATCTGCACCAACCAAAAGACCCGTCTCACCATCTTTAACTTGCTCGGCAAAGGCCCCTACCCGGCTCGCCACCGTTGGCACCTTGACGAGGCCAGCCTCGAGCCATTTGTTCTCAGACTTCGCACGGTTAAAGATTGTATCGACCAGTGGTGCAAGGATAATATCGCAGTCCACCATCGCCTTAGGCAGTTCACGCCAATCGACAAAGCCTGACGTCATCACCCGCTCTTTATACGGCTCAAGCGCCGTCGGCACATCAAGAATACCAGCAATCTTGAGGTGGAGCTGCGGATACGTATCAAACAGCCGAATCAAGTCTGGAATCACTAGCTCAAAGTCCTCATTGTGCGTAATACTCCCACTAAAGTACCCAATGATGATTTTGTCTGCATCCTTGGCAATCTTCCCTTCAGCCAAATCTTCCAGCGCCATATTAGACGTCTTGATCATCTCATCAGAGGCAGCGTTGCGGTTGATGAGGACATCACCGGTGGTGTACTTTTGCAGTTCATCACGCAGTTGCGTTGTAGTCGTCACAACGTGATCACAAAGCTTAAGTGTCTCGCGCATGCGGTTCACCCCATCGTCGTAGAGCTGCTTATCGGCTTGGTTCATCTGCTGGACGTATTTGATGCCGTCGGTATACGTTTGATCAATGACAAGATCGTCGATATCGAAGAAGCAGGTCTTGTTGAAGAACTTTGCTTGCTTGATAAACTCCCGCACCGTCTCTGTCACTGGGCAGCGAAAGAAGACGAAGCCACGATAATACTTAAGGTCATCCAGCGAGAGCCGATCATAAAACACACTCTCCACCGTTAGCCCCTGCGACATCAACTGCTCCATTTGGTGTGCCACGCGGTAGCGCTCGGGATGCGGCAAGGTGCAACCGTTGATAAAGAGGATATCTTTGTAATACTTCTGTTTGCGCTCGGGAAATTTACGATAATAGGCATACTTCGTGGCGCGCTTACCAAAGCCAATCATTCCATCGTCTTTGATAATCTTCATGCTTTTCTTGGCGGCTTTGTGTACTTTACCGATCATACGTCCTCCTCTGGCGTTACGTGCGGGTTATATAGTGTGTTGTATCCTTTACCACAGAGTGCAGCAGTTATCTGAGCACTGGTAAGCGGTGTATCTGGCGCAAGAGCGGCAAGTTTGGTGCGCGCCACCACCACTGTTGGTGCGTCGATAGTACCAAGATTATAGCGGGCTGTCAAGTAGATGTGTTTGGTAAATGAGCGCCGACTGAGCTGCTGAAGCAGATCCACCACCGATGGTTGTAAAATCGACGACAAATTTGCAATCACCTGCTGCTCATCGGCAATCCGTGGCACCACCGCACCAATCATTGGGCGAGCGGCATCGGCAGCGAGGTACTGCAGCGTGGCAACAGGCAGCGCATTATGCTGCGTCAGGCATATCATGTCGGCGGTGGTTGTCTCAAGCAGCTGACCAACAGTGGTCGCCTCATCAAACGGCGCGGTGTGAATGCTGTATGATTGACCCAAGACATAGCTCATCTGCCACTGAGCGCCATACTGCGGGTCGCGCTCTACCTGGGTCTGCACCTGGCGAGCAGCGCTGTCTGCCTCGAGGGCGCGACGCTGCGCATCGATAACGTAAGGTTTGGCATCAAGGTCTTTCGCTGTAGAGGCTTGGTGAACACGCCAATAGTAGAGGATCTGCGGCACATGAGCAATCTGCTCGGGCTGCAAAGCCCGCGTCAGGCGCAAGAACAGCTCCCAGTCCTGCGTGCCATTATACGACCCATCTTCACCGCCAACCTCTGTGAGTAACTGGCGTGACATAACGGCAAAGTGCGTAATGTAATTCACTGCGCGCAAAAAATCTTCGTTCCAATCGGGCTTGAAAAATGGCTGATATGGCCGCCCGTGCTCGTCCATCTTCGTCTCATCGGTGTAGACAAACTGCGCGCCAGTACGGTCGATCGCAGCCGCAACCCACAGAAGCGCGTCGGGGTGGAGAGTATCATCATGGTCGAGCAGCGCAATGTACTCGCCCGTAGCCTGCGCGATGCCGTAGTTGGTTGCACCGGCAATGTGGCGGTTTTTGTCCAAAAAGAATGGTTTGAGCTGTGGTGTGTCCTCGGCTAGGTCGCGAATCGCCTGGCGGGTAGTCTCATTAGTCGAGGCATCGTCAACGAGGACGAGCTCCCAGTGCGGGTACGACTGCGCCACCACCGATTGCACCATCTCTCGCAAGAACGGAATCGGCGTATTATACGTTGGTACGACGATGGAGATAAGCGGCTTCTCAGTAAGCGAACTAAGCGCTGGGGGCTGCTCGGTGTGCTGACGCTGCCATGCATCGTAGATACGGCGCTGGCGATTATCGAGATGAGCCCGATACGGCGCCAGAAGGCAACGTACCGCGCGGTGGAGATGGCGATTGGCTTTGATAAGGTGCGTCAAACGATGTAATATATACGACATTTCTCCCTATTTCCAGGTATGCTTGAGCTTGGTAACACCACCCCACCGGCCATGATCATAATCACGTTGCACCGAGAAGTGCGGCCCCTCCTCAGTAAAGGCGATCGTCTTAGTATCGTCCGCCCCCATCAAGCCAGCCTTGATAAAGTAACTCCCCTCGTTGAGGTTGAGCTGCACGGTGTAGGTCGCGCGGTTCTTGCCAGCAATCTTCACCTTTTCTTGATAGGTGTTGGGGCCATAGACATACTCACCATTCTCGCGGAAGATTGCCACGCCAACATGTTTGACCCCTGTTTGCTGCCATTCTAACTCCACCGTCATAGTTTCGTTATACTCATACACCGTCTGCTCGTTGCCATCGCTGCCGCGCAGGGTGATGTCGAAGTCATCTGATATTTGCTCGTCTAGCCCTTCCGACTCGTTGTAGCTCTTGATGTTGCTCCGGCTATAGGCGGCGGCGATGCGATATGGCTTGCCGATCATCTTCACCTTCCCATCCTCGATAAACACTGCCTTGTTGCAAAAGCGCTCTACCGCCGACATATCGTGCGTGACGAGAATAACGGTGCGCTTTTCGCGCTTAAGCTTATCGAAATAAGCGTAGCATTTCTTTTGGAAGGCTTCATCCCCTACCGCCAAGACTTCATCTAGGAGTAAGATATCGGCATGGGCACGGATAGCAATAGAGAAAGCCAGGCGCACCTGCATCCCGCTGGAATAATTCTTGAGCCGCTCCTCCATAAAGTCGCCCAGCTCAGCAAAGTCGACGATTTTATCATACATTGCTTCCATCTCGTCATGACTAAAGCCCAGCAATGCACCGTTGAGAAAGACATTCTCGCGGCCAGTGAGCTCTGGGTTAAAGCCAACACCCAGCTCGATAAACGGCACCAGCGAGCCACCCACCTCGACACTTCCGCTATTGGGGGTGTAGATGCCGGCAATTGTCTTGAGTAGCGTGCTCTTACCCGAACCATTGCGCCCAACAATACCAAAGAAATCACCCTCGTTAATGGTAAAATCGATATCTTTAAGCGGGGTAAAAACCCGATACCCTTTGCGCCCCTTGAGAATATTAATGAGCTTTTGCTTGATGCCCGAACTTGCCTCCAGCGGGATCTTGAAGGACTTCGTGAGGTTATTGATAACAACGATTGGTTGCGCCATCTAGATACTCTCCGCAAAATACTGTTGGTTGCGCCGGAAATAAAACACCGCCAACAGAATGATAATGATAATCGAAATAAATGGAATGAGCACCCACGGGAAGGAAACAAGATCGTAGAGCTGGATAGTCTGGGGTGTTACGAGCACTTGGCGAACGTCTTGGATGATCTGGGCTGCTGGGTTGAGCATAAGATATGGCGCAGCAGCTGGCATGCGCTCCATTACCATCTGCAAAGGATAAATAACCGGCGTGGCATAGAAGGCAGCCTGCATAAAGATCTCCCATAGGTAGCCAATATCGCGGTATTTCACATTGATCGTCGCAAGGAAAAATGCCACCGCTAGGGAAAGTACATAGAGCTCGAGGATGAGTGGAATAACCAACAATCCCTCAAGCGACCACTGTACACCATTAACCAAACAAAAACCGAGAATCACCACCATGTTGATGGCAAGGTTGATAAAGGCCGAGATGGTACCAGAGATAACGATGATATATTTGGGGAAGTTGATCTTGCGGATCAGGTCACCGCGCGAGACGATCGACTGCAGCCCTTGCACCGTCGCCTCACTAAAGAAGTTCCATAGCACAATTCCCACTAAAAGATACACCGGATAGTGCTCGACTTGCTTACCAAGGCCGAGGAATTTATCGAACACGATATACAAAATAATAAACAAAAATATCGGCTTGAGGATTGACCACAAATAGCCCAGCACCGAGCCCTGGTAGCGCAACTTGAAGTCCGTTACGACCAACTCGCGCAGCAAGATGCGGTTTTTTCGTTGCAAAAGATTTGTTACTTTCATAGTTTCTCTGGCCATTATATAATATGACCGTGGTAAAAAACAATCTTGCAATCATAGTTCTTAACTGGAACGGCGCCGATGATGCCTTAGAATGCATCGATTCGTTGGCGCAGCAGACGCTAGTGCCGACCATTATCGTAGTCGATAACGACTCGCATGATGACTCGGTGGCACGCTTCCGCTCATATCAAGCTAAACACCCTGCGCTCAGTCTCGTCATCATTGAGAACCAGCGCAACCTCGGCTTCGCTGGTGGTATTAACACAGGCCTGCGCTATGCTAAAGAGCAGCAATTTCGCTTTGTTGGTGTGCTTAACCCCGACGCAGTCGCCAACACACACTGGTGCCAAGCCTTGGTGGATGAGCTACGAGCTCATCCGCACTGTGGTATTGTCACTGGGCTACTCGCTCGCCGCGATGGGACGACCATCGATAGCTCGGGCGATTTCTACACCACCTGGGGTTTGCCTGGCCCACGCCACCGTGATGAGCCAATTAGTCATGCGCCAACAGAGGCCGGAGCAGTGTTTGGTGCAACGGGTGGTGGAGCAGTGTATCGCACGGCACTGTTCGACACTGTTGATCTTTTTGACGAAGCATTCTTCATGTACTACGAAGACGTCGACCTCAGCTTTCGCACGCAGCTAGCAGGCTGGACAGTGCGCTTCACGCCGCACGCCGTCGCATACCACAAGGTTGGTGCCAGCAGTAGCAAAGTCCCAGGGCTCGCGGTATACAATACCTTTAAGAACTTACCGCTTATTTTTATCAAGAATGTGCCAGGACGGCTGTTTTGGTCGATTGGGGCGCGCTTTTGCCTCACCTACTGGCTGATATTCTTGAGTGCACTGCGCCATGGCAATGGTTGGCCAGCACTGCGTGGTATGCTCGCTTCTGTTATTCACCAGCCAGCGGCCTATCGGCAGCGCTTTGCTATCCAGCGGCAGCGCAACGTATCGGTCGATTATATCCGTAGTATTATCCACAACGGTCCACTACCTAACCAGACAGGCCTACTCAAATTTCGGAAGTTTTTTACTGGTAAATAGCTCGGCTTGAGAGGACAGGTCAGCGCCAAAGAAGCGAATTTTAAAGACTGGCTTTCGTATAATAACTGTACAAGAAAATATATGGAGGCCAGCAACCCAGCAAGCGGAAAAGCACTATATAGGATCTGGCCGGAACATTTTCGGTGCAGTTATCATACGAAAGAAGTACACCATATCCTATTCGTATGCAATTAACCTGCTCCACCTTACCCCTGTTATGTACGCAATCATTTTGCATATTCGCCATCTATGCGTACAATAATACCTATGCGTCTTCTTGAGTACCAAGCCAAGCAGTGCTTGGCTGAGGCTGGTGTGGCGGTGCCGCAGAGTACTGTTGTAGAATCTGCAACGATGGCACCCACTGCCCCTATCGTCCTCAAATCACAAGTTCCGATCGGTGGCCGCGGCAAGGCAGGTGGTGTGGTGATTGTCCGCGAGCAATCCGCTGTTACGCCAACCATTCAGCGTCTCTTTGCTCTCGATATCGGTGGCTACACCCCCACGAAGCTTCTTGCCGAGGAAGTTCTCTCTATCGCCCGCGAGTGTTACATTTCGTTTACTATTAACCGTGAGCAATCATCCATCGAGCTACTCGCCCACACGAGTGGTGGCATTGATGTGGAAGAACACGATCGTGCAGCGTTCTTTCGCCAGGCCATTACGCCGCAAACAGTTCATACTGTAGTCGAAGCACTAACGGAGTATTTGTCGCTGCCAGAGCAAGCCTTTGCGCTTGAGGATATGGTGGCGAATTGTTTGCGTTGCTTTATTAACAACGATTGTCTATTACTCGAGATTAACCCACTCGTTGTGACGACAGATGGCCAGCTCATCGCTGGCGATGCAAAGATGACGATTGACGATGCGGCGCTGTTTCGCCACCCACAGTGGCACGAAGCAGCCCTAGAAGATCATAATTTCGTCACGCTCGACCATAATGGGACGGTTGCGACGATTGCCAACGGCGCAGGTCTGGCAATGGCAACTGTCGATGCGGTGACTGCCCGCGGTGTGCAGCCAGCTAATTTTCTTGACATTGGCGGCACGGCAACTCCAGAGAAGATCCTGGCTAGCTTCGAGCAGATTGCCCGCTTCCCTGCCGTGGCGCTCATCATTATTAATATCTTTGGTGGTATTGTGCGCTGCGACGACGTAGCAAGGGCCATCATCAGTGCCAAGCAGCAGCTACCTGACCTCCCGCCACTCGCTGTCCGCCTAACAGGTAACCGCGAAGCCGAAGCCAAAGCGCTCCTCGCCCGCGAGCACATTCCACTCTACGATAATCTCTCTCACATCCTGGAGGAAGCCGTATGATGACCCCTGATATCTTTCGTGGTAAGCGTGTTATTGTCCAGGGCATAACGGGCAAACATGGCTCATTTCATACCGAGCGTATGCTGGCACGTGGCACACATATCGTTGGCGGCACGTCACCCAACCAATCGGCTACAGCGGTACACGGCGTGTCTGTCTTCCGGACGATTCGCGAAATTCAGGCGCAGCAGCCCGTTGATATTTCCGTTATTTTTGTGCCAGCAGCCCACGCTAAGGCAGCGATTATGGAGGCAATCGACGCGGAGGTGCCACTCATTATTTGCATCACCGAGGGCGTGCCTGTCCACGATATGTTGCGTATAAAACAACGCCTGGCAGCTAGTTCTTCGGTTTTGATTGGCCCCAACTGCCCTGGCGTTCTCATCCCCGGCGTGCACAACCTCGGCATCATCCCTGCCACGCTCGCCACGCCAGGCCACACTGCCATCGTCAGCCGCAGTGGTACGCTCACCTACGAAGCAATGAGCCTTCTCACCCAGGCGGGGATTGGCCAGCGCTATGTGATTGGGATTGGCGGTGATATGATTAGCGGTAGCAGTTTTATCGATTGTTTGCAGTTGTTTGAGCAGGATGCGGCGGTGGAGCAGATTGTGCTGATCGGTGAGATTGGCGGCACGAGCGAGATTGCCGCGGCAGATTATATTAAGCACAATATAAGCAAACCAGTCTATGCTTACATTGCGGGCCACAGTGCACCATCTGGAGTACAGATGGGCCATGCTGGGGCGATCCTTGGCACAAATAAGCTCGAGTCGGCCCAGGCCAAAACGGCACGGCTCGAGGCCAGTGGCGCAGTGGTGGCATCGTCCATCCAGTCGCTCATCGCGCTCATACCAACCAATAAGTGATACAATAAGGCTACGATGAAAACAATCACCATTCTTATTCCTGCCTACAACGAAGCAGCTGTTTTGCCACAGCTGTTTGCCCGGCTCGAGACGCTGCAGCGCAGTGTCGATCGCCGGCGCTACCAGTTCGAATTCTTATTTATTAATGATGGTAGCCAGGATCACACGCTCGAGCTCATCCAGATCGAGCAGCAACACAACCCCGCTATTGCCTACCTCAATCTCTCGCGCAACTTTGGCAAAGAAGCTGCTATGCTGGCTGGCTTCGACCACGCCGCGGGTGATGCTGTGGTGGTAATTGATGCCGACCTGCAAGACCCACCAGAGCTGATCCCGCAGATGATCGAGCTGTGGGAACAGGGGTACGATGACGTATATGCGCGGCGCCGAAGCCGCTCAGGCGAGACCTGGCTCAAGAAAAAAACTGCCGCGTGGTATTACCGCCTCCTCCAGAGTACGACGCATATTCCTGTTCAGATCGACACGGGCGACTTCCGCTTACTGAGCAAACGCTGCGTCACTGCCATCACCCAGCTGCGCGAATCTCAGCGCAATA
Organism: uncultured Candidatus Saccharibacteria bacterium; assembly: GCA_963548065.1. Lineage (GTDB taxonomy): Bacteria > Patescibacteriota > Saccharimonadia > Saccharimonadales > Saccharimonadaceae > Saccharimonas. The sequence goes on from CAUUSZ010000001.1 coordinate 212,873, forward strand.
CTAAAGCGATCTTTAGCTGGGTGGGGTATAAAAAGAAGGAGATCCTCTACGACCGCGACCCACGGGCTGCCGGTACTATCAAGCAAAATCCGCGCACGCTCATCAATCTCGCTATTGATGGCATCACGAGCTTTACCACCGCGCCACTGCGTATCTCGGCGGTGCTGGGCTTCCTTATCGCCTTCTTGGCCTCTATCTATATTCTCTATCTGCTCATCCGACCACTGTTCGGTGTGCCAACCGGTGCAGGCTATTCGTCGCTCATGGCGGTGATTCTCTTCCTTGGTGGAGTGCAACTGCTGAGTTTGGGGGTTATTGGCGAATACATCGCCCGGATTTTTAGCGAAACGAAGCAGCGCCCGCCCTATCTCGTTGAGGAGCATCGTGAGGCTCACCATCGCAAATAACAGCGGTAAGTTGTTGCGGTTTGCGCTCGTTGGCGGAATTAATACAGCGATTGATATTGGCTTGCTATTTGGGCTCACCGCGCTTGGCGTGCCAAAGCTTGCGGCTAATACGGTATCAACGGGCCTTGCCTTTATTTTTAGTTTTTTCGCCAATAAGTCATATACCTTCCGCGCCCAAGGCAATATGCGTCGGCAGCTGATCTTGTTTGTTATCATCACTCTGGCAGGCTTGTGGGGGCTGCAAAATGCGGTTATATTCTGCATCTCACCCATCCTGACCTCTGTTATTCATACTGAGCCGCTTGTGCTGCTGCTTGCAAAAATTATTGCCACTGGTGCATCACTGGTGTGGAATTATTGTTTGTATGATCGTGTTGTTTTTCGAACAACAGAGAGATAATATTTTACTTCAATACGGTTTTTTGAACAATAAGCTCACAAACCCACCATATGGTTATAAGCAACTACTGGCGCTGATAATCATCCGCCACCCGCACAATGTCATCCTCTGTTGATGGGTGCGCTGGGTTGGTGTGTTGCCAGAGCTCAGCAATGATCGTTGGGTGCTGGGCGTCACCACAGGCACGGTGGCGCTCCCCTGCCGCCAACCCCACGATATCGCCTGCCTGGGCTAATGTTGGCTGAGCTGGTAGCTCGTCGCTCATACTGCAATAGTACGCACCAGCAGTCAGAAAACGCCACAACTCCGCCCGCCGATGATGATATTGCCAGCTCAGGCGCGCCCCTGGCCGGACAAAAAGAATCTTAGGACTGAGCGACACATGAGCATTGTCCTTAGCTATTACCCCCGAGGCTGCAAAGAAATCCGCCGCAAACTGCCCTGCCTGCGCCGGATCAATACAGATAAACCCACCCCATGGCCGCTGGCTATCTACCCCAGTAATGTGGTAACCGGCTTGGCGGAGAACGTGCTCGATTTGCGCCACGCTTGTCTGAGCTGCTATGTGTTGCTGTAGTTCTGTCATATTACGATAATATGGGTATTATAACACTTTTATGCAGAGTTTGGGCTACCATTATCCTCCCTTGACACACCCTCGCTCATCTGGCGCTTTTGGTGCGGGAGCTGTATACTAGAAAGTATGAGTTTTCATATTGCAATCGACGCCCGCGTGATCAATTCTGGCACGGGCACATATGTCGTGAAGCTGCTCGAGCAGCTGGAGCGGCTTGACACGACCAACCGCTATAGCATCCTTGTCCCCACCAAGGACCGCGACTATTGGCAGCCGCACAACCCTAACTTCACTATCCGCACGGTCGACTTTGCCAACTATTCGCTAGCAGAGCAACTTGGCTTCCGCCGCTATCTAGATGAGCTAAAGCCCGACTTAGTACACTTTTGTATGCCACAGCAACCGGTCTTTTACAGAGGTAAACACGTCACAACGGTGCACGATATGACCCTCCTCAAGACGTATAATTCTGACAAAAATTGGCTGGTATTTCATCTCAAACAATTAGTGGGGCGCTGGGTGTTTCGGCGGATCGCCCGCACCAGCGAACACATCATCACCATTTCTCAGACGACCAAGCAGGAATACCAGGACTTTACTAAGATCCCCGATAGCAAAATTTCGGTCATCTACGAGGCGGGCGAGGTACACCCTGGGCAGCTCACGCCATATATCGACCTCCCCTTCAAGCGGTTCATTATCTACGTTGGGCAGCAGCCTGATTATAAAAATCTGCGGCGCCTCGCGGCCGCACACCAGCAACTGCTGAGCCGCTGGCCAGACCTTGGCCTGGTATTTGTGGGGCGGATGAACGAAGACACCAAGCGCAACCAAGCTTACTACCAGCAGCAAGGCTACCGCAATATCCACTTCACCGGGTTCATCCCTGATGGGCAGCGTGATTGGCTGCTTAACAAAGCCGAGGCGTATGTCTTTCCGTCCCTCATGGAGGGGTTTGGCTTGCCGCCACTCGAGACGATGGCGTATGGCACGACCCCTGTTATATCCAGCAATGCCTCGTGCATGCCCGAGATTTTGGGCGACGCTGCCGAGTACTTCGACCCACTCGATATTGATGCCATCGCGAGCGCAATCGACCGTGTCCTCAGCCAGCCAGCTCGCCGCCGCGAACTCATCGTCAAAGGCAAAGCCCAAGCTGCCCGCTACTCGTGGGAGCGCTGTGGCAAGGAAACGTTGGCGGTGTATGAGCGAGCGTTGCAGCAATCATAATCGATTTATAACTAGTCTGAGTAATTTTAATACCAGAATTTTAAAGTCTCACTGACCTTGTCCTATCTAGGTCTATCTTCTATTACTTCTGTGGGTAGAGTGTGAAATTTTTATTTGCAATAATGACACTCTCTTTTCTACTCCATATTGTGTTCTGCTTAACAAAACGAAAAGAGACGTAATATAAGATACTAGCGCATCATGTTAATTAGTATTCTTTATACCTCTCAAATAGGGCTATTGGGTAAATTAGCAAAATAGTATAAATATAACAGTCGTTGAGCCACAACCCCACTATAAAGTAGATATTAGTATCATTATTACAAAAAATAACCGGCCATTTCGACCGGTTATAAAATGCAACATAGCGTAGACTTTTACTCAGCCTCTTCCAGCTGGATAATCACATGGCGCTCGCGGCCTTCGCCTTCGGAGACGGTCGTGATGCCAGCTGCGTCGGTAGCGACTTGGTGGACGATACGTCGATCGGCTGGGTTGAGGTGAGCGGTGTAGGGCTCACCAGTTGCACGCACGCGCTCGATCCAGCCTCGGGCTTTGTCGGCGACCTTCTCCTCGTGCTGCTTTTTGTAGTCGGCAATATCAACACTCACGCGCACTATGGCCGCATGCTGCGCTCGCAGCGCCGACGAGACGATATATTGCAGTGCCCGCAACGTCTCTGCCCCACGGCCAATTAAGATACTATTGATATCCGACGACTCCACCCGGAGGGTCATTACTTCGCCATCATCCTCACCCGATACCGCAATATTTTCGCCAAAAAACGAGATGATGTTCTGGAGATATTCTCGGGCAAATGTTACTGATTGGTATCGATCCATCGGGTTCTCCTCCTCTGTTATTCTTTGGCTTTGATGCGTGTGATGTTGGCTTCTGTAGCCGCTTTGGCGCGCTTTTTCGTCGACTTTTTCTTGGCAGGCGTTGTAATATCTACTTCATCAGCAATTGCTTCAAGCTCTTGCTTGTCTTTGCGGAGGAGATACGACTGCTGCGCTACCGCTACTAAGTTAGACGCCGTGTAGTAGAGCGCTAATGCCCCTGGCAGACCCATCATGATCATAAACATCATCACTGGCATAAACTTCGCCATATTACGCATCATTGCGGCGTTCATCTCAGCGGGGTCGGCCTCTTTGCCAGCGGCCGTCTCCTTCATGATGTCGCGGAAACGCTTGGCACTCTTACCAGTCGGCATAGTTTGCTTAGTCATCACATACTGAGTGAGAGCTGAGATGATTGCGAGAGCGAGGAGCGGCCAGACAATACCATCCTTGCCAAGTGCTACCTTGGTGAGGTCGATGAAGCCCAGCATGGTGTGATTAAACTGCTCAGGGTGGTGAATGATCGTCTTGATGGCATCGATATTCTTGAGCGGCTCGTAGATGTAGCGCGCCACTTGGTCGCGGTGAAGCGAGATGATCATAATCACCTGGTAGAGGCCAATGAATATCGGAATCTGAATGAAGAGCAGAAGAATCGAGCGAAATGGCTTGATGCCGTACTTTTTATAGAGTTCCATCTGCTGCATTGCCTCTACTTGGCGGTTGCCATTAGCCGCTTTTTTGATCTTGGCGAGCTCGGGCTGCATCTTGCGCATCTGTTTGCTCTGGTGGAGCTGCCGCTTGAGCAGTGGATAGAGCAAAAAGCGGATGATGACCGTAAAGATAATCACCGCCACACCAAAGTCACCACCAGGGATGATACTATAGATAAGTAAAAGTGCGTTAAAAATGGGCTGTAAAATTATTGTCTCAAACATATTGACTCCGATTACTGCATTTATTGTATCATAGGTGGCCACGGAAGATGAATTGTGGCGAAGTATTTTTGGAAATTAATCGTTTATATATGCGATAGACCACTACTAATGTTGTATATGAGAGTATTTATGGCTCTAGGAAAGAACGCTCACTCAGCTTGCCTTTCATTGGTATAGAATGACAAGAAAAGAATTTTTTATAAATGTTTTGAGTTCTAGCTTCCACTGTTTATAAAGAACTATTTGGTATTGATTTGACTCAAAGTACTATGAAATAGGTTGCGCAAAGAAGACTGAGAGGATATAAGGATATAAGATTTTATTCTGCCTTATCTCTTTCATCACTTGGCGTTGCATCACCAGGGCAAATGCCAGCTCGCACAAGCAGATTTTTCACCACCAGCGCAAGATCATCGTGCGGCGTGGCAAGCACCTCACTTGAGGTGATAATCAGTGCAACGTCGTACACCCCTGTAAAGTACGGCACGTGCTGGCGTAGAATCTCGTAGACACGGCGGCGAATGCGGTTGCGCCCCACCGCAGATTTGTGCACCTTTTTGCTCACCACCACGGCAATGCGTGGCATGCGCCGACGGCGATTGGCAACGTATTTGACGGTTAGCAAACGCGAACGCTCGGCACTGGCATGGCGATACAAATAGCGTAGCCCGCCATAGCCATGAAACCGATATCGTTGCTGTAACATAGCTGTATTATAGCAAATCTGCTCGCAAGCAGAGACAAAATAACCCACCAAGCAGTGGGTTATTTTCGTCATTTTGCTATCGTCACACTACGAGAGTGCAAGGCGAGCGCGGCCTTTGGAGCGGCGGCGCTTGAGCACATTGCGGCCTGCCTTGGTAGCAATCCGTGCCCGAAACCCGTGCGTCCGAGCACGATGACGAGTGTGTGGTTGGTGAGTTCGTTTTGGCATATCATTGCTATTATACGCGATTGCCCCAGATCTTTCAACTTTTCGCCCGCTTGGTGGATTTCTTGACTCTATCAGCCTCCTCCATAAGCATAGCCAAATTGTTTATCCACATTTGTTCGCGAGTTATCCACACTTTAACAGGGGTAATGCGTTTTTTGTGGAAAAACTCCACCCCTGTTGCCCTTCTTGCACTCATCCCGTTGTTGTATTTCTCACGGTTGTGGAAAAGTCGGTTTTTTCTTATACTAAAAAGAGTCATTGTATAACAAACAAGGAGCAGCAAAAGCCAGTGTACCACAGCCTGTGGAAGAGTGTTTTGGGTGAGATTGAAGTGTCGATACCGAGCGGTGTTTTTTCGACGTGGTTTGCCAATACCGAGATGCTCAGCAACAAAGATGGGGTGATTACTATTGGCGTGGCGAATATCTTTGCGATTCGCCAGTTTGAGGTGCGCTACGATAGCATCGTTAAAGAAGCGCTCCAGCACAGTGGTGTGGAGGTGTCGCGCATCGCCTACGTGGTAAACAAACAGGGCAAAAAACGCACTGTCATTAGCCGCGAAACGACTGGCCAGCCAGCCGACCGCGTTGAAGAGCGAGCGGCGGCGCTTATTAGCAAACCAACTGCCCCATCACATTCTAGTTCTCCAACACCAGCAACCAGCCTCAACGCGCGCTATACCTTCCAGAATTTCATTGTCGGCTCGAGCAACGACCTCGCCTACACCGCCTGCCAAGCGGTCGCAAACAGTCCTGGCACCAAATATAATCCCCTCTTTATCTACGGTGGCGTGGGCCTCGGTAAAACACACCTTATCCAAGCAGTAGGCAATGAGATCCTCGCGCGCGACCCACGCAAAAAGGTCGCCTACCTGAGCTCGGAAACGTTTGTCAAAGAATTTATCGAGTCGATCCGCTTCAAAAAGGCTGGCTTTTCTGACCGGTACCGCAATGTCGATGTACTGATCGTCGACGATATGCAGTTCATTGCTGGGCGTGAGAAGACTCAGGAGGAGTTCTTTCACACCTTCAATGCCCTCCACCAAGCCAACAAGCAAATTATCATCGGTAGCGACAAGCCGCCGCACAGCATCCCTACCCTGACGGAGCGCTTGCGCAGCCGCTTTGAATGGGGAATGGCAATCGACATCCAGATGCCCGACTTCGAGACGCGCTGCGCGATCGTCGAGACCAAGGCAAGCTTCGCTGGTGTAACACTTGAGCGCGACACCGTGGAATACCTTGCTAAGAACGTTAAGACAAATATCCGCGAGCTCGAGGGCGCACTTAATCAACTTCTTGCTTATGCCGAGATGCGCGGCGTCGCTCCTGACGTAATGACAGCAGAAGGCTTGCTTGGCAATGTCCGGCGCAGTCGCCCTCAGCATCTCACCGCCAAACAGATTATCGATAAGACCGCCCGCCATTTCCAGATCGATAGCAAAGAAATTTGTGGTGCTAAGCGAGCTAAGCACATCGTTGTGCCGCGGCAGATTGCCATGTACTTGCTGCGCAGTGAACTTCACATGAGCTTCCCACAAATTGCCAATGAGTTGGGCCGCAAAGACCACACTACCGCCATCCACTCGGTCGAAAAAATCGAGAAGTCCATCAAACTCGACTACCTCATCCGTGAGCAAGTCGCTGACATCCGGGACAAGCTCTATGCCTAGGCCGTGTGTTTTTTTCGCTACGCCTGTGGAAAAGCCGTGCATAGCGAGCCGTATAACCAGCGGACAGCTCGTGTGCAGTCATCCACAGTGCCAAAAGCACACCGCCCTCCAGTCTCATTGGCTGGTGGATAACCACCGCTTCTCCCCGGTTTATCCACGCCAGCGATCGCAGCGTTTTGCACAGGTAGGTAGCAGATTCTACCTCTGTTATCTATCATGGTTTCCACAGTATCCACAGCACCTATTACTAGATCAATCAGATAAAAAGAAAGGATCGTTGATATGAAACTGTCTGTCACACAAGAAAATCTTGCACGAGCGCTCGGAGTTGTTGGGCGAGTTGCGAGCAACCGAGCTGGCCTGCCAATCTTAAATAATATATTATTCCGCACCGAAGGTAATCGCCTTCTTCTCGCTGCGACCAACCTAGAGATTGCCGCTACCTACTATATCGGTGCAAAGGTAGAGACGCCGGGGGTAATTACCCTGCCGGCTAAACTTGTGAGCGAATTTGTGGCGAATTTGCCGAAGGGGCCGATCGAGCTTGAGACCGATGGTACGCGTATGACACTAACGTCTGGTGGTTACACCTCGACGATTAATGGCGTAGTAGCAGATGACTTTCCGGAGCTACCGACGATTGATGAAGAACAATCGGTACGCTATAGTATTGCTGCTGCAGACTTTAAGCAGGCGGCAGCGCAAACCTTGGTGACGTGTAGTAATGACACGACGCGGCCCGTCCTGACTGGTGTGTACTGGCACACGGTGGATGGTGCGCTGTATATGGCGGCGACGGATGGCTATCGCCTGGCTGAGCGGCGTTTGATGGCAAGCCAGAGCCAGATTGCAGCCATTGTGCCAGCGAGCAGTTTGCAGGAAGCGCTACGCTCGCTCAGTGACGGCACGGAAGAAGTGGAGGTGCTCTTTGATGAGACGCAGGTGCGCTTTCGGTTAGAGGAAGTGGAGATTACCAGCCGCTTAATTGATGGCACCTATCCAAACTATCGGCAGCTCATCCCTGCTCAATCAGAGACAAACGTGACGCTTGCAGCAGGCGATTTCTCGCGCGTAGTAAAGGTGGCAGGGCTCTTTGCGCGTGAGTCTGGTGGCAGTGTGACGCTCACCGCCGACCATGAGGCGCAGAAATTGCGGATTCACTCCGTTGCGTCCGAGCTGGGCGAAAATACTTCCGAAGCAGAGGCTGAGGTGTCGAGTGATGGGCAAATTACGCTCAATTCGAGGTACATTAGTGATGCATTAGGTGTTCTTGATGGCGAGACAATCACCTTCCGCTTTAGTGGTAAGCTCTCGCCCTGTGTCTTAACAGTCGCTCAGCCTGGGCCAAACTATATTCATATTATTATGCCACTGAAGAGCTAGCGATGAAGATAACACGGCTAGCAGTGCAGCATGTGCGAATCCATACGCTCAAGACACTCAACCTTGAGCCAGGTACGACGCTGATTTCTGGCCCAAATGGCTCTGGTAAGACATCGCTTATTGAGGCGATTCATATTGCGCTGCGTGGAACTTCCTTTCGCGGTAGTGATGAAGCAGTCTGTCAACATGAACAAAAAAAATATACAATTGATCTCGCGACGGATGAGCAGCATTACCGCGTCCAGTACGATCGTCGACATGAGACGAAGCGCAAGCGTTTTATCGTTGATGGCACGACCTATGGTCGCCTTCCCTATGGCAAAAAATATCCGATAGTCCTTTTTGAGCCAGATACATTGCGGATTATCACTGGCTCGCCGCAGCGCCGGCGTGATTTTCTCGATACACTCATTCAGCAATATGATGCACACTATAGCCATGAGCTGAGCCGCTACCATCGAGCACTGCAACAACGTAATAAATTACTCAAAGACCCTGCTCTTAGCGAGGCGACACTTTTCTCGTGGAATCTTATCTTGAGTCAGTATGGTGCGTCGATCATTACGAAGCGTCAGCAGGTGCTGCGCTATCTTAATGCAAAAAGCAGTGCTATGTACCAAAGTATTGCGGGCGCGGCGGATAGTGTCGCGCTACACTACTCGGAGGAGCGCAGTATCACCGCGCAGCAGCTCCTTGCTGAGTATGAACAAAAAACGACGCATGACAAAGTGGTTGGTGCAACGAGTGTTGGCCCGCACCGGCATGATATTATGGTGCTATTCCGAGGCAATCCAGCCGCCAAGACCGCATCGCGGGGTGAAATCCGCACCATTGTGCTTGCCCTCAAATTTCTCGAGGCGGCCTATATTCAACAGCAAACAGGCCAAACACCACTCATTCTGCTCGACGACGTCTTTGGTGAGCTCGACCAGCAGCGCCAGCAGCGCCTCCTTAGCGAATTCGTTGACAATCAGATTGTGATGACGAGTGCGGTGGGATAGATTTCGCCTTATATATCAGTGTACATATAGCACCATGGTGGATTATCGCCGCCACACGGGACAACGCGCTTCTTTTCTAGTTCTTCGGTAGTGGGATATATTTTGCCATTGATCTTTATGTCGTATTTATCAATATCTTTGTCGTGTTTCTTAATATAGTTGAGGGCTTGGTCGACTTGCGATTGGCTCGTTTTGTCTGTTGTGACGATGCACACACCAAGCCGATTTGACCGGTCGGTCGTGCGGTATGGGTTGCAGGTAACAAGATAAAACCAACGCGAGTAGTGAGGAAGTTTATTAATAAGAGGGCTCTCTTGAGATATCTTTGCTCCGCCTTGTGTTGCTTCGTGACCGCCGATTGCTTCGCGGATATCGTTGTATTTTTCCTTCTTCGCTTCTCTCTTTGCTTCCTCAGTTAGTGGCTTCATGGCAAAGAATAGCTTCTTTTCTTCGCCTGGCTTGAGGTCTAGCTTGACCTGGTGGTCGGCAAAGCCCTTAGCTCGGAATGTGTAGGTGTACGACCCGCTCTTTACGGCGTGCTTTGTCCGCGTTGTTACCTTTTGGTCTTTGATCGTATCATACGAGACAGTGAGGCTATCGGGGATAGCATAGACGAGGATAGTGCTATCGTATTTGAGATTATCAACAAAGCGATATATCGTAAAGGCAATCATGCCAACGGCAAGCAGGGCAAATAATGCGATAATTTGGTTACGTTTTTGATTGAGTATTTCCATTGACTGTCCTCGCTAATACAACGCCCGAGTTTCCAAGCATCCACTCGAGTGTTCCTTGTTTGATATAAGATGGGACGTGTTGGTATTGGGAAGCTTGTGCACCGACAAACCCGTTACCAAGATCACCTAAGTAAAACAATGTATGGCCATTAAAGACTAGAATATCACCAGGCTGTAGATCGCTCATACTTGGAGATTCTTTGGTGTAGTATTTCTCTGGGTGGCTGAGGACATAAGGCCGCTGATTAACCGTTCCGGCCGGTGGGTAATTTGGGTCTGCTCCACTCATACGCATCACTGTTGAAACATACTTACCGCAATCAGTGTAGTCGGGGCCTGCCTCCGGATTATACTGCTGGCGAGCATTTCGGTATTCTTCTTTTTCGCCGCCATTACCGACTCGTCGTCCATCCTCCCAGGCAAGACTCTTGGCTGTCTCGACGATTGATCCACCGGCAGCACTCTTGCTACCGTTTGCGGTGCAGCCTGTGGCTGAAGCATTTTGGGCGTTGGCGCCATTGTTATTGCCACCTTCGACTTGGATTTGGGATGAAGGCGGAGATAAATTCTCCTCCTTGACGATTTGTTCGATCTTGTCGATATATTCGGTGACAGTCGAGACATACTGGCTGTCGGTGGCATAGCCAGCATTTTTGATTTCTTGGAGGTATTTGCGTGGGTCGCCAGGATATTTGAGGGCTTCGCTATAGCGTGAGTTGCTAGTAATGAACTCGCCATAGCCAAGCCAGCCAGCCTCGACGGTAGGATATTTGCGAAAGCCATCGACGATTGTTGTTCGGCCAGAGGCGTATTCCTCCTCGGTCTCCATATCGATCACCTCACCCGACCAGTTCCCGCCAGCCTTGATACCATGGAAATTATTTGCCTTGACAGTAAGCCCAGACTTGCCATAACCAGACTCAATAACCCCCTGAGCAAGAACTGTCTCGTATGGTGTGCCATACTTTTTATTCGTTTCGACAGCCATCTTGACGTATTTGCGGACAAAGTCTTTGAGATCTTCTGCTGCAGTCCCGCTACTGCCATCACTGCTGCTGGTGGAGCTGGTAGAGCAGGTGGCTGCGTCGGGGTCGAAATGCTCGATATAGTTACCAGAAAAGAACCTTGCGTCTAAAGCTGAAGCGGGAGTTGACACGAGAGAGAATACTATCGCAAAAACAAGAGAGCTTATTCGATAGATAGTTGTGCAGTGAGAAAAGAGTTGTGTTGATGGAGAAAAAAGAGACGAAAAGCGAAGCAGTTGTTGGTGGGTGTATATTTGGCAGCGAGTAACAAACACACAAAGAGAGTAGAAACACTGAGCAAAAATAACATGAGTCCACCGTATGATCATGATGACCCTCCAACACGTCGAGCATACTCCCAGTGCCATGCTTCTGGTTTGCTGCCATTTGGTTCGGCCCATTCGGGATGGACGTAGCCGTATTTATGTGCATTGGCTTTGAGCCAATTGTAGGTAGAAGAACCAAAGTCTCCCACGCTGATATCTGCTGCAAGCCCCCAGCCATGGTTGGAGCTACACGGCGGCGCTGGCTTGGCGAGGCCACCTTGGTATAGTGGGTCACCTGGTGTTGCATATGCGATTTGCCGTTGGCAGTCTCGGTATGCCTCGTTGATACCGAAATCGGCACCAGTTTCTGCTTTGTATGCTTTGTTCATTTCTTCCATCGCAGCGGCGGCTTGCTTGTGCATCCTCTCGCCGGATGAAAATGACAGAGCTACCAAGTCGCCTTCTGCTAACTCGCCGTTTTTAAGGCCGTTCCACGTCGATATGGAATCGCCACCTTCTGCAGCAGGCTGAGCTTGGTTGAATTCTGGCTCGCCAACTGCTGGGCCACTGGGGGTGCTACTGCTAGATTGGCTTGCGCCACCTCCACCAGAGATTGGTTCGTTATCCATAGTGTCGACAACGCGTTGATCGATTGTGAAGAGCGCAGCATTGACTTTTTCCTCAGAGTCAAACTTGCAATAAGCGGTGTCGACGCCATTCTCGCCATCAGTACCTTTTCCACACTTCTCTTGCCATTCTTTGAGTGTGCCGCCAGTTGCTTGGCCTGTTTCTTCGTTGTATTGCCCAGCGAGAGATTGGGCAACCTCGTCGGGATCTTTATCGAGATTGAGTGCGCCATACGATATATTACAAAATGGCCCAGCAGCGACGTCTTTGGGGATATTTGGGTCATCGCATGCCTGCCAAATCTTTTTCATGCGATCTGTTTCGGTATTAGCGCTCACTTTGTTGCCAAAGAGGGCCGGTACGATATTCTTAGGGAGCGACACAAGATTATGAACAAAACTACTAAGATTAGAGAAACTACCCATATATGGAATAAACGAACTATAGAGGCTCCCCATAAAGGTATATGGCGACGTTGCGTCAAATGGGCTCCGCTCAACGCGTTGCTCAGCAGCATAGGCAAGGTTGAGACGAGCTGTTTCTCGTTCGTAGGCGATTGTTTGGTCGACATTGAGCATACCATTACCGCCCGCCGCTGCTGCTTCAGAGAACATATTTACTGCACCACTCGTGAGGGCATCTCCAGCATCTTCACCAACAGTAGCGCTGCTCACGAGAGTACCCGCCATAGAATTTATAAGCTTACTGAGAATTGGCGCAAACACAGCAGAAATAACAGGGGCAGCTAAGTTTGAAACCAACTCACCAACGATACTTGTCCATCCACCAGCAACACTCATGAGAAGCTGGCCGCCAGTACTGTTGATGGCCGTGCAAGATGCCTTTAGTGCACTTATATTAGATCCTAAGGCATTGGCAACGCCACTCATCTTTCGGGCCCACCCCCCACCAGGGACGTACTCCGTCCAGTTGGAGGTACCAGTTGGAGCTATTTCTTTCATTAGGCCATATTTGAGCCCCATTCCGTCAGTCGCGGCTTTTTTGGTCACGTTGCCAGATTTGTTGACGAGTACAGTAGTAAGAATTGTCCCAAGCACAGCAACAGCTATATAGTCTGTTGAGCCGGCCTTAATATTATCTGCCATCGTAAAGAACATCATGGCATAGCTAATGACCTGCGTCATTTGAATGAGGCGAATCGTCTTACTGATGGACTTAGCACCATCCTGCACCATACAGAGGCCACCAGCAATCATGGCGACGATATTGCCAGTCTTGCCAACGCCATTTTTGATAATATTGGCTGCTGCTTCTTTGCTGATAGATTTTGTTGCTCCTTCGGCACCTTCGCTCACTGCTTCTTTAGCGGCTTTGCCAACATCGGTGTCTTCAGTAACCTTTTCTTTGCCCTCGTCGTCATTCTCCTTGGCTTCGTATTTGCCATTCATTTCTTTGCCTTTGGTATTTTTGTCGATGCTTTCGCGGACTTCTTTCTCACTTTTGGCACCAGCGAGTTTGTTCTTCTTAGTAAGAGAGAATTTTTTTATGACGCCATTGTTAAACACTTTATCGAAGAAAGCGACCCAACGTGGTGCATATGCGCGGTGCATAATTGCTCTGAACTCTGGATTCTCGTAGTATAATTTTTTGAATTCTGGGGGACCAACCGTTTGTTTTGTACCATTGTCGTAAGTCACCCGATAGTTTGCAACCTTTTCACCAAGAGTAGATTTCTTTAAGTCAAATTCTTCGGAGGGTTTAATGACATTCCCTTCTTTATCGAGAGCTTCAACTTGATTTTTTTCAAACTGCTTTAGTAACCGGTTCGAGACACGATTATATTTACATCGCACGTTCACTACTGAGCAAATGCCACTAGTTGCGCTGTTTTGAATGCGCTTAAATAGCACCTTATTAGCGCGTCGTTCGAAGCTGGTATTTTGTGAATTCCAGTGGTTGGTGAGATTTTCTTTAATATGAAGCAAAAGTAGACTTGGCCCACTAAAAAATGAGAGCATTGAGCCACCACCAAGCAAAATAGCACCAAGGATACCCATTGGCCCACCCTTCTTAGAGAAGATAGCACTCCGCGCCTTGGCAAAGCGAGATTTGGGTTCAGAGAGTTTGCTGTCTGGCGGGACTACCTTATTGAACCAGTTATTATCGCTCCAGTTGCTTCCTGGCGCGCCTTCTTGGCCTCGGACGGAGTTGGCGTAGTCGCTGCCAGTTGCGCCAGTGCCGCTAGCGTTGCTGCGTGACGATGAGCCACCCCCACTATTCTCGCGCGACTGGAGGTCTTGGGCGGTGCTGGACTGGCTATGATCACCACTGCCAGCGTGATTATTCCGGCCAGCGAAGGTGTCGTTGCTCCAATGCGTATTCCCCGGATTATGCCGGTCGATATCGGGTTTTTGCTGGGAGGGGATGGGGGTAGGCATGGTGGACTACGACCTCACTGGCTGCTGGTATAAGCTGTTATTGGCCACTGGGTTGGTGGTGATAAATTGCGTCTCGGTCTCGCTGGCAAAAATGCGGATATGGACGTGGTTTTGCCCAGCAAAGAAGAGGCCATCTCCCACAGGGAAGTTAGATAGACGCTTACGCTCTTCTTCGGTTAGCTTGAAGACCTCTGCCAGCACATCCACTGCACTGGTCGATTGCTTTAGCAAAAGCTGGAGTGAGCTGTTTGCTACAATAGCTCGGCCCTTCTCGCTCCCCATAAAATCCTCTACGTCCTGCGTGATGGTCGTCAGGCCCAGAGAGTACTTACGAGCTCGCTTGGCTAGGCTATGGAGAAATTCTGCCGAGTCTTCGTACTTCATCAGCTGCCAAGCTTCATCAACGATGAGCATCCGCCGGCGCTGTACGGTGCGAGCGATATTCCAGATGTGGCTCAGCACAATATACATTGCTACTGGCCGCAGGTCGTCTTCGAGGTCGCGGATGTTAAACACGACCATACTGTTATTAATATCAACATTGCTCTGCTGACTAAAGATACCAGCAAAGGTGCCTGTGGTGTATTTGCGCAGGCGCTGGGCCAGTGACGGCCCTGCTCCACCCATGTGAAGGAGAGTATCGTAGAGGTCAATGATCGTCGGTGGCTGAGAATTATGTGTTAGTGGATCGCTGGTAATACCAGCTCGGGCGTAGGTATCGATAAGTGCTTGGTCAAGGTCGGCCTCCTCAGCTGGGCTGAGCAAGGCAATCTGTTGCCCACCCACCAACGTGCCGCCCAACATGAGCTTGAAGAGCCGCTGCAGGGTGATGAGATTAGCGCGCAGGGCGTCGGTTGCTTCGTCGCTGTCGATTACTCGAGGGAGGTCGAAGGGGTTAATTCGCGTATCGCTACTGAGGCTGAGGCGAATGTAACTGCCGCCGACTGCATCGGCTAGCTTCTGGTACTCGTTCTCAGGGTCGATGACGAGGATGTCGGTGCCAAGCATCATGCTGCGCAGTGCCTCGAGCTTAACGGTAAAGGATTTACCAGCACCAGACTTTGCAAAGACGACCATATTTGCATTCTCAAGGCTAAAGCGGTCGAAGATGACCAGCCCTTGGTTGTGCTGGTTGACGCCATAGAGAATACCCTCGCCGTCACTCAGGTCGGCACTGGTGAAGGGAAAGCTTGTGCTCACCGCGCCAGTGTTCATGTTGCGGCGGACTTGCAGCTGGTCGGTCATTTGGGGGATGGTGCTGTTGAGACCCTGCTCTTGCTGGTTACTGGCGGTCTTGCTGTAGACCATATTCTGGCCAAAGATTGTCTCGATGACGTGCTGGACGAAGCTCAGCTCTTCGAGGCTATCAGCATAAAGCGTGACATAGAGCCCAAAGCGGAAGAAACGCTCCGCTCCAAGCTGCAGCTGGTCGCGCAATTCCTCGGCATCGGCCAGGGCAGCCTCGCGGGCTGGGTCACGCACCTTACCCTTCTCGGAGTTAAGCGCCATATCAGCCTCAAGCTGCGTCACCTTCTTGCGGAGGTTGTTGAGGACGATCTCTGTCTCGACAGGGTAAATAAACATACTAATATCGAGCACTTGGTCGATGTTGATCAATCCTGACAGCCAGCCTGTGTAGAGCTCACGTGGGTAGCCATAAATATAGAGTGTGCGGCCATACTTGGTGCCAATGCGGAAGTACGTGCTGTGGATCTCCAGACTGCTGGGAGCAATTAGGTCGCGCAGTGTCGTCATCCCCTTGATAAAGGCTTCTTCTACCTCTGCTTGCTCGCGCTCGCGCTGCTGGGCAGCAATGTCGATTGGATCGGGTCGTCGTGCCATCAAAATTCTCCTTTGTGATATGCTGTCGAGGTTGGGACGGCTCCCTCACCCTTGCGGACGAAGGTGGAAGTCACATTATTAAAGTCGCCCAGGGGCTCGCGCACCGCTGTGTCGGGGTTATACATGTTGTAATAGAGGGTGCCGAGCTCCTTAGTCTTGAGCTGCACTGCCCGCACACCAATCTGCATCAAGCCGTTGAGGATGGTGTCAGCCCGGTTGCGGATCTCCTCGCGAGCCCGCTCGTAGGTTTCTTTGCTAATCTTCGTCACAGTGTTAGTGTTCTTGGGGGCGAAGAGCTTGGTGAAGAACCCTTTACTCTGGTCGATAATCGTCCCCTCCCCTGCTGGGTAATACGGGATGACGACGTAGAAGCTCTTGTCCATGATGTTGGCGTTTTGCGAGAGGTCGTCAATGAAGTTGATATAGTCTTCCATTAGTACGCTGAGCAGCATGTTATCTTGGGTGCGCTGGATGGCGACCAGCTTATCGAGGTATGGGCCAATATCCACCCGCTGCGAGCGGATGCAGATCTGCACTGGGAAGTACAGCGCATTGAGAAAGTTCTGGTAGCTATACTCTACCCCCTCGCGCTCACGAGCGCTCATCAGGTCGAAGTTAATCGACTCACAGGCGATGACGGCGCGGAAGCTGCCATCACCCATGATGATCATATCATCGCGCAGCTCCGAGAGGAGGAGGCTATTCTGCGTGGTGGCGGGCTTGGGTGGAGCTTTTTTCTTGGTATCTTGGGTGGGCTGATCATTCGTATTACCCTGCACGGCTGGTGGCTGAGCCGGTGCTTGCACTGCCGGATAATTACCCTGCGGCGGAGCGGGGTATTGCGGATAATTAGCTGGCATCTGGCCCGCTGGCGCAGCGCCCTGGCCTTGGCTATAGCCAAACTGGCTGGGTGGCCCAGCTGGTGGCTGTTGATTGTTGGGTGAATTTGGTGACACCACTCTCCTTCTTATTTCTTAGCGCAAAGGGATGACAATTTCATCGTCATCATCCTGACTGGCCTGCTCTTGATGTTGAATCCGGTTGGCTTCATTGGCAATGGCAGCAACGGACAAATCAGAGTTGTTGGCTAGTCTAATTATATCAGGCGAAACGGTGTTTGTGCTAGTGTTTGGCGGCATATTGTTGCGTTGCTGGGCAAGCTGCTCCTCACGCAGGCGCTCCTCGCGGGTAGGGGTTGTCTTGGCGTAATAACTGGGGTCGAGCGGCTGGATAACCGACTGATGAATGCTAGGGTATGGGTTGTAGCGCACGGACATATCGATGACATTTTTATCATCAGCTAGTGCCGAGCGATCTCGGTAGGACACTGCGGCTGGGGTGGGTGCAGGAGCTGGTGTAGGCTGAGCTGGCGCGATGGGTGGCTGCTGAGGTGGCACTGGCTGGTAGGCTGACTGCTGGGGAGGGTATGGTGTAGGAGTATGTGGATAATTGAGGGTTGATGCTGTTGACGGGACAGATTGCTCTGCAGGTGCTGGGGTGAATGATGGCTGAGTATTGGCAGGAGGTGTTGCTTCAGCTGATGGGTAACTAGATGTAGTTGTGGTGTGTGCGGCGGACTTTTGGGGTGGCACAAGCGGCACAGCATTAGTGGTAGGAGCAGCGTGTTGGCGAAGGTTGGCGTAGATTGCTTCGAAGGATGGTGTTTCTTCTGGCTCGGGCTCTGGCGCAGCTTCTGCTGTAGGTTCAGGTGGTGTGTAGGGCTTACTCAGGGCGTCTGGCAAAACCGAATCGTGTGGAATAACGGCGGGCAGTGCCATTGGCAGAGACTGGAGTGAGTCATGCTCTCGCGGCATGGGCTGTGGCTTGGCAGCAGGTGTTTCGTCATGCGCCGCATCATCCACTGGCGAAATCTCGTATACCTCGGTAGATTGCTGAGATGGGTATGGGTTTGGTTGGTTTTGGTAGGCGCTAGCGTCAGGCGAAGGAGCTTGCTGATGCGATGACGCTATGCGATTCTCCGGGAAGCTCGTGGACGAATACGATACTGCTGGGCGCTGAGGCTCTGGTACTGAGTATGGCGACTCAGGTATGTGAGACTGAGGTGGTGATACTGGCGCAAAACCAGCATCATCAGCTGGTGGCTGATACGGTGGTGTAGCCTGTGGTGGGGTGCTTGGAGTTGCTTGTGGTGCTGTGTGGTATGACTGCTGCTTAGCTTGCGGCCATGCCGGCTGATACGGTACTGGGGTTTGCTGCATTGGCTGGCCATTAGCTACGGCAGGCAGTGCAGCCGCTGGAGCTTGCATGCGCTCGATGGCAGCTCGGCGCCGGGCTTGGTTGGATTGCTCGATGCGCCGCGTCATTGCTCGCGCTTCGCTGCTGTTATCATCAAACATATCCGAGGTCTGCTGCGCCTCGAAATAGACATCACTAATCATCGACCCCTGTGCATCGGGTACACGGGTGTGGCGAATGGACCATCCATGAGTATCAGCCAGCTGCGACAGATACGCCAGGCGCCGCTCGGCTTCGTCTTGACTGAGATTTTTTGTTCGCTCAATTTCTACCTTCTCGGGCACTGTAATCTCGATTAACGAGTTAATGCCATCAGGCTGCCACATGCGCCGACGTGGCTTGGTGTAGAATGATACCACCGCCGCGAGGTAGACCTCCATTGGCTGATCCTTGCGCAGTGGCAAAGCTAGTGCACCAAACAGCAGAATGATTGGCACTGGAATGACCGCCAGCGGCAAAAACACTTGCGATAATCCCCACGCTAACGCAATCCCTGCCGCCGCAACCAGCAGATAAATAAACTGGCGAAAGCTAAACGGCCCAAGAATCTTATCCTCTGCCTCTACATCCTGCGCAACCTTATATCTCGACATAGCTTATATTATTATAGCATGAGGGGGATAGGGAAGACCTTATCTAAACTTTAGAAAGTAGTTTATGATTCAGGTTTCTTGAATTTACCAGCAGACCAGTCGTCAACTGTGCCACGGATACTTTGCCTACTAAGAATCTCATTTTTAAATCGTTCATCTTGAAGAGCAATCTGTGCAGCTTCCTCTATTCTATCCTGGGCCTGCTTTAATACCTCACCGCTAACCCGAGGACCAGCCTCTGATAATGCTTCATTGATAATTCTTGCAGATGCTTGATCCATGTTTGCAATTTCTTCAGGTTTGCCAAACTTCTCTTTATTAATAGATCTAACTATAGACTGCTGAAGATCAAACTTACCATCTTTTATATCGTTGTAGGCTCCTCCATCAAACCAGCCATGTTTCTTCGCGCCACTTGATGTACTAAGAGCTGAGGCAAGAGCCAATCGTTCACCTTCGCTCTGGAGGCTATTAGCGAGCTCTGCAAGCTGTACAAATTGTTCGGCATTTGCAGATCGCCCCGCCCTATCTAGGATATATCTTCTTTCAGACGTCGTTTGTGGCATAGGGATACTTGTAATTACATTTCCTGCACTATCTGTTGGTTTTATATTTGGGTTTACTAGACCTCTAGCCATATCAACAAATTGACTATTCCCAAGGCGTGTTTTATAGCCAGTTCCGCTATCTATAAATGAGACATCACTCTCATACATAGTTTTTGCTTTCTTTATAGACTCGTCATACCGTTTCTCTTCTTGCCAAGATGCTTCTTTACCGAGATCCTCTATCATGCGTTTAGCGGCTTCATTATTAAACTTATTTGCTCCCACTTCAATAACTCTATTGGCTTTTCCAGATACCCAACTCCGTGCAGCTCTACCCCAAGTAGCAGGATTTTTTGTACCCTTATAAGTTCCAGCCTGTATTTGTGCACGTCTTTCTGCCTTTACCTGATCACGATAGTCCATATATTTGCCCCATTTGGATTCATTGAGCATCTTTTGTGATTTTTTGCCTACCGCATTGCCAGCCATTTGTCCCCACTTATCGGCAATATTTGCTAACCCCATCATTGAGGTCATGAGGCTTGTTAGGCGAGAAACTAAGAGGAGTGGCGTGAAGGTAAGCGCAGCAGCAATAATCTGTAATAACACCTCTGATTCGCCCTTCATGCCATTAATGACCGTTGCCCCCAGATTACACGCACCATAGAGCAAGCCAACTGCAGGGTAGAGAAATAGCAATGTCTTGAAGAAACCCCACCATTTCTTGAATAATCCTTCTGTACTTGGCAATAGCAGGGCTACAAAGGCAAGTGGAGACAAGATAATAGTAAAGATAACCAAGGCATGCCGCGCCCCGAGAAGGAATACTGTAACAGTTGCAGTAACAGCAATGAAGATAAGACCAGAAATAAGCGCGCCAAGGGCAAAGAAGCCAACGGTGCCAGCAAGAACAGCAGCAGCAATTCCTCCTAGCGCATTACCCTTTGTTGCCCAGCCACCCTCTGGGCCGCTCCCGCCACCACCAAGTGAGCTGATGAAATTGAACGATGATGACCCGACAATATTTGATATATCGACAAGAATGCTACATATATAGAAAGATATATTGACGAGGACGATAGTCATAAGAAGCTTGGGTAGAAGTTTCTTAATACCATAATTGCTAATACCAAGACCGCTAACCTGCGAGTAGATAATAATCAAGAAAACGATAACAAAGACGATATTGGCAATATCCCGAATACGTGACCAATAGTGGAAGGCCGAATCAGGACCACGGTTAGTTAAGATAAATGAGTTGACTTCAAGCAGTTTGGCTAAAATACCTGCAGAGTCGTCTGAGATGTCGGCAAGGAAGTTAACGACAGGGCAAACAACCCAGCCAACACCATCGATGGCACAGCGTGATTTGGATTCTTCTTCACCATCCTCAGGCGTGTCGTGAGCACCCTCACCACCCCCTATGTCAATGTCTCCTGCCTTTGCTGCGTCTGCCGCCTTCTTTGTATCAACACCGTTAAGAATATCTTTGATCTCTTTTTCTGTCAGATTTGGCCATTTTTCATGCATACATTTGCTAATGTATTCTTTTTTGTATGTATTGATATCTTTTTCTTTACTAGATTTCCCGCGCGTTACTACAGCCTCTGTAACATAGGATTTCGTAGCATTTGCAATACAAACCGCAACAGATTTTTCCCAGCCATTATCATTACATTTTGATTGGTCTGCCGCACACGCCTTATTTTTTAGAGAAGACAACGCTGATGCAAGGCTGTCGTCAACAGCCTTTGCTGAGGCATTATTTTTGGCGTTCTTTATTGCTTTGCTTGCTTGTGCTGTAACTTTTTTTGATTTATCGATACAGAATTTTTTGTCTTCTTCTGTCTTAGAATGATTACCCGCTGTTGCAGTTATGTTTGGACCTTTGTACTTTGCTATAACTTGCTGTACTATATCACTGTTGCCGTCTTTTCCAATCCTGCTATAGGATATGTAGCCATCTTCTGCTTTGTCTGCAAGAGTGGTTTGAGAACTATTAAGCTCTGATCGATTTTTCTCATCCTTAACAGAACACGTGCTGACAAAATCCTTATAATAATATGTGTATATCTCACCAGGTTTTAAATACTCCTCTATATTATTATCATTAATTTTTAACTTACTACGAATTGCTGCGTTGACAGGGCCTTGCCGACCTTTTGTTGCTTCCCATGTTCTATTGCCATTGTTCTTCTTATAACCAGCTGCGGTCAAAAAATCTTCAGCGCCCGAAAACCCCCATTTTAAGATACCTTCTTCATAAATGGCAGCACATGACATTTTTTTGCCTAGGACAAAGCGCTCTTCGCTAAAACCACTTCCGCCAAGACCATTAGTTTTGACATCTCTAAAGCTAATACTGTAAATCCCGTCAAAACACCCAGCATGAGATGTGCCACTCTCCCCGTCTTGCGCCTCAAAGAGAGCCCATTTTCGAATCTTCTCATCATGATCATCAGCATAAGCCTTTTGGTCTATAAACACACTAGAACTAAGTACAAGAATAATAGCTAATGGAAAGAGTGAAAAGCGCTTTAGCTTAGATACAAGAGAGTTTGTCATACACTACATATAATACACAAAAATAAGTAAGAAAACCAGCCAAATAACATAAGTAGTGTGTGGTATTTGGCTGGCTTGGATTAAAGCTAGATTTTTAGCCTTCTTTGATATCGTTGAGAGGCGCGGTAACCCTTGGTTTGATCGCGCGAGCTTTATAGTCGTTTTCGTTTGTTGGATAAAAATAAGATACACGGGGGAATGAATGTACTGTGTAGTGGTTTGTGTTTCGATCTTTTTCGGTTATCTGCCTTTGGGTCTCAAGAGCGACACGGTATGATTCTCCATTTTCGTTTTCTACCTCTTGTACTTCGCAATATGCTGCCGAATATACCTGGGGTTGATTGGTTTCTTTGCCGTCGTTGATCGGGAATGGGTCTTCGTATTCTGCCATGATCGCACATTTCGTAACGCGGAGAGCAATGCGGTCTTCTTTTTCTGGTTTTTTGCCTTTCGTATGAGCTTCATAGGCGGCTTCAACAAGGCGGCCATAATAACCGTGGGGTTTTGATTGATTTTTATCGCCGCCATCTTTACTTTCATCATTGGAATCTCTAACAATGTTAGAATGTGGGACGTCTATATAGTCTGCCAAACATCGCAGCACTGGCCATACTTCAACTTCTCTACCTTCTGCATTTGTGAATAAAGCTTTTGATTGGGCGTCATCACAGAGATCACGGAAAAGTCGATCAACATTGTCAAACCACGTAATTACTAACTCTTTTGCTTGATTAGCACCTGATTCGGTAAGAATTTTTATAATATTGGGATCATCAAAGTTATTACCAAAGAAGGTTTTACACGCAAGTCCTTTGTCATAATCACTCATTGTTTTCCACTTTTCAGAGTCAAACTCACTAAGATTCGCGAAGTTATACGACCGGCGAGGTTCGGGCCGCTCACTACTTGGTGTGCCGGGCTCTACCGGCTCTTGGGTAGGTGACGGAGTTTCTGTCGCCGTGGCAGATGGGGTTGCTTCTGGGCTCGAGCTTGGAGATTCTGATGGAGAGGGTGTTTCTGAAGAGGCTGAGCTAGATCGGCCACGACCTAAAAGAGCTGCTGATAGACCTGCTCCAACAGCCAAGGCTGCACCACCGAGAAGGAAATCTCGTCTACGGGGGTTTTTTTGTTCATGTAAGGCTGCATTATCTGGTTCTTCAGATCCGCTAGCGTTTGCCGGATAACCATTGTATTTGTCTGTCATAAGCTTCAATCCTCCCCAATACAGGATTAGTGGTTATGTGTGCTTATTATATGCGCACTTGCGTTTCATGCTACCATTGTTTGCGTGGCAGGTCAAATATTTTTTGGCCTCTGTTGAGAAAAATGAATGGCGCATGCACACAGAGGTTAGTATAGAAATATATTCGAACGATATTTTTTGGCAAAAATGGGAGATATTTTATACATACCGCATGATAAAGAAAGTATGATAGTTTGAAACCATCCAATCGTACAAGAATAATTATTGATCCTTCCCTATACATTTATATTTAAAATAATTAACGATACAGACTGACAAATATAACACCAATACACACTCTCATAGGTAAAATACTTGCATGAGCAAATTGCAATATATCCGAGCAACTCATACATATTGCCACCCCACCCCACATCCGCTATAATACAGAGGTACGGAGAGGTGCAAGAGTGGTTGAATTGGCACGCCTGGAACGCGTGTGTGGCGGCAACGTCACCCAGGGTTCGAATCCCTGTCTCTCCGCCATATCAGCGCCAGGCGGCACGCTGCCATAGAAGTGCGCTGCTGATTCGTCTTTTGGCATGATGCGTGGCTATACTGCATATTTTTGTGCAGATTGGGCTTGCAGAAATGTTTTTTGACAGTTTATACTAAAGGATAATTATGGTACGATCTTCTACACCAGTTATAGAACTCCGAGGCCTCACTAAGCAGTATGGTCTGGGCGACGCTGCCCAAAACGCCTTGGACAACGTCGACCTGCGAGTCGAAAAAGGCGAATTTATTGTCATTATGGGCCCTAGTGGCTGTGGCAAGACGACATTGCTCAATATCATGGGCTTGCTCGACCGCGCCGACAGCGGCGAGTATTTTCTTGACGGGACATCGGTCGCGACGCTGAGCAAGCGTCAACACGCTCGGATTCGCTCGCGGCAGATTGGCATCGTCTTCCAGAGTTTTAACCTGATTAATCGCCTAACGGTGCTGGAGAACGTTGCCCTTCCCTTGAGTTATCGTGGGGGGATGCGCCGCGTCAAGCGTCTGGAGCAGGCCAGTGCGGTGCTGAAGAATTTCCACCTCCAAGAGCGCGAATATTACATGCCGTGGCAGCTGAGTGGTGGGCAGGTGCAGCGCGTGGCAATTGCTCGCGCCCTGGTGAATCACCCGTCGATTATCTTGGCGGATGAGCCAACGGGTAACCTCGATAGCCGCTCGAGCCATATCATCATGGAAGAGCTGGCTCAGCTGCACCGCCGAGGCAATACTATCATTATGGTGACACACAACCCGAACCTCACGAGCTATGCTAGCCGCGTGATTAAGATGCTTGATGGGCAGATTGCCAGTGATGAGCAGATGCGCACCACTGCCGCTACGCCAACACCAGTGGCTCGCAAGCCACGAGTTCGCCGGGCAGCACCTGCTGGCAAGGCTGCGCCGACGATTGCGCAGAGCACGGCATCGGCCACTCAGCCAGCTGCACCGGTCAAGGCAATTGCTCGCGGTCGTCCCACCAAGGCTACAGCACCAGCAACGACAGCACCAACAGTAGTCGACTACGAAGATCCGCATACCCAAGATGGCCCGACCATCGAGCCTATGCCAGTTGCTCCACCAGAAGTGCCGCCAGCCTTGCCTGCTGCACAACAAACGACTTCGGCTACCCCAACTCAGTCTCAGTCTGCAGCAATTCAACCTCAACTAGCTGCGCCGCAACCAACAAACCAACCTGCAGCACCAGTGGCTCATACTGCAGCCCAGTCATCATCATCTACGCCGTCTGCTGTATCGACCGCTCAGCCAGCTGTGGCCACACCAGCCCAGCAGCCCACTTTACCATCGTCTGCTCACCAATCTAGTACAAAGGAGCCCCAGGCATGATAATCATTGATCATTTCGAAAATGCAAGCAGTAGCTTCCGGCGCAACCGCGGCCGTAATTTGCTGGCGACGCTGGGTGTGGCAATTGGCGTGGGTAGTATCGTGGCGATCTTGGCGCTGAGTGGTGGCCTGCATAACATTATTTCTCAACAGGTGTCTGAGCTTAATAACAACCTCATTGTTGTGCGTCCTGGTGTGCAAGATAAGAGCTTCTCGTCGCTGGCGAGCTCGGTCGCGCAGTATAATTACAATACCAGCACCATCACCGAGTCCGACGTCGAGGCAGTGCGCAAGATGCCACATATCCGTGCTGTAGCACCAATGATGACTTCTGAGAACAAGCTCAAGGGCGATGGTCGAGAAGCTAATGCGACCGTTGTGGCAACCTCGCCGGATCTCGCCATTACGAGCCAGCTCGAGCTGCGTGAGGGCGACTTCCTCGAGGGTGGCACGCACGATGCCAAGCCAGCGGTGCTTGGGCCAAAGCTATCAGTGCAGCTGTTTGGTACAGAGCAGTCGATTAGTCAGACGTTCAAAATCCGCGGCAAGGAATTTATCGTGGTGGGTGTGATGCGCGGTGTAGAAAAGCCGCTGAATTATAACAATGTCGATTTCGACAACGCAGCTATCATTACCACTGAGGCAGGTAAGAAAATTCACAATGGCCATACACAGATTCAGCAGATCAACATCCAGGCTGATGCGTCGCAGCAGGTCGGGCAGATTGCTCAGCAAGTTAAGGACAAGATTAAGCAAAATCACCAAGGGGAAGAAGACTTTACTGTAGCAACGGGCGATGCAATTAGCCAGCCAACCAACCGGCTCTTCACAGCACTAACCCAGGTGTTGACGCTGATTGCAGCCATCTCGCTGGTAGTTGGCGGCATCGGCATCATGAACATCATGCTGGTGAGCGTGGTGGAGCGCACGCGCGAGGTGGGTATCCGCAAAGCGGTTGGTGCGACTGATGGTAACATCATCACGCAGTTTGTTATTGAGGCACTGGCGATTAGTTTGCTCGGTGGTATTCTGGGCTACATCCTCGGCTACATAGTGGCGCTGAGCTTTAGCCTGTGGCTGTCCTTTGCGCCATCGCTGGAGTGGCAGACGGCGGTGATGGCAATTGGCCTGGCACTGGCGGTTGGCCTCACCTTTGGTCTCTACCCAGCTATTCGTGCCGCGCGCAAGAACACGATCGAGTCGCTACGGCAGTATCACTAATTAACATAGTTATGCTGATACAGAACCCGCCTGAAATGTGGCGGGTTTTTTGTATGAGTTGTGGTATTCCTGGCTCACCCTACCCTGCTCATTTACAGAGTAAGATGATAGAATTTTTGCACATATTATTCCAGATTAATCGTCACATGTAATGTTTGAGATGATGAGCGATTTCGTTAGTGAATTTATTGTAGCAGCTCGTTGTTTATGTAACATTTTGCGACAGCGAGTTACCATACAAGATCATGATAAGGGCTTAAGAATTAGAATAGAAAAAATAAAACACTACGATTCCCAAAAACTAAAACACGCTAGGTTAGAGCTTTAAAATTTGTCGCCCCTCTCCTGCTTCACGCCATTCAACACGCCGAGGTAGCGGCTGGCGAATTCTGCTAGTATCATGCCGTGTAATATTTGCTCGATCTCTGTCTCGCCAGCAAGCAATATAGACTTTGCATGGGGTCTGCGGCCACTGAGGCGGCGATCGAGCGCTGCCATGCGCTGCTGGGTAGTGGCGTCATTCTTACTCGCGAGGTCGAAAAGCGCGAATGGCTTATCTACCGGGTGGCTCAGCCAGCCATGAGCGCCAGCCTGCTCGGCCTCGGCAAGGGTGGTGGCGAATGCCACATTGTGCGCCCGCTCCTGCCAGCACCACTGCCACCACTGGGCGACCGGCGCGAGCGACCCACTGCCACAAAACACCGCCGTCTTGCCCGCTGCCTGTCGCGCCAGCTGCTTGGCAAGGTTGTGAGCGGTCGGCACGGCAGCGCCCCACTGCTGCGCTGCATTCGCTGCGTACGCTGCGCCATCTGCTATCGCTTCCACAAGATCATCATCCAGCAACTGATAGGCCGTCAGTAGCGCACTCAGTGTGCTGAGCATGCGTAGTGGTGCCACCTGCCCTTCCCTCTTGGTGATTGGCACGCCGGTAGCTGCAGGGTATGCTGTGGTGCACTCAGCCGCAGTAGCATCATGAGTGAGCAGAACAGTCGGAGCACTGTGCTGCTCTGTATAGCGCAGTATATTCTTCACCTGGTCAGGCAAGATGCCAGCCTCGATAATAACCACCAAGCTGTACGAGCCCACAAATGCTGGTACTGCCGCTGCCTCGCGGCACAACACAGGCACAGTCATGTGAGGCTGCACAAGCTGCTGACTGGCGCGAGCCAGCACCATCCCACCATCCGTTGCTATAATAACAACATTACGAATATCATGCTTGGCTGCCATATGCGAGAGTTGGCTAGTTACCTCTGTTGGCAGCGCCGTTTGTTTCCATAATGTTGCAATGTGGTGCAGGGCGGCCTCAGCACCGCGTTGGCGCAATATGGTCTGGTCATCAAGCATAATCGTCTCCTTCTGCTTGCAAGAGTATACCCTCCCATGATACATTAATTAGCAGAGAATCATAAGCATATTTGGAGACAGGTGGGAACCATGAATATCAGCACTACATCACAATCAATTACCGACGATCAAGAGCTTGCCAAGGTGCTTGCTGGGATCGGTCCACAGGTGGGCACAGCAGCGTCGCAGCGGTCGCAGGCGATGATGTCGGGGCAAGGTGCTGGCCGTTCATCACTCTCGGGTATGTCGGGCAATATGGGCTCGTCAGTGCCAGTCATGTCCTCGCAGCAGCAACCATCGCAGCCTGCGCCCAGTGGTGAAGCGCTCAATGGCGTGAAGCAGTCAGCCATCAAAGAGCTGCGCCCACTGGTGGATAAGCTCAACGTTAGCCCAGATGAGAAGTTCGATACCTATCTGCTTTTGATCCGCTCGACGGACGACAAAAGTTTGATCGACCCAGCCTACCAAATCGCCAAATCCATCCGCGACGAAACCCGCCGCGCCCAAGCGCTGCTCGACATCATCAAAGAGATTGATTATTTGTCGCAGCGGTAGAGCCGATTTATAGCAAGGTGTAAAAATCCATCATATTGATGGATTTTCTTGTTCTAATAATTATCGACATATTATGCAATATATGATAATATAGCTTCATGCATCATGAACTTGGATTAACAAACAACTCATCAGATATCGAAACTACCCCATACCATGGGGAGAATGAATTAAAAGAAGGCGTTCTAGAGGCACTCGAGAAATCATGCCAGACGATTCGTGAGTTTCAGCAAGAGCAATATGCTGAGCTTATGAAACTTATCAATAGTGAAGCTTTAAAATTAGCAAGACTGCAATTTCCTGAGAATATGAGAGAACTCAGCATTACAATGCGCAATAAGAAGGCGCCTGAGCAAGCACGAGAGAATGCACGAGCGCAGGTGCGAGAAATTGTTGATTTTATGAAGCGAGTCATTATGGAAGAAATTAAGGTGGGTGAGGTTGATGATCCTCCTATCGAAAATGCCCGAAATATTGTCAATGGCGTAATAGAAGACTATGGCATCAACAGGAATGATCCTCAGGCTGTACTTGACGCACTTGGTGTATTGAGAATTGATGAAGAGGGAAGGAAAACATATCATTACCCAGGTGAACCGTTAATGCCACAACAGACTACCGCTGCATATAGCGCGTATAAGAAGGCGGTTGATGAGCACGAAGCGGCAGGAGAATTGTTTAGGCAAGATAAAAGTGATGATAATAAGAGAAATGACCTTATCAAGGCAGATATGGCTCGTCGGTATGCGCACAATGCGGTAGCTCGAGACTTCAAGAAAATATTTGGCCTAAACCATCCTGACGGGACACCCTATGCAGAGAAAGACTATCGAGAGCTAATAACAGAGATGTTTGTAACAGATCGCCAAAATGAGCAATAAAGTCATACTTTCTACACTAGTCTTAGTGTCGTAAATATAGAAACTCGCCACTCTTGTGGCGAGTTTTTGCTAAGTACATATAATAATTTACATTTAAACAACAATCATTGGTTACCAAGCATAATAAGAAAACCAAGAACTAGGAAAGTTTCTTAGTAGATGAAGCGCGTTTTGCTGGGCGAGATGTAGACTTTTTTCTATGTTTATTATTCTCTTTTTTGCGTTTAGTCTTGCCTTTCGCTGGCTTCTTCTTCGATGCTTGTCGCTCGCGGATGGCGTTTTTTACCTCTGTTATTTCGTCCCAGGGGTGAGTGCCGTCGGCGCGTTCGATGGTTTTTTCGTGGCCTTTGCCCAGGAAGACGACGGTGTCGCGGGCGGTGCGAGCACGGCGAATAGCAAAGCGGATGGCCTCAGCGCGGTCGTGGATGAGGAAGAGGTCGGTGTCTTGGGTCTTGCCAGCGGCTTCTGCGCCTTTGGCGATTTGGCTAAGGATGTGCTGCCCGTCTGTATCGCGGTCGTCTTCTTCGGTGAGGATAAGCTCATCGGCAATTCGCCCTGCGATCTTGCCTTGGATGGCTCGCTTGGACTCATCGCGCTGACCAGCCGAGCCAAACAAGACGATCAGCTTGCCCTTGGTGCTCGCTCGCACACTGCCCAGTAGCCGCTCAAAGGCATCGGGTGTGTGGGCAAAATCAACAATAGCAGAGAATGGCTGCCCAGCATCCACGACTGTCATACGGCCCTCCACCCCGGTGAGTGCAGCCAGGCCCTGCTCGATCTGCACCCGGCTCAGGCCTACCTCGTGCCCCACTGCTACCGCGGCCAGGCTGTTGGCGATGTTGAACTCACCCGGCATGTTGATGGTGATGTGATGCATCTGCCCCATGAGCCATACATCATAGCGGCTACCCGAGGCCGTTTGGGCGATGTTCGTGGCGCGAATGTCGCCGCCTGCAATGCCATAGCACAGGCTGCGCGGCACCGCTTGCTCGAAGACCGCCGCCGATGGATCATCCGCATTGATAATGCCAACCCGCCGCGCTAGCTTGAAGAGGCGCATTTTGGCAGCGCGATAGCGCTCAAATGTCTTATGATAATCTAAATGCTCGTGTGTAACGTTGGTCATGACGGCGATGTCTATTGGAATGCCAAAGATGCGATGCTGCGCCAACGCATGGCTCGTCACCTCTAGCACCACCCACTGCACATGACGCCGTCGAAACTCTGCCAGCCGCTGCTGCAACAGCGGTGCAGATACGGTGGTCATGTGCTCGGTTTGCGACGTGATGTTGTCGTTCACTCCATATGCCACCGTCGTCATCAGGCCGACATTGTAACCTGCTTCGACCAGCATGCGGTGGATCATAAAGCACGTCGTGGTCTTGCCATTTGTCCCCGTTACACCAATGACGTGCATGCCCTGGGCTGGGAAGCCTTGGTTGGCCGCCGCCGCAGTGGCTTCAAGCAGCCGATAACCTGGCTCCAGCGCCGCCAACACGCTGGGTGGGAGAGTATTCTTGAGTGTTTGTTTTAGAGAAAATGCCATGGCACATATTATACCACTTTTGGTAATATTTAAAACCATGAGCTGATCCTATCTATAGGAGTATCGACCTCTGATCGTCTCAGCAAAAGGAATGAAAGAAAAGAGCTTGAGAGTAGGTTAGCTCTTGAGGTTCAAACTCATGCAATTTGATTTTTTATTATCACACTACTCTCTCATCTTCCTTGCTCTGCTATTCTGCTATAATAACTTTATGAAGATTCTTGGGATTGAGAGCAGCTGTGACGAGACGGCGGCTGCGGTGGTGGCTGATGGGCGGCGCTTGCTGAGTAGTGTAGTGCACTCGCAGATAGATATCCATGCTCAGTATGGCGGCGTGGTGCCAGAAGTAGCAGCGCGGAGCCATATTGAGATGATTACCCCGGTGATTGACCGCGCCTTGGCCGAGGCAGCGTGCAGCTGGGATGAGATTGATGGCATTGCTGTGACGTATGCGCCTGGACTAGTGGGGTCACTGCTGGTTGGCACACTGGCGGCGCGGACGCTCGCAATTGTGCACAAGAAGCCGCTCTACGCGATTCATCATGTGGAGGCGCATGTCTATGCTAACTTTGTGGTGGAGGACGGCCGGCCAAAACCCGAGCCAGCTTTAGCGCTCCCTGCTGCGCAGCCGAGCTTCCCTATGCTGGCGCTCATCGTCTCTGGTGGGCATAGTCAGTTAGTGCTGTTTCGGGCGCATGGTGACTATACACTACTTGGTCAAACACAGGATGATGCTGTGGGCGAAGCATTCGACAAGGTAGCAAAAATCATTGGTTTGCCCTACCCTGGCGGCCCGGCTATTGCTGCTGCCGCTGCGCACGGTGACCCACAGCGCTACGCCTTACCCAAAGCGCGGATGCAGGGCCAGTATGATTTCTCCTTCTCGGGCCTCAAGACGGCCGTGCTGCGCCGAATGCAAGCCGAGGTAGGCAAAGATACCTCTTTTCCTTCGCACGAGCTCCCAGCGCTTGTCACGCCGCAGCAGCGCTATGATATGGCGGCGAGCTTCCAACGTGTGGCGGTAGAGACGTTGGTGGATAAGACGGTGCTGGCGTATGAGCACTATGCGCCGCGCTCCGTCGTGATTGCTGGTGGTGTGGCAGCCAACCAAGAACTCCGCCGCCAGCTGCGCACCGCCCTGCCCTGCTCCATTAGCTACGCACCAATGGCCTTTTGTACGGACAATGCAGTGATGATCGCCACACTCGGCTACTACTACGCTCAGGCTGGCCACACAGTTGATCCATACCTGCTCGAAGTGCAGCCGAGTTTGTCGATGCGCGAAGCAGTGTGGAGCGGCCACGAAGCACAGTAGATATGTTTTGATGATATTCGAGATGATGATACCAGCGTGTAACTACTTGTAGTGGATTATTGTCTGCGCGCTGGCACAGAAATAGCTGTCGATGTTTGGATAAGTTGGTCTCTACCGACCAATCATACTAAGCACTGCACGCACACAGCAAACCACCTGATGTATGAATGGCCGAGCAATATATTCATAGCAGCCAGCGCGTTCCTCGAGCTGACCACCAAAGCCTTTTTTGAAGTGATACACTCCCTCTTGCTCGGGGAAGCCATTGAAGTTTCCGCTTGTGCCGTAGAAGTTATAGCGCTGAGCACCAAGGCTGATGGCACGGCGCATTGCTGCGTATTGCAGGGCGTATGAGCCAGAAAATTTGGCATGTTGATCGTCCGAGCCACTGAGGAAATACACCACCTCGTTATCACTCGTGTGCATGAATATGGCGGCGGCCAGCGGCAGGACGTCGCCGCTAGCTGCCTGGCGCAGCGCTTCATAATCTGCCAGGCGTTTGGACACTGCGGTGAGCTGATTGTCGAGCTCCTTTACCTGTCCTTGCTTGTCTGGCTCAGTCGCTAGCATATCACGCTCGGCTTGCAGTGCATCCTGCTGGCCGCTGAGACGGGCTTGGTAGCCAGCAAGGTCGAGCTCGGCAATCAGGAACCACGCCTGCTTGCGGTGGAAGGCGCGGAACAATTGCTGATAAAATTTCTCGCTGCGTCCTGAGAAGCCACGCCGCGTGCCAGTATCGATTAGCAGCTTCGCAAACGGGGCGAGATCGTCCACTGCAGTAATCTCGCGTACCGCCACACCATACTTGGTGGCTGCCTTGACGCAGCTGCGTGTCTTAGCATCGAAGCTTTTGAGTAGTGCTGCGTCGTCGTGATAGGGCGAGAGATCTTTGGCAAAGAACCAGCGCACGTAGCGCGCGTTGTGGTCGGTCTGCTGCGGGGGGATAGCGCGAAAGCCTGCCTTTTCTAATTGTTGTAGTGCTTTGGCTGTGCCTGCTACTTCGAGAAGCTGAGTAGGGTCATTTCCCTGCCGCAGGATGAGTGGCGGCTGAATGCGGAGCAAAATACCTTTGTGTGCTTTGACATATTTCTTGAGCTCTGTCAATAGTGTGCTGAGCACGGCTGGGTTATGATAATCCACCAGCGGCCCTTGCAAACACTCAAACTCACTATAGCCCAAGGTGCGCCATTCGTACAACACAGCGGTAGCCACCAAGCGATCATCCTCAGCACACAACCCTAGATAATGTGGCTGCCAGCCCAGCTGTGCCACTCGCTTGGCATTAGCGGCCGACTGGACGAAGCTCCCCAGCGGGTGCTGCGCGGCAAATTGCTCGAGAGTGGATGGATCGATAGGCTTGAGCTGCATAATGATAGCGATAGTATAGCATTTTTGAGTAGTGAGAGGAAGAGATGTCTAATAGCAAGGTATATCAGCCTTAGACTTTTCATAACGCGCGTACCTCTGGGCTAGATCAACACTATTTTATACGAATATTCACCATCTCGTCGTGGTACGCATGGAATTTTTGCAACAATCATCAGTGAAAATCCGCCACAAAGTTGCTATACTAATGTTATGAAACATTTTTTACAGACTGAGGCATGGGAGGCCTTTCAACAAGCGCAGCAGCGCCACACGGTGCGGCGGGCAGACAAAGGGTGGCAGTATTATGGCATTATCGAGCATGGTCGACTCAACCATCGGTTGTATGTGCCCTATGGGCCCGAAGCAGATAATGATGCCGCTCAGGAAGCGGCGCTCAAGGATATCATTGCCACAGGGCGGCAATATGGTGCAGACTTCGTGCGGGTCGACCCCCGGACGACGCGGCTCGAGCAATTGCAAAATCTTGGCTTTCGCAAAGCGAAGAGCCTCCAGCCCGATCGAACAATTATTAATGATGTAACGATGGATCACGATGCCATTCTGGCTAATGCCAAGCAGGCGGTGCGCTACACCTGGCGCAAGAATCAGAAGGCCGGGGTGCGCTTCCACACCAGTTATGAGCCGGCGGATATTGAGATCTTTCTTGATATGATCCACGACGTCGCCAAGCGTACTGGCATGCAGCCTCATAGTGATGCCTACTTTCGCCAAATGGCAGAAGTGCTTTTCCCACGTAAGGCAGCTGGCCTGATGTATGCCACGCTAGAGGACAAGCCAGTTGCTAGCCTGATATTCTTTAGTGACGGCACGACGATGGCCTATGCCCACGCTGCGTCCTACACCGCCCAGCGCAACCTCAGCCCAGCCACAGCACTGGTGGTGTCTGCCCTCTTCTATGCGCACGATACCGGGCACAAATTCTTTGACTTTTACGGCATTGCGCCAGATGATGTGCCGAAGGATCACCCCTGGGCGGGCTTCACGCACTTTAAGAAATCATTTGGGGGTACGCCGGTGGACTATATTGGCACCTGGGAAAAACCTCTCCATCCGCTGCGCTACCGGTTGTACCACCTCTACCAAGCGCTGTATCAACATGTGCGCAGTCTGCGCCAGGCATCGTATCGCCGCTCGCATAAGTAAGCGTGGTATTGCTGAGAGAAAGGCGCTCAACGGGGCGTCTTTTTTTATACTGCCCTCCCCTGCTCTATAGGTGCGACTTTTAATGCAAGATGACAGGAGACGTGTGTTGGCTTACGCAAGATGGTTAGAATTGACGTGATTACCCGCACTATTCACGTGAAACAAGGATGAATGTAGGTGTGAAATTGGGCTAGAACTTCCCTGCTGCAGCTCAATTTCGATGGTGGACATGAGATTTCTCTACCTTTGATTACTTACACTTTTGCTATCGAGGAGATAAGTTGGCGAAAATGGGTGGTGGTAAACGTGCCACACGCATAGGATAAAAATCATCTCTTTCTCTTTGTGTACTTCCCTTCCCTGTGATCTACCTAAATAAGACGATGAGACGTTAAGGCAGTAGCTCAAGCCTATCACACAACTCATTCCACGTGAAAACCGCAAAGCAGCGAATCACCGTAACAACACACTCAACAATAGCGACTAACTGCAAAGCGGGATACTAATCACACTGTTGCAATGTGCAGTGCCTTATTTTCACTACCAACCCCTGTCACCTCTGCCATTGTGCCGCCAAACGTGCTATACTGGGTAGCTGAAGTTGCACCAAAAAATCGGCCAGGCAGATGCTGCACACAGATTTTCACGTGAAGTATCGACCGCGCCGTTTTCGTGTGAAAAGTATCAATAATCTGTAAGGAAGCCACCGCCATGAAACTTGCCAAGACCTACAACCCTAACGAATACGAGCCAAATATCTATGCTATGTGGGAGAGTGCTGGCGTGTTTCGGCCAAAAGGGGAGGGCACACCCTATAGCATCGTGATGCCACCGCCCAATGCCAATGGCAACCTGCACGTCGGGCATGCGCTGGGCTCGGCTTTGCAAGATATCTTGGTGCGCTACCACCGGATGAAGGGCGACGATGCGGTGTTTATCCCTGGGGCAGACCACGCCGGCTTTGAGACGTGGGTGGTGTACGAGCGCGAGCTCGAGAAGCAGGGCAAGACGCGCTTTGATTATTCGCGTGATGAGCTGTATGCACAGGTGTGGGACTTTGTCGATAAAAAGCGGGGCGATATGGAGCTCCAGCTGCGCGCCCTTGGCGTTGGGGCAGACTGGGAAGATATGGTCTTTACGCTTGACCCCAAGGTGGTGGAAACGGTTTATGGTACCTTCAATAAGCTGTGGCAGGATGGGCTGATCTACCGTGGTGAGCGGATCGTCAACTACTGTACCAAGCACCAGACCAGCTTTGCCGACATAGAGGTAGTGCACAAGACGGAAAAGTCTAAGCTGTGGCGCATTGCGTATCCACTACTCGATCATATTGGTGAAATTATCGTCGCTACCACCCGACCCGAGACGCTGCTGGGCGATACCGCCATTGCCGTGAATCCAGCAGATGAACGCTACAAGAAGTTGATCGGTACCAAGGCGTTGCTGCCACTGGTGGGGCGCGAGATTCCGATTATTGCTGATGAATATGTTGATGTATCGTATGGCACTGGTGCAGTGAAGATCACGCCAGCCCACGACCCAAATGACTTTGAGATGGGGCAGCGGCATGGGCTGCCAGTGAAGCAGGTAATTGGCTTTGACGGGCGAATGACGAATGTGCCCGCACCATTTGATGGCCTCACCACAGTGGAGGCACGCCAACGGGTACTAGAGGCGCTGGAGCGAGAGGAGCTGCGCCGTGGCGAGGAGGAGCTGGAGCACTCGGTGGGGCACTGCTACAAGTGCGATACTGTCATCGAGCCGATGGCCAAGGAGCAGTGGTTTATCTCGATGCGGCCCTTGGCAGATGCGGCGATCGATGCCATCGAGCGCGGCGATGTGACCTTCACTCCCGCCAATAAAGGCGAGGTGGTCATCAAATACCTGCGCGAGATCAAAGACTGGAATGTCAGCCGGCAGATACCGTGGGGCATACCCATTCCAGCCTTCCAGAACACGACCGATCCAAGCGACTGGATATTCAACACAAATGTCAACGAAAAAGAAATAGTTGTAAATGGTACAACATATCGCCGGGAAGAAGACACACTAGATACCTGGTTTAGCAGTGGGCAGTGGCCATTCATCACCACCGACTATTTGCAAGATGGGCCGCTGGCAAAATTCTACCCCAATGCGGTGATGGAGACGGCGGGGGACATCCTCTTCTTCTGGGTGGCGCGGATGATGATGCTTGGGTTGTACTGCACAGGACAGGTGCCGTTCCGTCATGTGTACCTGCATGGGCTGGTGCTGGATGAGCATGGGCAGAAGATGAGCAAGAGTAAGGGTAATGTGATTAACCCAATGGAGGCGATTAGCCAGTATGGTTCAGACGCACTACGCATGGGGATTATCGCTAGCCGCTCAGCCGCTCAGCCACAAGCTTTTAATGCTGGCAAGGTCGTGGCAGCGCGCAATTTCTGCAATAAATTATGGAACATCGCTCGCTTCATCGAGGCGCAAGTGGGAGATACGCAACCGGTGCACGTGCCAGTGCCGCAATCGATGGCTGACCATTGGATCATCCGCCAGCTGAGCAAGGCAGGAGAGATGATGGAGCAGCAGCTAGCGCAGTATCGTTTTGCCGAGGCGGCAGAAACGCTCTACCATACGGTGTGGGATGACGTAGCCGATTGGTATATTGAGGCAGCTAAGGTGGAGCAGCACGCTGATATGTTGGTGTGGGTGCTCGACACGTGCCTGCGCTTGGCTCACCCGTTTGCACCATTTGTGACAGAGACGATTTGGCAAAGCCTGAGCTGGCATACTGACCTGCTGGCGGCGGCGCGCTATCCGCAGGCTGAGGAATATAACGAGCTGCAAGCGGCTGAGTTTGGCCGACTCAAGCGGCTCGTGACTGAAGCGCGCTATGTAACGAGTGAATTGCCAGGCAATGAGCGCTACACACTGCTCTATATGGATGACGCGCTCGTAGCGGATAATGCCGAGCTGGTGCGGCGCCTGGCTGGCCTAGCGGCGGTGGAACATACTGATGTAGCACGAGGACTGCGTCTGGCTGCCAGTGGCCGTGATGCTTGGCTCGACGTAAGCGACGAGACACTCTATGAGCACCAGACGAACCTCGAGAAGCGTTTAGTTGCAGCACGCAATGACGCCGCCAAGCTGGAGGCGCGCCTAGCAAACGAACGCTATACAAGTCAAGCACCCGCTCATTTGGTGGAGGAATCACGCCAGCAGCTGGCAAGCAAGCAGGCGTTGATCGAGCGGCTGGTGAATGAATTGCAAGTGATCGAATAGCAGTACTGCAAATTTAATACCTTGTGCTAATAGAGAAGGCTACCGTCGATGTGAGATGGTAGCCTTTTTGACGGGTAGAGATAATGAAGAATGTTGATTTAATCTCTTGCGTTTTAAATAACAAGAGGGTACTTAGTGGGGGAAGGAAGCGCAAACACAGACAAAGGGATTATTGTGATGACGAGCTATAGTAACCTGAAGCTGAAAGATCTCACCGCACCACTCTTTCGATTCATACCATTCTTTTTTCTGAAGCTTGTGGTGAGTAATATTTACGAGAGTGTTCATCGTATGGATTTATATAAGCATACATATGCTGCGACAAACAGCTTTCATATCTCATTTAAGCGAGATGATAGGAGAAGAGAGTTAATGAAGAAAAGAAGGGTATTCCTATATTTACACGAAACATACTTGACAGAACAGAAATATCCTGCTACCATGAATATGAACAAAAATAGAACTAATGATAGTCACCAATACACATAATGAAACACAAACACCACACTACCTCATACAAAATCATCCTCGCGCAGGCGGCTGTGGCAACCTTTAGCCTAGCGACTGCACTGGGGGTGTTCTTGCACGATGGGCAATTTGATAAGATGACCACTGCGCTCCTTACGCTCGAGCCTGCCGCGCTGCGAAGCCGTGGGCTGCAAGGCTCGACTGAACCCGATAAGCTAACAACCGACCCCCACGTCCATCCGCATCATACGTCGCTTGGACATAAGGCGGCGCATCACGGGCAACACCACACGCCGAGTGTGCCACCGCGCGATGATGAATATAGATATCTGGCACATAAGCAGCGGAGGACGCGCCATGCCTTTGATAATCAGTTTTTGCCGATTGTTGGTTAGTTATTGATGGTGATACGGATGACCAGCGGCAATCTGCTGTGCCCGGTAGAGTTGCTCGGCTAAGATGAGTCGCACCAGCTGGTGTGGAAACACCAGGCGAGACAGCGACCACACCAGGTTGGCACGCTCCATCACTGCCTCCGTCACACCATACGCGCCACCAATGATAAGTACAAGTGATTTGCCCTGCGCCATTGGCTGGTGTAGGCTGCGCGAGAGGGCAGGGGAGTCGAGCATTGTACCGCGCTCATCTAGCAGTACAACATATGCTTGGGGTGAAAGTGCCCTAAGAATCTGCTGCGACTCCTCACGGCGCGCCGCATCGCTACTACGCTGGCTGGCTGGAAGGAGCTTCCACTGCAGCTGCCAAGCATGGATCATACGCTGCTCATAGCGTGCAATGCCATCGACCAGCCAGGGCTCGTGTCGCTTGCCAACGGCGATGATGGTGATCATGCGTTGGCGTCTTCATTACTGTTAGATACTACTGCAGCAAGACGCTGAGCGGTGGTAGATAGGTGAGTATCGCTGGTGTCGGTTGGGTAGTCATGATGGAGCTGCAGCACCTCGCGGTCATATAGCGGCACGAGATGAATGTGAGCGTGCGGCACATCAAAGCCCTCCACCACCACGCCGACTCGCTCAGGCTGGAATGCCACCTCCATTGCGTGAGCAATCCGCTGTGCCACCGTCCAGAGGTGTTGATATACCTCAGTCGGGAGCGCCCACAGCGAGTCAATCTGCTGCTTCGGCACGACCAGCACATGGCCATCACTCAGTGGATTGATATCGAGGAAGGCTATAGTGTGCTCGTCCTCATACACCGTATGGCTTGGTATTTCACCTTTGATAATCTTAGTAAAAATAGAATCCTGCATGACTTTAGTATACGCGAAGGTGGGGCAAGAGCTCAAGGATATCCGCTGCGCGATATTTTCGTTCGGCATCACATCTGTTATAATGAGAGCAGACCACGTGGAGAGGTGCAGGAGTGGTTGAACTGGCCGCTCTCGAAAAGCGGTAAGCCGCAAGGCTTCGAGGGTTCGAATCCCTCTCTCTCCGCCATATTTCTGATACTGGTAATCTGCAAGCTGAGGATGCTTGTAGATTT
>CAUUSZ010000002.1:0-236952 GCA_963548065.1 uncultured Candidatus Saccharibacteria bacterium
TCACCACGGATTTATTATGATGGCTTGTTGGAGCCATTTTTTATGATACAGACGTACATCCTTTCACCTATGATCTAGCTCCCATCCTGCTATAATAAAGCATATGCATAAACCATTACGCGGTGTTAACTTGGGTGGGTGGCTGGTGCTTGAGCGCTGGATGACGCCATCGGTCTTTGCGGGCACGGATGCGAGCAACGAGCATCAGCTGATGATGCAACCAGATGGCCCAGAGCGCATTGCCAAGCACCGGCAAAAATTTATGACCGAAGCGGACTTTGCCTGGCTGCATGCGCACGGTATCGAGGCGCTGCGTGTGCCAGTTGGTTACTGGGTGCTAGAAAGCCAGGACGGCTACCTCGAGGCTACCAAGCAGTTGGACTGGTGCTTTGCGATGGCTCAAAAGTATCATATGCGTATCTTGCTTGATTTACACGCAGCGCCTGGCGCGCAGAATTTGGGCGACCACAGTGGGAGCGGCAACCGCATGCCGCAAACAGGCTGGTACCAGGCTAAAAACCGCCGGGTAACCCGCCACATCCTCAGGCAGCTCGCCGAGCGCTATAGTGCAAGCCCGCAGCTCTGGGGGATTGAGCTCCTGAACGAACCCTTTACGAAGGACTGGTTGCAGCACTGGCTATTGCGGCTGTGGTCGCGCCGCACAACCCGTCGGTTACGCCGCATTGTACCGGGCACAACGCGCATTATTATTAGCGATGCCTACCAGCTGCCGCGGTGGCGCCGGGCGCAGCCCCGTGACTGGCTGGATATCCACCACTACCAGTGCTTTGGGGTGGCCAACTTGGCGCTGGTGGATTATGATCAGCACGCGAGTGTTGTGGATGAATTTACCCACATGCACCAGTCGTTGCAGCGCCCAACCATCATTGGTGAGTGGAGCGCGATTTTGCCGCCCGCTATTGCCATGACTCCGCCGACGATTGCCGCCTACATTCTGGCGCAGCAAACAGCCTTTGCTAGCGCTGATGCCCACTTTTTCTGGAGCTATAAAACCGAATCGAACGATGGCTGGAACTACCGTTGGCTGGTAGAGCAGGGTATTATGCCATAGGAACTGGGCTGAGGTTCCTGGGTAGGTAATCTCGCCTGGAAATGGATATCATCTTGCGCTTGTTGTATTGGATGTGACCGAAGCATGTGTGTTGAATCAAGAGGTGTACCATACCTATCACGCTGACGCGCGGGTTGCAGTTGATGATTTTTCGTTTGATAGTAATCATCAATAATGAGGATGAGAGGTACTGGGCGAATAGGTATCCCTTCCAGCCATCGGCCAAATCATGTATAATAAATCGAGTACGACAGCCAAGAAACGGAGGAAATGAAGAAGTATGGCAATGGGTATGAACCAAATGAAGATGCTGAATGACTTGCGCAAGGCGCAGAAATCGCTGGCGAAGGAGATCGTGGAGGTCGAGGCAGGCGATGGCGCGGTGATTGTGCAGATTACTGGCGAGCTGAAGATTAAGAGCGTGAAGATCGACCCAACTAAGGTAGACCTGGATAACATCCACCAGCTGGAGCACTGGATCGAGATTGCAATCCGCGACGGTATGGCCAAGGCGCAAGAGATTGCTGCCAAGAAAATGCAGCCACTGATGGGTGGGCTTGGCAACCTCGGGTTCTAGCTAGTATGGCAGATATTCTGCCTCAGGCCCTGCAACGGGCAATAGACGAACTAGGGCACCTACCAGGAGTGGGTGCACGCACGGCAGAGCGCTATGCGTATTTTTTGCTACGGGCCGATGGACGGACAAGCCAGGGGATTGCCCAGGCCATCACGCAGCTACATACTGCTGTTGCGACCTGCCCCGTCACCTTTGCTCTGATGGATCCTGACCAAGATGTTTCGCCGCTCTATAGTAGCCCAGAGCGCAATCGTAAGCAGATTGCTGTGGTGGAGGAGCCGCTCGACATCGTGGCGCTGGAGCGCACAGGCCACTACAAGGGGACGTATCACGTACTGGGCGGCGTGATTTCACCGATTGATGGGGTGGGGCCAGAGCAATTACACATCCCCGAGTTGCTGGAGCGGATTACTCATGACGCAGTAGAAGAGGTAATTATTGCCACTAATGCAAGTGTAGAGGGTGAGTCGACCGCGCTTTTCTTGCAGCGGCACATTACCGAGGCAGGCCTAACGGTGCGGATGACACGCTTGGCCCGCGGTATTCCCGTTGGCGTTGACCTTGAATATGCCGACCAAATAACCCTCGGCCACGCGCTGGAGGGGCGGCGTGCGGTATAGTGAAGAGGCTATTGTGCTGATTCTGAGTGGAGACGCCGCTGCTCTTCGGCGGCTTCTTGTTTCTCGACGAAGTTATAGAGGCAGTCACTGACAGTACTTTCGAGTGTATTGAGATTCTCAACTTGCCGATCGAGCGCCTCTATAGGTGATGCTGCCTCGCGCGTAGTCGCTTCTTGCAAAAAGCGAAATACATCATGATCATAACCAATGCATTCGAAGTAAAGCGTTGCAAGCTCGCTGTTTGGGCTGTCGCGAAATTGCTGCGTAACCCACTGTTTGACTCGCTCAGCTTCTCCTAGCTCGTCCTTGAGCAAAAGCACATAGAAATGGATTTCCTCTATCTCATCTGTTTGGTAGAAATAATAATTCACCCTATCCCAGGCAGCCTTCCGAGCGATCGCTTGCTCGCCATGTTTTGCGCAGAGATTTACAATATAGTAGTCGTCAAACAATTGTGAAGAAGATTGCTCTGCTGGATGCTTGGTGATGATGGTAATGTAAGTATCACGAATCCGCTGATCGAAGATAAAGCGCCGGTCGTTCAAGGAATTAACAACAGGGTGGAGTGTATACTCTTCATCCTCGGGCACAATAGCATAAGCAGAAGCCCGGGCTTGGCGTGTGCCGTCTGGATCCTTACCATGTATGACATACTCGGCATCGATTTCTGCCTTGATGTAGGGGCTGATGGCATACTGCTCGAGTTGCTGTGCTTTCGCTACGCCATCATCATCGAATTTGAGAAGGAGCTCGATGATCGTGCCCAGTTCTTGCTGAGCTGATGAAATATATTGACTGACTTCTCGATCTTGCGAGGGTGTTGTTGTCGCAGGGTTATATCCAAAGTGCCGATAGGCCATTTCTTGGCATAGGCTCGCAATCGTGCAAATGCGAGTAAAGTCATGAGCATCTTGAGTGCGCAAATGGAGAGTATCGGCATCGCCGAGAAGGTGATAAAAAGGCCAATCGATATCATCGCGCTGCATATCTCTGGCAGTAGCAATACGAGCATCGAGCGATTCGCGTAGCTCCTGCAAGCGGGCTGCTCCATCTGGTGTATCGCTCATTCTAATATACTCACAATATTGCTGATGAAAGAGCTCATGTGGCTCAAGATCGGCAGGGATGGTCTGGAGCGAGACAGTGCCAGACTCATCGCGCTGGAGCTCGAGAGTGCTCGACCGCATTGCTTGTGTTGGCTGCGAATTTGGCATAATGACATCTAGAAACTCCCAGACATCCTGCTTAATCTTGGGGAGCTCTGCGGCAAGATCGGGGATACCCTTGCTGATCTTCTGTAGGTCGCGCAGGAGATCGGTTGCGAAGCGTCTAC
This sequence comes from uncultured Candidatus Saccharibacteria bacterium, assembly GCA_963548065.1. Lineage (GTDB taxonomy): Bacteria > Patescibacteriota > Saccharimonadia > Saccharimonadales > Saccharimonadaceae > Saccharimonas. The sequence continues at coordinate 3,603 of CAUUSZ010000002.1, forward strand.
ACTCGGCAATGGCCTGTCTATCAAAATAATTATCAGCGTAGGGATCGCAATCAGAGAATCGCATAATGTGGATCAGGCTAGTAACTACCCGCCACACACTGCTACGCCAGAATAATTCATCATCTGCTATCGCCTGCTCGAGCAAATCACGATCAAGCAGCTGCTCGCGATACTCTGCAATATAGTAGTCGATCATTGTTTTTATCTTAACTGGGTCGATTGGGAGCTGGCTTGCCTGTAGCCTTTGTCGCTGGGTAGCAGTGGTATCATCTGAAGGATTTGTCATGATATATACCATAGCGAGGAAAGGGAAAACTGTCAATCAAAAGGACCTTAAATATCAAGACCTCTGCATTATCCGTTAGTTTCTCCACTTACCAGTGTATTTGAGTGGAGTGCAACGCTCTGCCACCAGAACAGACAGACTCCCAGAAGATTAATCCTTTCAGAACTCATCCTTATTAGCATTCTGGAGGGAGGTTAAAGAATTATTCAAAGTTGTGGCGCATCGAAAGGAGAAACAATATGTGTTTATTTGCTATACTAAAACAATGGCAAAATCAAAGAAATGGACGAAAAAGCTAACACGTTGGGCGCAGAGCAATCGCTGGGGACTGATGAGTACAGCGCTGGTACTTGTGCTCGTAGGTGGTGCGTATCTCGCGTGGCAGCATGGTATGTTGGCACGGCTTGTCAAAACGCCACAGGACACTGCAAATGTAGCGCTCACGAGCCAAGATAACACCCTACCTGCCTGGATGCCAGATACCGTCAAGCGCTGGCAGGGCGAGATTACCAAGCAAGCCCGGCAGTACAGTATTTCGCCGCAGCTGGTGGCGATTATCATGACGCTGGAATCCGGTGGTTACCCCAAGGCGCACAGCGGTGTGGCGAGCGGTTTGATGCAGGTGACGGATGGCACGGGCAAGGAGATTGCCGCTAAATTCGTGAAGCCAGCGCGCACGAACTATGATTTATTTGATCCTGAAACGAGCATCGCCTTTGGTGCGGCCTACCTAGCGCATTTACGCGATCAGCTGTGTGTGCCGCTCGGTAATCTATCCGAGAATGAGTGCGTTGAGCTTGTTGCTGCTGGCTACAATGGTGGCCCGGGTGCAGCGGGTAATTTATATCGTGGCCGTGGACTGGAAGCGATCGAGACTCTCAGCTATAGCCGCGACGCCATGAACCTGTGGCGCGAGCGGGTAAGTGGCAGTAGCCCCACCTATACACGCTGGTTTGAGCGTGGCGGCAAGAAGCTGGTAGAGAAGGCGCAGGCAGGCAACTAAGGAGTATTAGTGCTAGTATAGTCTTTAGTATTTTGCTTGGTTATTTCTCTGAATTCATTTCTCTAGGAGTTGCCGGTTTATCCTTTTCATATGGAGGGAGCGGGAAGCCGTGCCAGTATATCGTTCGTGCAGTGTCTATGAGACCTTTTGTTCTTTCGGCTAGCTCTAGAAATTTCGCGCCGAATTTTTGCCGCAAGGTTGCTGTCTTATCACTCTCGTGTGCTTGACTAATCTCACTCGCGCTTGGTCTGTTTTTGTGGTCTGTCATAGAATCCTCCACACTAGTACTTCTAAAACTACCGTACCATATCTCTATGATGCTATGCAAATAATAATAGACTCCGCCCACTATATTCATCACAATTCGTCCTTGCTTAACTACGACCCTGCAGCTCGCATACCAAGCCATAAATCCACTGCGCCATACCTCGCGCCTATTAGCAAATTCTGCTACACTAAAGAGGATGTTTGACGAAGTGATACGCGCGGTTCAACGCGCAGACAAAATTATTATTATCCAAGCTGAAAACCCCGATGGAGACAGTGTTGGCAGTAGCCTCGCGCTGGAGGAAATCCTGGGTGATTTTGGCAAGCAGGTGACGCTCTATTGCCCGGTGGCAGTGCCCAAATATTTGCGGTATATCCGCGGCTGGGATCGCATTACTGATGAGTTTGACAGCAGTGCTGAGCTGGCGATTATTGTTGATACCAGTGCAGATATCTTGCTCAGTAAGGTGCTCGAAGCACCAAGTGCTCGCGCCTTCCTTACAACGCACCCAGTGCTCGTGCTGGACCACCACGCGACGGAGAGTACCTTGAGCTTTGATCATACACTTATCAATCAAGATGTGGTGGCGACTGGCGAGCTCATCTACAATCTTGCGCAGCATGCTCGGTGGGCGATCAACCCACAAGCGGCAGAGAATCTCCTCATCGCGATCATGAGCGATAGCCTAGGCTTGACGACGCAAAACACCACAGCCGACTCCATCCAGACCGTCGCAGAGCTAACCCGGCTGGGCGCAAGCAATGCCGCCATTGAGGTACGTCGCCGTGACTTTATGAAAAAAGCGCCAGAGATCCTTAGCTACAAAGGGCGCTTGATCGAGCGGATCGAGTATATGCTAGATGGCCGTTTGGCACTTATCCATATCCCGTGGGAGGAGATCCAGGAATATAGCGACCAATATAACCCCAGTATGCTTGTGCTAGACGAGATGCGTCTGGTGGAGGGAGTGGATGTGGCGATTGCTATCAAGACCTACCCTGATGGCAAGCTGACCGGCAAGATCCGCAGCAATGCACCAGTAGCGGCAATGATCGCTGGCTACTTTGGTGGTGGTGGCCATGCCTATGCAGCGGGTTGGCGGATGTATGAGGATTACCAGCTGGCGATGCGTGAGATCGTCGAGGCAGCCAGTCGGGCCTTCGTTGAGTATGATGAGAGCGAGGCAGCCCATGGCGATTAAGTTTGCTAATACGCTGACCCGTCACCTCGATACCTTTGTACCGCTCCAGCCTGGCAAGGTGTCGCTCTACACCTGTGGGCCAACAGTGTATAGCTATTTACATGTTGGCAACTGGGCAGCGTATATCTACTGGGATATCCTGGTGCGCATGCTTCAGGCAGAGGGCTACGAGGTGGAACGTGTGATGAATATCACCGATGTTGGCCACCTGACAAGCGATGCCGATGAAGGCGAAGACAAGCTCGAGAAGGGTGCGCGCCGCGAGGGTAAGACTGCTTGGCAGATTGCTCAATTCTACGCCGATGACTTCATCCGTGGGATGAACGCGTTGCGCTTAACACCGCCCAGTCAGCTGGCCCGTGCTACCGACTATATTGACGAGCAAATCCAGCTTGCCATTACGCTCAAGCGTAAGGGGCACACCTACCAGACGAGTGATGGGATTTATTTTGATACCAGTACCTTCCCGGCCTATGCAGACTTTGCCCGGCTCGATCTGCGAGCCTTGCGGGCGGGGGCACGGATTGGCCCCAATAGCGAGAAGCGCCACGCGAGCGACTTTGCTCTATGGAAGTTCTCGCCAGATGGCGTCAAGCGCGACATGGAGTGGCCCACGCCACCGGAGCTGCTCGACCAGCCACCAGCAGACAGTGCGCCAGTGATGGGCTTCCCGGGGTGGCACTTGGAATGCTCGGCGATTGCAATGCACTTCCTTGGCGCAACGCTCGACATCCACACTGGTGGGATTGATCATATTCCTGTGCACCACAGCAACGAGATCGCTCAGAGCGAGGCTGCGACGGGCCAACCCTTTGCCCACTACTGGCTGCACTGCAACCACCTCAAGGTTAATGGCACGAAGATCAGCAAGAGCCTGGGCAATGGCTATACCTTGGCCGACCTCGCTGAGCGGGGCTACACCCCCATGGAGTACAAACTATTCGTCTTGCAGAGCCACTACTCGCACGAGGGGAACTTTAGCTGGGAAAACCTCAGTGCAGCGCGCAACCGCCTGCGCAAGTGGTATGAAGTGGCGTGCCTGCGCCACCAGACGTATGAGAGCCTGGATGATGACCAGCGCAAGAGCGACGAACGATCGGGCCATGTGTCGCTCCTGGCAGCAAGTGGGGCAGTACGCGAGGCGCTCGCAAATGACCTGAATACCCCCGAAGCACTGCGACTCATCGACGAAGCGTTTGATCGAGTGCTAGCGCGACCACTGGCAGCAGTGTATCACCATGGACTGGAGGAATTGCTAGCGGCGATTGATCAGCTACTTGGCCTCAATCTCTGTAAGTCAACACCGGACATTACCGATGAGGCAAAGCAGCTCATCCTCCAGCGTCAGCGTGCCCGCGAAGCGCGTGACTGGCCCACAGCCGACCGTCTGCGCACCGAGCTTGCTGCGCAGCATATCGCCGTGCGTGACACACCGCAAGGGCCAGTGTGGTGGTGGGTAGAAGAGAAAATCGCTCAATAATCTCTGATAAACCATAGCTATGCCTAGTAAAGTACGAGAGATGATAGAATGACGACCCTACTGGAGGGTCGTCATTTGAGGCTTGGTGTGACGATAGGTAGTGTTTAGAAATCCTTACACATTGCCAGTGTTAGTACGATCCTCTGGATTGCGAAGCTCTGTTGATGCGTTGCTCTCTAACACAGCAGCGTACCCGATCATATTTGCAACAAACTCATTCTCCAGCCTCTCCTTTTCAGCAGCACCCTCAGGCGTTGAGGAATCTATAGCGTCAAGCTGCTCCATAATACGAACGTCATCACGCACCTCATCTGGATCTCCAATTCCATCAGGGTCAATCTCTGCTAATCCTGAGTGAACGTAGACTTCTGATCCCTTGGTTGATGGGCGAGTAGGGTCTTCTCCTCTAAACAAATTAAATCTATTATTGCTCATTTCATCTCCTTCGCATGTATTAGATATAACGCAGATTACACTATTAGAATAATATATTATACAAATAGACGCAAGTATATTCACATGCATTGCTTGACAAGCGCCAAGGGATGCCCCATCATAGTCGATATGAATCACGAAACTCTATCAGAAAAAACTGCTACCCCGCAGGCGGAGCAAGAGCTATCACAATCAGGTCAGAAGATAGCCGCTTTAAACGCGGTGTCTGATGCAGTGCGGTGCAGAGCATATGAGAATAGCGAATATAGTAATCATGATATTAACGAAGCGACTATTATACTAGGTGACCTCATCGTGTGTGAAGCGTACCTCAGTGCTGAGCTGCCACCTGAGGATTTGCCGCTGACTGAGCGAACAGGCTATGACATAGGCAAAACCCTACCCGAGAATATTAACCTTGCCATCGCGGCGTACCTGCCAGACTATGCCAAGAAGCTGCCAGACCTTGGCTACGACGGCAATGGGTTGGCTGTGGGTTACGATGAGTATAATGTACCCGAGAAGGCTGAGGAGATACCTGACGAAGCATGGCAGGCACTAGAGCTTGATACGTCTGATGAGCCGATGGCAGCAGCGCCGCTTGTCGATCCGCTACGTGCGCTAGTGCTGATGCATCATTATTACAATCTAGTCGTTGCGCCAATTGAATATGGTAATAAAGGGAGACCATGCTACGATTGGTCATCGCCCGATACACTCAAGAAAACAGGGGTCATTGCACCAGTTGTGCAGCTATGCATGCGAGGCCAAAAGGTGGTGCACCGCTGCGTACCGAGAGTATTATGATGTGATGAATCCCGCATACGACAGGAGTACGGTAGCACAAAATGGTGATGGTGTATAGAGAAAACTACAACCTTAACTCTCGCCCTTAATCTTCTCCACCAATTTAGCCAGTGGCTTGGTGGAGTCTTCACGGGCGTGGGCATTATGCTCGAGATAGTCGTCTAGTAGGACTTTGCAACAGCCAGCGATGGGGATGGAGATGAGACCGCCGATGATACCAAAGACGTAGAGGCCGATGGTGATGGCAACAAGGACAATCAGTGGTGTGAGCTCAATCTTGCGCGATTGAATAGTGGGCGAGATGAAGTTATTCTCGATCTGCTGGTAGATGATGAAAAATGCTGCAAAGATGAGGCCGCCTGGCAAAGCATTAAAGCCAAGCAAAAGGGAGATCATCACCCCGGCAATCGTAGCGCCAAACATAGGGATGAGGGCTAGGACAAAGGTGACGGCAATGGTGACAAGTGCAAGGTTGCCTGGAATAGCCGAGAAAAAGAGGCTGAGTACAAAGACCGCCGCACCAGCAAAGAGAGCACCAATGCCTGAGATCGTGAGCTGCCCTGTCACATAGCCTGCTACCACAGCGTGCATGCGGTGAGCGACCTTTTGGTGGCGCTCCATCGTAGCTTGGTCGCGGTAGAGCCCCCAAAAGCGCTCAGCCCAGGCTGGCCCTTCTGTCAGCATCAAGAAGGTAAGGACAAGCACCAAGAACCCCGAACCAACTGCCGAAAAAATAGAGCTAATGCCAGCAAGGAGGTTACCGCTGAGGCCGCGCGTCCATGACTCGACGCTGCCGCGTGCGCTCTCGACTACTTGATTGACTTGTGCCTGAATATGATACTGCTCGGCAAAAGTACCAAAGCTGTGCCACTGCTCGCCTGCTGTATGGATCATCCCTGGCAGGGCATCGATAAACTTGCTTGTCTGCTGGACGATAGGTGGTACCACGAGCACGAGAACCACTCCAAGTAGTGCCACAATACTAATGAAAGCGAGTGCGGTGCTGAGTGTCCGGCTACGGTTAGGCAAGCGCTCGACGATGGCATTGACCGGTCCATTGAGCGCTAGCGCGAGGAACCCCGCTGTACCAATCATAATCAAGGCAGTCTGCGCCAGATAAATCGCGAGAATTGCAAATGCAAAACCAATTACTACCAGCCAAAACCGCACAAAGGTCTTCGTGTCTATCTCTATCCGTACTCTCATGCTCTTTAGTATACCACGATTTACTGATGGATTAGTGGCTTGTGAGTAGTGGCAGGGCGGTACTTTGCTCCGTTATTTTTGCTCGGGCGAAGGAGGGGTGAGTGGCTCAGTTGGTTCTGGTGCCGAAGTAGCCTGCGGTTGTTGTGGCTGTGGTGACTCAACCGGTGCTGAGGGTTGTGTCGATGGTACCGGCTGTACCATAGGTGGTTGTACTGGTGTAACTGGCTGAGGTGGGTAGTATGGCTGCTGGGTGGGTGGTTGCGGCTGACCTGTGTAGCTAATAGGTGGTTGCTTGGATTGCGCCATTGGTGCTGGCGGGTAAGGATAGCGGGCCTGAGCAGAATTTCTCTTGCGGGTGCTAGCCCAGATAGCAAAGCCAATTACTGCAATCGTCCCCACAATGACCGCCATAAAGCAGATGATAAGTATGATGATTGTGCCGCGTTCGCTTGATGTGAGTGGAGTGCCTGAGTAATCAAGGCTGGTGCCGGGATTTGTACTTGGGTCCGTATCGCGAGTGTCTGGGCTTGGTGTTGTAGTCTGATCGGTTTCGTCTCGTGGTTGGCTTTGAGCGGCGGATAGGAACTTTGTTATAAGATAATTGCCTGGGTATTTACTATTGAGGCTGCTAAATGACCGTGCTGCATTGCTGTAGCGTCCAGCAACAAATTCATCGACGCCTGTTTGCCATAGTTTGGTGAGTTCACCATTGGTAGCAATGGTGACATGTTGTTTAGCTGCCATAGCGTGGGCATCTTGTGCATCTCGGGCAATACCACTACCAAAGCATGATTCCTCCTTCGAGCATGATTGGCGTGCATAGGTTGTAATGCCGACCTGCTCACCCTTAGCATTAAAGGCAGGACCACCGCTGCTACCAGAAGAAATCTCGGTAGTAGTCAAAATAAGCGAGTGTCCACCGCCATCACGCAGCGTCCTACTTGTTGTACCAGTAGAAACAGTGGGAATGGTGCGAGATTGCTTGGTCTCGGTGCCACCATCAACAAGCGCTGGATACCCGACTGCTGTAATGCGGTCACCGTTTTGGACTGAGCTGAGCGACGACAGCTGCTGAATTGTTGGGAAGGTGCCGCTCATCTTGAGGAGTGCGACATCGGTATATTGAGATGAGAGATTGAAGTCGCCTGGGTTAACCTCTTTATCAATGAGCGTTGCAGTTTTGTTGGTGGCGGATTTTTGCCAGGTATTTTCTTTAGTAAGGCGGATTGGATCATCAGATGTCTGGACAACATAGTCGGTACGGCTGTTGCTGATCGTGATATTAGACTTCGGGACAAGCTGCAGATAGGCTATAAGCTTTTGGGCGGCAGCTGTATCGTTGTTTGCGACTTGGCTAATAAGCTCACGTATCTGCGTCTCAGTTGCATAACCCGCTCCAGTGACAAATTGGACATAGTTATCCCACTCTTGTTGGGAGGTTGGGAAGGCATTGGCGAGGAGCTCGGCATCGGTTGTTTCGACAACGTGGCCGTTAGTGACAACAACGCCATCCGATGACACAATCGACCCACTTCCAATGCCACCATTACAAGCCTTTGCTAGCGTGAGTGTGTAGCTCTGGACACGAAAGGTGAGGCTAGCGCAGCGCATTGCACCAACCCGAACTGTTGCTAGCTGATTTTTTGCTACCACACTGAGCATAATGTCATCGCTGACTGTGCCGCGGATATTGGCGGTGTCGGTTGGTGTATTGGCTGCAGCTAGGCGCGCAACTACCGGTTGGGCAGACGACAAGGCGCCGTCTTGTGGCTGCGTATAGGAGACACGAGAGATCACATTTTGCCAGATAGTCAGCTCATCACGATCATTGGCGGGTAAATTGGTGACGGCAAGCCAGTATGGTCGATCGTGTTGGACGGTCAGGTAGTAGTAGGATTGTCGCCAGGTAGTGAGCTGGCCATTAAGAGCTCTGAGGCGATGCTTGACGTGGAGCTCACGATATTTCTTGCCTGCAATAGTAATAGCACGTTCGTGGATCTCATCATCACGGCCAGCCTGAGCGAGGCTTTTGCGTTTTTCTTGTGTAATGATGTCGAGATTTGATTTGCCCTTATATTCGGGGATCTCGTCTTTATTGCCAAAGTAATTTTTGTTGCGGTTTGCGGTGATAGTCAGTTGTGACTGCTGCGCGGTGCCTGGCTGGGGTGTGCTAGAAGTCTTATTAGTAAGGTGGAGGGTGATGATGCCGTAATTGCGTGCCTCTTGGAGTTGGTCGCCACTATATGTCTGCCCCTGGAATACCCCTGGTGCACTGTTGGGGTTTTGGACGATCCCCTCTGCTGTCATAGTAGATGGATCATACTGCAGGCTAAAGCCAAGCTGTGAGGTAATGTTACGTTGCTGCGTTTGGGTGTTTGTCTTGGTAAGGAGATTGATTGTTTTTTTGCGGCCGTTGGGCGACTGAGCACTCGGCTGCAATACAAAATAGAGCGCAACAGCACTCCCCACAAGCAGGGCAATACTGACGCCAAGTGCAATAAAAAGCACGGTGCGGCGCTCCTTAAAAATAGAAAAACGATGTATCATAATGATACACTATAGCACATTGTGGTATAACTAGTGCTTTTTGCTGTATTGGCCTGATGTGCTGTCTTATGCGCAAATAGTATGCTTATTGACACTTACAAAAGCTATGTGGCCACAGGAGAGTGTGGTGTGTTTATTCTACAATCACTGTCATCCGCACCATCAAACACAGCAAGACAAGTCCTGTGCCAGCCAGCACCGAGACGGCGATGGTCATGCGGTTGGGGTAGTAGTCGATCGTCTTGGGCTGCTTGGCTTGGCGCGATGAGGGGCGAGTGGCTGGTGTGCTGGTGCGCTTCGATGATTTTTTGGCTGCGGCCCTAGTTTTGGTTACAGTGGTGTGTGGAGCTTTTGTCATGGCTCTAGTATACGCCGATGTATGGTAATTTGTCCAGAATGCTTATGCTTCTTGTGCTATAATAGATCTATTATGACATACCATGCCAAGACTCCTCAGCAGACAATGGCTGACCTATCGTCTAGCGTCCGTGGTCTCGATGATGCTGCTGTGGCTGAGCGGCTGGAGCGCTACGGCCCGAATATCATCCGCGTTATGCACGAACCACTGTGGCGGCGGCTCATCAAGCCATTTTGCTCGGTGTTTATGCTGGTGCTGTTTGCGGCAGCGGCGATTAGTTTCTTCCACCAGGCGGTGGTGGATGGACTAATTATTTTGGCGATTATTCTGGTGAGTGCACTGATCGATTACACACAGCAGCTCTCTACCGAGCGCATCATCCGCTCACTGCAAAAGCACGTTCCCTTGCAGGTGCGCGTCCGTCGACATGAAGGTGAACAATCGCTCGATGCGGAGCAGTTGGTGCCAGGTGATGTGATCATCGTGGAAGAGGGTGATAAGATTCCGGCCGATGCGCGGGTGCTCGAGGCGCGCTCGCTCCGGGTGGATGAATCACAGCTGACGGGTGAGTCGCTCCCGATCGAGAAAAATAGTGCAGTTCTCCCCATGGCAACGGCGCTCTATGAGCGGCGGAATTGTTTGTATCAGGGGTCATTTGTGATTGGTGGCAGTGCGCTTGCTATTGTGACGGCAACCGGAAATACGACTGAGTATGGTAAACTGGCTGCTCTCTCGAGTCACCCACGTGAGACGAGCCCAGTGGAGCGCACGATCAATAAGTTGGTAAGTCAAATCATCGTCGTTGTGTTGGTGGCATCAGTGGTGGCGCTCGGGCTGGCACTGTGGCGTGGCATGGAATTTACCGCAGCGCTGCAGTTTGTGATTGCGCTTGCCGTTAGTGCGGTGCCGGAGGGGTTGCCAGTGGCAATCTCGGTGATTTTGGCTATTGGTATGCAGCGGATGGCGCGACGCAAGGCACTAGTGCGGACGATGGCGGCAATTGAGACAATTGGCGTCGTGACGACAATCGCTACAGACAAGACGGGTACCCTCACGCGCAACAAACTCACTGTCCAGGCCGTCTGGGCACCAGGTAACCGTACTGAGCCACTACTCCAGACACTGGCTGGCAGCACCTTGCCGAATAGCCGAAGCAAGATGTATGATCCGCTTGATCGAGCCTTTGCCGCTTATTGCAACGAGCAGCGCGTCTCGCGGCCGCAGCGCCGAACAGGTTTGACGCTCTTTCCTTTTGAACACAAGCTGGCGATGAGTGGCACACTCCAGGCAGTTGGCACTGGGCAATATCGCCTGTGTGTAAAGGGTGCGCCAGAGGCGATCATTCGTCATGCGCGGCTTTCTAGTGCAGATAAGCGCGCGACGCTCCAGGCTTTGCAGCAGCTCACGGGGCAGGGGTATAGGGTGATTGCCTTGGCGTATACGGCGCTTCGCACGCCAATTGATTCGCTGGAGCAGCTGCCAGCCCGTCAGGGGTTGCAGTTTGTGGGGCTGGTTGGTGTGGCAGACAGTGTGCGGCCAGAGGCTCGGCCGTCGATTGCTCGGGCACGCCAAGCGGGCATCACAGTGCGGATGATTACTGGCGATCATTTCGAGACGGCGTATCAGATTGGGCGGCAACTCGGCCTCGTGCGGGGGCGCGATGAGGTGTATGATTGCCGACGGCTTGGCCAATTGAGTGACGGCGAGCTTGCTACAGTGGTGGCTCGGGCACGCGTTTTCTCACGGGTCATACCAGAGCACAAGCATCGTATCCTCACAGCGCTTAATGCAACAGACATCACTGCCATGACGGGTGACGGCGTCAATGATATCCCCGCCCTGACCAATGCTAATGTCGGTATCGCAATGGGCTCGGGGGCGCAGATAGCACGCGATGCTGGCGATATTATCCTACTCGATAACAACTTCCGCTCCATCATCAGTGCCGTGCATGAGGGGCGGACGATCTACGCTAACATCAAGCGTATGGTGGTGTATTTGCTTGCAACGAACCTTGGCGAGGTGCTGGTGTCGATCGGTTCACTCCTGGTGGGCTTGCCCATCCCGCTTTTGCCGGTGCAGATCTTGTGGGTCAATTTGGTGACGGATACAACGATGGTTATTCCATTGGGTGTTGAGCCAGGCTCACCTCAAGCAATGCGTCGATCGCCATACCACCCCAAAGCACCACTGCTCAGTCGCTTTATGCTGAGTCGGGTTGGACTCGTCGCGGTGGTGATAGCGGTTATCACATTGGGGCTCTACGGCATGTATTATCACTCGCACGGCGAAGGATATGCGCGCACGATTGCCTTCTGTGCACTGGTGGTAATGCAGTGGGCGAGCGCTCTCGCTGCCCGCAGTGATTACGAGCCTGTCTGGCGACGCGCTCGGCGGTGGAGCACAGCATTTTATGGTGGCTTGGCAGTGTCGATTGTGCTCCAGCTGGTCGCATTGTTTGGGCCGCTCGAGCAGTGGCTCCATGTGGCACCTATCTCGTGGAGCGATGGCGTCTTTGTCTGGATCGTAGCGTTCTTCGTCCCACTAGCGATTATCGAAGGGCACAAGTGGCTTGGGCGCACCTATTTTGGCAAAGGGTATACTGTGGTGCGTTCGCGTCGACGGCGGTGATACATGTTTAATGTATATAGCCTAAACCTAAAGCTTAAATAGCAAGACTTATCAATCTTCACGCCCTACCCGAATGAAGTAGAGAAGAAGAGACTGGCACTGAGGTGAAAATGTAAGGAAATAGTGTGAGTAGTGGGTGAAGTTTTGGGATTTAGGTAGCTTATAACTCAGCATATTCGCTAGCGGCTGCAGCGGTAATAAAAATAGCCTGCCTCTGCAGACTAAAAATGCTATATGGCTGGGGTGGAGGGATTCGAACCCCCGCATGACGGGACCAGAACCCGTTGCCTTACCACTTGGCGACACCCCATCGCTGTAGATACTTTAGCACAGGCAGGGGTGGTTTTCAAGCTGTTTGCGCCATAACTACTCGGCTTTACCTTATTGCGTACTCCTCTTTTTGCTCGTAGCTTATTATTGAAACAGACTCCCTAGCTTGGCACACGGAATGAATAACGTAATAGAGATATTCATTTTTTATTGCATCAATGAGAATGTAAAGAGTAGATAGAGAATGCTAACCCCCCTCAGGTGCTATTGACCAAGACACCAGGTGTGTAATCTAAGAGTGTTAAAACTCATCCTTCACTTCGTATGCAACATATAGTGCTGCCAGTGCAAATAGCAGCGACATGAGCGACACCAGCACGGCCAGTGGCATCATAAATATATTGAGGATGAAGCCAATCACCGCAAAGAGACCAATCACTAGCGCACTACACACCGCAAGCACCCAACCCTGTTTGCGCCGTTCGCGCAAGGGGAGGACTGCAAGGCCAGCAATGATTCCTTGAGTAATAACGCACAGCAATGCCACGACAAGATAAACTCGCCGTGCAGTCAGTGACGAAGATGCTTGTGGCGCAACCATCATCAGCAAAGTACCCACCTTTGATGTAAAAGCCTGATACAGTTGGATAAGCAAGGATACGCCGTACCCAGCATTAACAATCGCAACCAGCAGCATTATAATCCAGAGGTTATCACGGAACCACTGCTTCATGGCAGCGCTCATGCGGGGGAGGGGTTGGCAAAGTTTGGTGAGAGTAGTCGTCAATACATCAATCATAATGCTAGTATATCATCTTGGGATAAGTCGTCAATTTTGCTCCTGAGCGAGTAGAATATCTCCCCAGAATTACCGGCAAATATGATAAAATATCTCCATGAAAGCAGAGCGGCTGCAAACAATGACATTTAAAATCACCGGCGGGAGCACAGTATGCCTCAACAGCCGGATTGTTGTGCAGCAAGCGCTACGTGAGATTGCCTGGCGAGCGGGGCTCTCGGCGGTGCGCTCGGTGAGCCACGACTATGTACCGTATGGTATTGGTGTGGCGCTTCTCTTGCCCGAAGCGCATATCGCAGCGCGTACTTGGCCCGAGACTGGTCTGGCATACGTGACGATGACAACCTGCCAACCAGTTGAAAATGAGATGATCTCTAGCCTCGAACGCGTCCTAGGCGCTGCCTTTGTCGCCGAGCAGGTCGAGACGGGCGTGGTGAATTTATAGCCGCAGGGTAGAGCAGAGCACTCTCCCTAATGGGCTCATGTTCGTCGTCTTAGCAAATCTATTGAACAAATTGCGTACATACCTTGTCAAAACACATGTCCCATGCTATAATCAAAGCGCGTCATTATGGCATTTTTTACGACGTTTTTCACGATTATTCTGCAGTGGTATGTGTGGGTGCCAGTGGTGATCCTCCTCGGTTATTTGACGTGGCGCAACAATCGGCAAGTTGATGTGCTGCGCGAGGTCGAGAGCGAACTGCTTATTCTCGAGATCCCCCGTGCTAATGACAAGTCTGAGCTAGCAGCTGAGCAAATGTTTGCCAGCCTCCATGGTATCTTGCGTGATGCGCGCGAGCTCAAAATTAATGATGGCTACCAAGAACATCTCAGCTTTGAGATTGCGTCAGTCGGTGGACAGATTCAGTTTTATGTCTGGACGCCGCGTGCACTACGCAACTTCGTTGAGAGTCAGATTTATTCGCAGTATCCCACGGTGCAAATCCGCACCGCCACAGCCGACTATACGGCGCACGAGCAGCAGCACAATGTCGTCTATACAGCAGAGGTTGTGCTGGCAGAGAGTGAGTTTTTGCCGATCAAGACTTTTCAGAGCTTTGAGGTTGATCCGCTGGCGGGCATTACAGGTACATTAGCCAAGTTGGAGGATACGGATGATGAGATTTGGATTCAGATTTTAGTACGTCCTGTGGCAGATGACTGGCACAAAGCATCCGATGCGTGGGTCAAGCGCGTGCGCGGCGGTGGGTTCTTTGGCGAAGCATTTCACCCCAAGGCGCGGTGGTTTAGCCAGTTCCTCATGGCGCTGTGGCAACCACCCGAAGGCAACATGACAACAGTAACGGAGCTCTCTGATCGCGACAAAACCCGCATCGCCGAGGCCGAAAAAAAGGCTGCTAAGTTGGGTTACCAGGTTAAGATTCGCGTTGCATATCTTGGTGATAGCACCACTGATGCGCGGCTGCGCATGCAGGCAATCATCGGTACCTTCAAGCAGTATAACAGCACCAACCTCAATGGTTTTACCATGAGTCACGATAGCTTCCGCAAGGAAGACCTCAATCGCTATAAGTTGCGCCTCTTTGCCGACCGCGGCTTTTTGCTTAATATTGAGGAGATGGCGAGTGTCTTTCACCTGCCGCACACCAATGTTGAGACGCCCAATATCGTTTGGGCAAGCAACAAAACTGCCGAACCGCCCAACCGTCTGCCTGTCCTCACTGGCCATGCAGCTGACGACGAGAAGATCTCGGCCTTTGGCTTGACCAACTTTCGTGGGATCAATCACCAGTTTGGTATGCTGCGGAGCGATCGCTCGCGCCACGTCTATATCATCGGCCAGACAGGAGCGGGGAAGAGTGGCCTGCTGGAGCTCTTTGCCTTGAGTGATATTTATCATAACCAAGGCTATGCCATTATTGACCCACATGGCGATTTTGCCATCGAGAATATGAAGTTCATCCCCGAAGCACGGCTAGATGACGTCGTGTACTTTAACCCTGCAGACGTCGAGCACCCGATTGGCTTTAACCCACTGGAGGTTACCAACCCAGCGCAGAAGTCGACAATCTCATCAGAGGTGATTGGTGTGCTCAAGCGGATGTTTGGCGACAGTTGGGGGCCGCGGCTGGAATATATTTTGCGCTATACTATTTTGGCACTGCTCGATCGGCCCGAGCCTACCATGCTCGATATCACCCGCATGCTGACGGATAAAAAATTCCGCAAAGAGACGATCGGCTACTGCAACGATGTGGTGGTGCGGCAGTTCTGGAATGTGGAGTTTGCCAGCTGGTCGGAGAAGTTCCAGACGGAGGCTATCGCGCCAGTACTCAACAAGGTGGGGGCTTTTACGGCGAATCCCATTATCCGCAATATTATTGGTCAGACGCACTCGTCATTTAATATTCGCCAGATTATGGACGAGGGCAAGATCTTGGTGGTAAATTTGTCGAAGGGGTTGATTGGCGAGGATAATGCGGGAATTCTTGGTTCATTCTTGGTCACAAAGATCCAGCTGGCGGCGATGAGCCGTAGTGATATCCTCGACATCCATGACCGGCGGCCATTTTATCTCTATGTCGATGAGTTCCAAAACTTCGCAACTGATAGTTTTGCCACTATCCTGAGTGAGGCACGCAAGTATGGACTCAACCTCACCGTGGCTAATCAATATATCTCGCAGATGGAGCCAACAGTGCGCGATGCGGTCTTTGGCAACGTCGGGACAATGATTAGCTTCCGCGTCTCGCCAGACGACAGTCCGATTCTTGCCAAGCAGTTTGAGCCACAGTTTGAAGAGAACGACCTCACACAGATGCATAATCGCAACTTCATCATCAACATGGTGATTAATGGTGAGAAGGCACCAGCCTTTAGTGCTACTACGCTTAATCTACCTGAGGCCAAGCGGAGCCATTTGTCGCGCATTATTGAGCATAGCCGCGAACTGTATAGTCAGTCGCGCCAAACAGTAGAGGATACCATCAATGAGCGGATCCACCCGGGCAGTACAGGGGTGAGTGTAGCGTTGGCAGGTCAAGCAGGGGCTTCAGCGGCATCGTCAGCCGCCACTACGAGTGAGGGTACAGCCAAGCGCCGTCGACGTCGCCGACGCAAGCCAGCTGGTGGCGAAGCACGCGATGAACAGGCGACTGCTGAGCCATCGAGCACTAAGCCAGACAAGCAGGCGAAAAAGCCCGCTGCTCCCAGCAAAGCTGCCAAGCCAGCCACTCCTTCTCCAGGCAAAAAGCCAGCGAGTACCGCATCTAAGCCAGCCGCACCACAAGACCCGTCACTTCTCTCCATTCAGCATGCCAAGCCGCGCACTACAATCCCGGCGCAGCTCTTACACCACCAGCCGCATACTGTGCAGCCTCAGTCAGATGGCCCGGTGCCGCTAGCCAAGCAGCCTGATAGTGCAACCTCAGCGCACACGCACGATGAGCTTGATGACCCAACCTTCTTTGCTTTGCGTTAGATATGTAACGCTAATTTCTCTTAGGTCGCTATTGTGTTACCTTACCCTAGAGAAGTGTGAGGAGTGTAGCGAATTTTCTTCTCAACACGAAGGTATAATATGATCAGACTTGAGAAAACCCTCGAGTGGGTAGCATAGTGAAGTAGCGCGAGGTAGGCCTTGGGTAGCCAATGTAAACACCACAGAGGTAATCACGCGAAAAAGCATCCTTATCCTGTGTATAACTCTGTTACCTCGCCTCACTAACCAATGTGGGTTATGCTATAATGGAGAGGATAAACGGAAATACGGGACATGACGGCAGTAATTTGTGTAACAAATCAAAAAGGTGGTGTTGGCAAAACGACAACAGCGATTAATGTTGCCTACTATTTGGCAAAGGCTGGCAAGAAAACCCTCGTCGTCGATTTTGACCCGCAGGGTAATGCTACGAGTGGCCTTGGCATTGATAAGCAGCTGCTCGATGCTACCATGACAGAGGTCGTCAAGAGCGAGAAGAAGCTTGTTGATATCATCCAGCCTACCGAGCATAAGAATCTTTTCATCGCACCCGCCCTGCCGCAGCTGGCTAATGCCGAAGTAGAACTGGCCAAGGCGCAGCACCGTTTTAGCCGTCTCAAAGGGGCGATTGATGAACTAACTGGCTACGACTATATCATTATCGACAGCCCACCAAGCCTTAGTCTCCTCACTGTCAATGGGCTCATTGCAGCACGCTATGTGCTATTGCCAGTCCAGGCGGAATTCTATGCGTTGGAAGGGCTCGGGCAGCTGCTCGAGACAATGAAGCTGGTGCGCAAAAATATGAATCCAACACTTGATCTTATTGGGGTGCTGCCCACCATGGTAGATGGTCGCACATCGCTCTCGAGCCAGGTCTTGGCTGAGATTGCGAAGCATTTTCCAGCGAAGGTGTTTGCGGAGTCTATCCCGCGCAATGTCCGCCTAGCCGAGGCACCGAGCCATGGTGTGCCGATCGGGGCATATGACCGCTTTAGCCGGGGTGCACGGGCGTACAAGGCCGTGACGAAAGAAATAATCGAACGAACGGGGGTATAAATGGCAAAACGAGGTTTAGGGCGGGGGTTTGATTCGCTGATTCCGGCGGAGCTACTGGACGAATCGTTCGACCCAACCGCCGACCAAGACGACCGGATTAGTGACCTGCGCCAGATCAAGCTTGCAGAAATCATGCCTGACCCTACTCAGCCGCGTCGGGTGTTTGACGAAACGCTGCTCGATGAGCTCGCTGAGTCTATCCGTGTTCATGGTGTGCTGCAGCCTATCGTTGTCACCCCTGATAACAAAGGCAAATATGTCATTGTGGCTGGTGAGCGGCGCTACCGAGCTGCTACCAAGGCGGGGCTGGAGAAGATCCCGGCGCTGGTGCGTACGCTGTCTGATCAGCACAAGCTCGAACTCTCGCTTATCGAAAATATCCAACGCCAAAACCTTAACGCTATTGAGACCGCCACAGCGTATCTTAAATTGCGCGATCAGTTCAACCTTACGCTCGAGCAAATCGGCCAGCGCGTTGGTGGCAAGTCACCTAGTGCAGTGAGTAATACGCTACGCCTCTTGCGCTTGCCTGAGGTAGTGCGCCAAGCAGTAGTCGATGGCAAGCTGAGCGAGGGGCAAGTCCGGCCGCTGATTAGCTTGGATGAAGCGCAGATTGCGGATATTTTGCCTAAGATTATTCAGGAAGAATGGAGCGCGCGGCGGATCGAGCAATACCTAGCCATTCTTAAGCGTACCGAAGCAAGTGACTCTGCTCAAAAGACCACCAAGGCGCAGCGCCCAGCACCGCCACCGCAGTATACGGCTGCTAGCCAGCGCTTTGAGCGGCAGCTGAGTGCACCAGTCCAGATCCGTGGTAACCGCCGCGGGGCAGGGCAGATCGTTATCCGCTTCACTAGCGACGATGACTTCGAGCGGATCATTGGCTTGCTTGAGCATACGCAGGACGAGAAGTAACGAAATAAAGTGCAACATACAATAAGCCTTCTTAGAGTAGAAGGTTTATTTATTTTTGGTAAAGACCTGATAGTGTATAAATTACTTTGTAATAATGAATATATTCCTACAGCATTCAGATTCTGGATGGAGAAGTCGCTAGAGTGATATCAGATGCTATATCTGAAATCCTTGAACTTTCGTCAGCGGCCAGAGACGCAGACTGACGGGACCGATCACATCATAGAGCGGCACGGTGCCGAGGCCATTGCGTGAGTCGAGAGAGTAGCTGCCTTGACGGTGATCACCCGCTACAAAAATCGATCCTTCGGGTACCGTCACTTCTGTATCGCCACTGGTGGGAGAGCCAGGGCCATCCCAGCTGTCGTCTGGGTGAAAGCCTTGTGGGTGTTCTTTGTTGTAGACAGTTAACGTCCCATCCTTGACTGTGACGCGCTCGCCTGCAAAGGCAATAACGCGCTTAACGAGGTTCATATCCTCGCTGCCTGGACTGTAGAGCGGGTTTTTGAAAACGATAATCTGCCCCCGCTTGGGCGTGTATGAGTTATTTTGCAAATGCGCCATCGTGACGGGCAGGCGATTGACAATTAGCCGATCGCCAGTGTAGAGCGTCTGCTCCATACTTGGGCCAGTTACGCTAAAGCTACGAAATACAAAGGTATTGATAAGGAGTGTGCCAACAATGACGCACACCACAAAAATTACAAAGCCACCGATATCCTTGAGCCTGGGGTGGCGGGTCAAAAAACTTGCTTCCATCATGAAGTATTATATCACTAAATGCGGGCGGAGGGGAGGAATAATTGCAATGTATGCGCTCCGCCACCGACCCAGCGGAGCGCATACTGTGAGGCTCGACGATAGATCAAGATGACGGAGCGGGGTTTCCGCCCGTTAAGAGCAGATTATACTGCTCAGGTGTGAGAGTGATGGTAACATGGGTGTCGCTGAACTTGCTAAACGCCGTCTGGATAAGACTAGGCAGCTCACCATTCACAACAGCTGTTGTCTCTGTCTTGAGGTGGTGATTTTCACATGTCCACCAACCATACTTAATGCGCTTCTTGCAGGCACTATATGTATCACGTATGGTGTATTTACCGGCGGGTAGGGGGTAGTCCATGTGCATCTTCATTGAAGGCTGAGCAACTTCAGACTGAATAAAAGTTATATGAGACATTGGAATCTCGAAGATATAACTTTTTCCGTTGGCTGTGAAGCCAACTGATAGACTCGAAGCTGGTGACCAGCTACTCTTATTATAGAGGTAGAAGTAGCTACCTCCCGTTGTTGTACTGCCAGCAGTGCCAGTAATACGATTGCCAATATCAAAAGGATACTCAGTATCACTTTTGAGGCCGTACGATGCCGTGGCTTCAGCAAGTGTCATATCCTTTTCTCTTTCCGATATTTTGCTGTTACCTGTCCAGCTATAGACGGTGAAGTTGGCGGCAATGTACATTATGGTGACTGTAGCTATAGCCTTCACAAGACTGATCTTCAAATTCTTTTCGAAGTTCTTATCATCAACATCTCCAGCATTGTCAACGAAGATATACAATGCCGTAAGAAGGCCAACAATAGTCGCGAGAATAGCCATGAACAGGGCCATGATAATCACTTTCTTCTCAACTTCTGGGTGGAAACGTACCATCTCCTGCGGGTCGGCGCAAAAGATTAATATATATCAATATATGGAGGTGGAGTCAAGCAGACAGCTATAGAAATTTTATAAAGAGAGCAGCCGCTCAGTAATGAGTAGCTGCTCTCTTGAGTATGCTGTTTGCTACAACCTAACATCCTACAACAAAGTCAAAGTAGTCGCGATGAAACGCCTCCCCCTCCTCTTCTTCTACAATGGTAGCTAAAGTTTCGAGTGTTTTAATCTCTGTTTCTGTCAAGTGCTTGTTTTGCTTAGATAAGTTCGAGGCGACGCAGAGACATATGTGCTCTAGTGAAATTGCCCACTCGCCGACCCTGGCGTATTCTCTCGCATCTTCGGCTTGCGATTGAGACAAGTAAGGAGATTCGTCAATATAATTGTAAAGTGCTATCGTTTGTTTAACTTGTTCGCTCATGGATATAATTATAACATAAATCGTTAGTCTGTAGTGCATCGGTTACCTCCTCGGGTTATAAAGATAAGTGTAATTATTTCAGTAACATTCCAGCGGCTCTTATGGGATATGTTGTGGTATGAAAATTATGAAAATATTGTTGAGGTTCGTGTTGTATCGTGATGTCTGTATGCAAAATAGTGCTGCATTGTGCAAATATGTGCTTATACTCCATACGACCACAGTCTCTCGCGGCATTCTTGGCTTGCAAAGTGCAAGTTTGGGTGCGGTTTCGTATTTATTTTTTGGGGCAGATCCAGTATAGTAGAGAGAGTTTATGGCGGGTCGCAATTCGATAGATGGTTTTCGGTCGCAAGATGGCGGGGCGGTGGATAGGCGCCCTCGCTCGCTTCGTCGTGCCGATGGCTCGATGCCGCGGATGGGTCGCTCGATGACGGGCACGGCTGGCTCTAGTCGCAGCTTGGCTACAGCAGAGCAGCCAAGGAATTATACACCGCGCCGCAGTGCATCTATCAGCACCAATAACCCCAGTAGTAGCCTAACCGACTTCGACATCAATCCAAGCGACAATATATTTGCCGACCTCGAGCAGGGCAGCGGCAAGCGTAGCCGCAAGGGCCGCAAGAAGCCGCAATCAACGCGGCGCAAATGGATCAAGCGTATTATCATCGCTCTCGTCATCATTGGCGTGGGCTTCGGCGGTATGCTACTATGGCGGGCCTTTATGGCGAGCTCACATATCTTTAAGGGTGATATCTTTGGCTTGATTCAACAAAAGGAGCTCAAGGCAGATAGCAATGGCCGGAGCAACATTCTCTTGCTTGGTACATCGGAGGACGACCCAGGCCATGAGGGGTCGTACCTGACTGACTCCATCATGATCTTGAGTATTAGCCAGAGCAAGAAGGATGCCTATATGATTAGCATCCCACGCGACCTCTACGTCAAGTATCACCGGTCGTGCAACTCGGGCAATGCAGGTAAGATTAATGAGTACTTCAACTGCGTTAATAGTGATTGGTCGAGCACCGAGGCAGAGGATGAGCGCCAAGCGGCTTCGCGCAAGTTCTTTGGCAATATCGTGGGGCTGGACTTGCAATACAGTGTGCACGTCAACTACACCGTGCTGCGCGACCTGGTCTCGGCACTGGGTGGCATCAAAGTGACGATCGAGAGCCGTGACCCCCGTGGCCAGATGGACGGTAACTTCGACTGGAAGTGTCGGGGTGGAAACCCTCGCGCGAGCCATGCCACGATGGTCAAGAATTGTCCGCCGAATGGTCACTTCATCGACTACCCCAATGGGCCAGTCAATCTCGATGCCGAGCACGCACTCTACCTGGCGCAGGCGCGCGGTGCTTCGGGCATATCCTACGGCTTTGAGCAGTCTAACTTCGACCGTGAGAAGAACCAACAGAAGGTGCTCGTGGCTATCAAAGAAAAGGCAACGAGTGCCGGCACCCTGGCGAACTTTGGTGCGGTGACGGGGATCATTGATGCGCTGGGTAAGAACCTCCGGACTAACTTCGAGACAAGTGAGATCCGCACACTTATGTCGCTGGGGCAAAATATCAAGAGTGATGCTATTAAGAGTGTGAGCCTACTAAACACAACCGTTGGTGACCTAGTGGTGGCGCAGACGGTTGGTGGTATTAGCTCGGTCGTACCCGCAGCTGGCACATACGATTATAGTCAGATCCAAGCATACATCAACAAGACACTCAATGCCACAGGGGTGTCTAAAGAGTCGGCCCATGTTGTTGTCCTCAATGCATCAGGTGCATCAGGGGTGGCTAAGCGCGAGGCAGATAAGCTAGAGAAGCTTGGCATGGTTATTGATAGCATCGACAACGCTCCACACAGCGGCAGCGCAGGGAGTAACAAGATCTACCAAGTAGCTGGGAGAGCTAGTGCGCCGAACACAAAGGCCAAGCTAGAGTCGATCTACCATGCTCAGGCTACTACTGGCACACCACCGGTAGCTACTGGCAGCCACACGCAGTTCGTTGTCGTGGTTGGCCAGTCCACGACGGGTACTTCGTCGGCAATTAGTGATTAGTGAGTGTGCAGTGGTGGTGCTCGCACCACTCCTGCATTACCCAGCCTTAGCTTTACCTACGACGAGTTAGTTGTGTAGCTAAGCTGCGAGATACGAAATATCTCTATCAAGTATCTATCGTCCATGCCAAAACTGTTGCGTCTTCATCCACTCAGGATCCTGGGTGGAGAGCTTTGCATCGCTGAGTTCGTCATAGCAGCGCATGATGCTGGTACGAAAGAGTGATTCCTGAACCTGGATTGATGAGTTCTTTATGATGCGATGTGGCAACCCGCGGCCAGCAAAGCACTGAGCGACTGCATCGAATAGCTTGCGATCGGTCACTTGCCGTACATTCAACACCTCTTTGTACGAACCTGATGGGAAGCGCAGCGGCATCTCGCTGCCAATATAGCCAGCCAATATAAAGGCAGTCACCGGTACAGTAATAAGAAGGAGAGGTGCGAGGACGGCGGCTGCCACCCAGTGTTGCTTGGTGTTGCGAAAATGAAGTTTGCTTGTCATATATAGTAAGTATAGAACGTATAGTATGGTTGAGTCAAACAAAGCCAATACTGCCTGAATTTCATAATTCTTCTCTCAGTATTTGTTTCACCTTCCTTCTGATAAATCGCAACAAAAACTAGCACTCCTCGAGCATCAACTCTCTTGTACTTACCTAAAAAGCACATTTATTACAATCAATTTCGCGCTCCACCGGAGGAAATGCGAGAGAAGCGGCGTGTGGTCTTATGGTGAGGTTCTGCAACTTAGGCGCAGCAATGTAAACTCAAAACTAACACAATCAGCACAGAGAGTAGAATCGAGAAGGTGGAATTATTCTCGCTCGGGCTCTTATTTTTTCGCCCAAAATGGTATAATAAAAGGCAATGGATTTTTTGCATGGTACACATCGTCAGTCTCGGGTGAGTGAGGTCGTTTATGTGGCGCTCAATCTTGGCCTCGCGACGCTGCTGTTTTTGATCGTCCTAGAGGTGCAGTCGCCTTGGCTGGCGTTGGCACTGGTGATTGCCAGTAAGTGGCGGGCGCTTGCGGTGCGGCCACGCTTTTGGCTTGCCAATATTGTGGCAAATATGATCGACCTCACGGTAGGCATTAGCGTCGTGATGCTGATGTATGCTGCGAGTGGAGTGATCTGGCTACAGGTTATCTTGGCAGTGCTGCATGCGTTGTGGCTCGTAGTGCTTAAGCCACGATCAGATCGCCGTTCGGTGGCTATTCAGGCGGGTGTTGGTGTCTTTGTTGGGGCGACTGCCCTTGCTATGAGTTCCTACCGGTGGGATGCCGCTCTAGTGGTGCTACCGCTGTGGGTGCTGGGGTACTGTGCTGCGCGGCATATTCTTGGTAGCTATGAGGAACCACTCACACGTACCTACGCGCTGATTACCGCAACGATCTTTGCAGAGCTTGGCTGGGTGAGCTACCACTGGATGTTTGCCTATACTATCTCTGGTCTGGGGGCGATCAAGCTTGCGCAGCTGCCGCTCTTTTTGGTGCTCTTTGGCTTTGTGTGTGAGCGTGCCTATAATAGCTACTATCAGCATGGTGTGGTGCGCGGGGCAGATATTGTCTTGCCATCGACATTGGCGGTTGGGCTTGTGCTGACGCTTTTGCTGTTGTTTAACAGCCTGAGCGCCACTGGCCTTGCGTAGCCGAGGCAAGTGAGAAAAAGGGTAAGGGGAAAAGAGGTTATGAATCAACAACCGCAGATGACAGCGCAAGACCAGCGGGCAGCGCGTGCTATGCGTCAATCAAAAATCATGTCTATTATTGCAGCGGGTGCGCTTGCCCTCGTTTTCGTCGTGGCGATGGCGATGTGGGTTTATTTGCGAACAATTGACCGCAATGCAACCGTTACTGAGCGCGACCAGGTTAGCACCGATGGTAACCTTGCTCCCACCGCCGATGAATCTGCAGTAGCTAATGTAGCCGACAAAGCATCAAAGAGCGTCGTGTCTATCATCACCAATATCGAAGAATCATCATCGCTCCGCACGACCACTCGCCAATCAGCGGCGGCGGGTACGGGCATTATTGTCAGCAAAGATGGTTACATCGTCACGAACAAGCACGTTGTGTCTAAGGCGAGCTCTATCCGCGTCATTGCTTCGGACGGCACGCGCTATGATGACGTTCGAGTGGTGGGTGAGGACCCGCTTAATGATATTGCCTATCTCAAACTTGAGGTGGGTAACACAGTGCTCACGCCACTGTCGCTCGGTGATTCAGCAACAGTGCGGGTGGGCCAGTCGGTTGTGGCAATCGGCAACGCACTGGGCCGCTACCAAAACACCGTCACCAGCGGTATCATCTCTGGCAAAGGGCGGCCTGTGACAGCCGCTACATCGGGCAATAGCACCCAGCGAACGGAAAGCCTGACTGATCTCATCCAAACCGATGCTGCCGTGAATTCTGGCAATTCTGGTGGGCCGTTGCTCAACCGCTCGGGGCAGGTGATTGGCATCAATGTAGCAGTGGCAACAAACGCTCAGGGCATTAGCTTTGCCATCCCCGTCAATGCGATGAAGGGGACGCTCAAGTCGGTCTTGGCGGGCAAGGGAGTGCGCCGGGCCTACCTTGGGGCGCGCTATGTGATGCTCACGCCAGATATTGCTAAGCAGGTTGGTACTTCGGCGAAGGAAGGTGCGTATGTGATGACAAGTGGCGACAAAAGCGCGATTGTAGCAGGTAGCCCAGCTGATAAAGCTGGCCTCCGCGAGAAGGATGTCATTACCAAGATCAATAGCCTCGTCGTGGGTAAGCAAGGCGATGTCTCGAGTTTGATTGGCGAATACCAGCCTGGCGATGTCGTAGCCCTCACCATCCTCCGTGACGGCAAAGAGCGCGTCGTGCGCGTGACACTGAGCGAGTATCAGGGTGGAGAGAGTGGGGAGTAGAGCAGAAGGGCTATAGCAGACGCAGTACACGCTTATTATCTTCGCTACGTCGTATTTCACCAGTCAGCAGATTGACATCAAACGTACCGTATTCCATCTCCGATTGAGGTCTGCAGTTGACCCAGTTACCAGTGATACCCTCAACAGTAATGCCGTCAAGAGCGATTCGCTCTGTTTTCCAGCGCACGCCAGTAGAGTCAAGCGCAAGCATGCCTATGTGAGTAATGAATAGAATAATACTCTGGTCAACGATTGGCTTTATAGCGATAATACCATCATATAGTTCATCTATTTTTGCAAACGACTGAGGATATCGTACATCGCAAACATAGAGATCTCCTTGCTTAATGATGCACAACTGCCATGGGTTGGGAGCTGTAATTATGTCAGTAACAAGACCAGACGATGTATCACTAGAATGTATACCAAGCGTATAGCTTAGTGTTTCGTCGACCGTGATTCGGTATGGCGTCATATAGTCTAGGCCTGTTGGTCCAATCTCATAATCAACACCAGATGAAGGAAGGTCGATTGGTTCGATAGTATAGATGGCAGGGAAAATAGTATTGAGAGTCATTTTTATCCTTTCTAGCGATTCTTTATATTCTTAGAATTGCGTATAAGCATGCTTTATTAATTTATTGTAGCACCTTTGCAGCACGCAAATCTGCTGAATTTTCCACAACAATTTATGGTATAACCTCTGTTCTATAAATGTATGATCGCCATATGTTGCAAGATATGCTTGGAGCTCGGCAAAATGTATGCTATAGTCGAACATAGGTGGGACAAACAATATGAGAACATAACACACAGGGGGCATTGTGGAAACAATCAACTTTTACCAACTAATACGATATTATGCACGGAAGTGGCCGGTGATGATTGTTGCCATTCTCGTTGGTATTGGGCTTGGTGCGGCCTATGCGCTGTCAATCCAACAGCCGCAGTATAAAAGCTCCGCAACGTTGCTGCTAACAGGGGTAGAGCAAGGTCAAAACACCATTACACTTACCAACTACACCACGCTCTTTACCTCGCGGCGGGTGCTCGATCCGGTAATCGACCGTGCCCAGTACAAGGGGAGCTACGAGACACTGCTGGCCAACACGACTGCCAAGCACGTAAAGAACACCGATATCATCACTGTCTCGATGAATGCTGGTGAGCCCAAGATGAGCGAAACCTTGCTCAAACAGGCGATTACCGAGTTTGAAAAGCAAACGAAAGCATTGTATGGCAAGACCAAAGTTAGCATCAAAACAGTCGATGCTGTCAATACACCAAGTGCACCAGCAAGCATGGGGCTGTGGCAGGCAATGGCACTTGGTGGCGGTGGAGTACTGCTGCTTGCCATCGTAGGATTGTTCTTTGCCTACGACTATGCGCAGTCGCAGCGCGTGGCTGAAGCAGCTGTCGCAGCTACATCTGCAGCGACCAAGACTAAGCGCTAGCACTACCTGCACAGAACTTATTTTGCTGAAGCATACAGCCGCACGGGTACGCGGCACGATAACAACACAGGGTAACAAGGGGGTATACCATGTATCGGGAATACGGAAAACGCATCGAAGATGTGAGCATTGCGCTGGCTGCGCTAGTGATTCTAGGGCTGCCAATGCTGCTGGTTGCAGCGGCAATCCGCCTCACATCGAAAGGGCCGGCCTTGTTCCGCCAGAAGCGCTTCGGCAAAGATAAGCAGCTATTTACAGTTTATAAATTCCGCACTATGTCTACGAAAGCACCAAAGAATATGCCAACCAATAGTTTTACCAACGCAGATAGCTATATTACACCACTCGGTGGGGTGCTGCGCAAGCTATCTATCGACGAACTACCACAGCTGCTCAACGTCATCAAAGGCGAGATGAGCATCGTTGGGCCGCGGCCCGTTATTAAGACAGAGAAAAAGCTGATTAACCTGCGCCAAAAATACCAGGCTAATTCCGTCAAGCCAGGCATCACTGGCTGGGCGCAGGTAAATGGCCGCGACGACCTAGATGACCAGCGCAAAGCCGAGATGGACGGTGAGTATGTGCAGCAGCTGAGCTTTCTGACCGATGTTAAGATCATGATAAAAACCATTGGAGCAGTATTGATGATGAGTGGCCACACAGAGGGAAGTGAACGGACAGTCACGGGAGTCGATAATGCCCTCGAATAAGAAAAAAGTCTTGTTCACCTCACACACCGCCAACTTCCAGAAGTTCAATCGGCCCTTCATGCGGATGCTGCGCGAACAGGGGTATGAGGTACATTATGCCTCGATGGGCGAGGAACAGATTGAGGATTGCGACAAGCAGTTTGTCGTACCATTTACGCGTAGCCCCTTCACACTGAGTAATGTCCGGGCCTATCGCCAGCTCAAGGAGATTATCGACCACGAGCAGTACGACCTCATCCACACTCATACACCAGTAGGGGGGGTCGTGACGCGTCTTGCGGCTCGGCAGGCTCGGCAGCGCGGCACACGGGTGATCTACACTGCTCACGGCTTTCACTTCTTTACGGGTGCGCCACTACTTAACTGGCTGGTGTACTATCCCATTGAGCGCCTGATGGCGCACTACACTGACGTCCTCATTACAATTAATGCCGAGGACTATGCCCGAGCTAACCGCCATTTTGCTACCAGTGTGGTGTATGTGCCGGGGGTGGGGGTGGACCCAAAGCGATTTGATATCACAATCAATAAGGACTTACGGCGCGCAATACGTGCTGAGCTGGGTATTAAGCCGAATGATTTTGTAATAATCTATGTCGCTGAGCTGTCAAAAAGAAAGAACCAGTCTTGGCTGCTCAGTGCGCTCAAGACAACCTTGCAGCAGGACGCGTCAATGCATCTTTTGCTGGTTGGTGCAGACAGTATGCAAGGGAAGATCCACAAGCAGTCTGTTCGCTATGGTATACAGAGTCAAGTCCATTTCCTAGGGTATAGAAAGGATATACCAGAGTTACTCCAGGCGTCGGATCTATACGTTTCTACGTCAAAGCAAGAGGGGTTGCCCGTTAATATTCTTGAGGCGATGATGGGACGTATGCCAATTGTCGCCCTGGAATGCCGAGGGGTTGCTGAGCTCCTCTCGTTGGTGGGTGCTACGCCAGCGCGTGATATGCAGACATTCCGTGCGGCTGTCCAGCGCCACAAAAAGCACCGCTCCTTGCACCGCGAGAAAGACGCAATCCAATCCGCACTATCGCGATACACGACACCAAATATTATGAAGAATATGCGCCAACTGTATGAATACGAGGGAGAGGCTGCTCGATGAACCAAGAAGGAACTATAGCGATCATAACGACTGGCCTCTTGCCAGTGCCTTCGGTGATGGGGGGTGCAGTAGAGAATCTGGTGCAGAATTTTATTGATGAGAATGAGCGGCAAGGCGGCCCTCACCTCACGGTATATAGCACCGCAACACCAGATGCTATAGAAAAGGCTCAGGCGTACACACATACAGACTTTGTCTTTATACACACCCCATGGGTTATCAGAGCAGCGGACTCTATACTCTACAGTATCTTCCAGCGACTTGTTGATACAAATAAGAGCGCGTCTTTGCGAGCAATCCTGCAGCGGCTATATTTTTTGAGGAAGGTATCAAAGTATATTGCTCGCAAAAACCATCGTAAAATACTGTTTGAGAATGCAATCATCCAGACGCACATCCTACGGTGGCACAAAAATCAGGAACGATACAAAGGCAGAGTCTATGTGCATATTCATAATGAAATAACTAACTTTTATAAGACATATAAGTATCTAGCGGGTGCAAAAATTATCGTTGTGAGCAAGTTCATCAAAGATAGCTTGATCGCTAAATCGGCGCAAAGTAATGAACGCAGCGGCCCACTACAAAACGTATCTGTGCTCAAGAATGCAGTTGACAATACCCGGTTTACTGCAATGACGAGAAAGCGCGCATCGAAGCTACTGCATCAACAATATGCCATCGATGCTTCAAAAAAGATCGTATTATTCAGCGGTAGACTGACTCCGGAGAAGGGGATTGATGTGTTGCTACGAGCGCTTGATCGGGTGAAAGAACAAAATTACCAGTTGCTTGTGGTTGGTAGCTCGTTCTTTGGGACTGATATCAAAAACCCATTTTTGAAGGAGCTGCGCGACCTTACTGAAGCGCATCGGGAGCACGTGACATTTACCGGATATATCGATTATGACAACATGCCGCTACTCTACCGCGGGTGTGACTTTGCCGTGTTGCCGTCGGTGTGTAATGATGCTGCGCCGCTAACGGTTATAGAATCGATTACAGCAGGCCTGCCGATGATCACAACAAACAGAGGTGGCATACCAGAATATGCGTCAGACAGAGCAGCTATTCTCCTTGATACAGACGAGACCCTTGAGCAGTCTATAGCAAAAAATATAGAAAAACTTCTCAGAGAGGATGACACATTGCAAGCCATGAGCAAAGCAAGCCAAAGAGCCGCCAAAGATATGACATTATATAATTATTATAGAGGGCTCCTCGAGAAGCTGGGAGAAGAATAAAAAACTTATGAGCACACTACAAAAGCTAAATTTGAAAAAGATACTCGCGACCACGCTCGTGTTTGTGATGATCACGTACTATTACCTCTACGTGGTATCACCACAGTTGACGGCATGGCTGCCTCTAGTGCTTATAATTGGCATTGTTCTATCGGGGATTATTCTGGTAGGTTTTGCCATAACAAACAAGCTTACCAGGTGGCATTGCAAATATCTTCTCTTTTATATTGCGGTGCTTGGGATATCAGTTATTTTCCAGTGGCCAAATGTCGCATGGCTCGCACTAACTTCGAGCACGCTTTTGATCCTCAAGAGAGATGAGTTTATCAAAGTATTTTTCTACACCTCGGTGGGGTTTTATCTACTCGTGGTTGCTTTGGCGCTCTTGGGGGTGCTGCCCATGGTGTATGTTGGGTTTGATGGTAATGAATCGCAGCGGTATGGATTTGCAAAATACTCGCTTGGGTTTGATGGGCCAAACCAAGCGTCGTTGTCATTCTTCCCAATACTACTAAGCGGTATGTACCTCTATGGCGCGAGCCGTATGTTTACGGGTGTTGCGCTGGTTGCTTGTATTGCTGTTGGTATTCTGACTGGTAGTCGCATGGGCCTCTTGCTGAGCCTTGCCTTTATTCCAGCCTATAGGCTGCTACTTCACAAGCATGGTGAGCGCAAAAAAAGCACCATAGCACCATATTTGTTTATTCTTGGCCTTCTTGTGTCGTGCATTGGTGCGGTAGTGCTCGTCGATAATGATCTAGCAAATAGGGTTATGTCTGGCAGGCCCAAGTTGATTGACCAATATCTGCAATCAGAGTACACTCCGTCGGTATTTGGATCAGATGAGGTGTACAATAAGGCCCAGTACGGGACGCCTCCGGTCGATAACTTCCCGGTGTATATATATGCTCGCTATGGTATCATTGGCTTTATTATATTTGCCTTCGTCTTTTGGCAGGGAATGCGGCGAGAACGCTCAACGAAGCTGTATATTCTATTCTTATTCATCATCCTATATGGATTTGCAGAAGCCTTCTTCGATATTGCAGCAAAGAACTTCATCTTGCCGATTCTCATGGTCTCACTGTTTCAGAAAGGAGCTTTGTATGAGCAGCAAAACGCTCGTTAGCATTGTCGTACCTGTCTATAATATGGAGCACTACCTCAGCCAATGCATTGAGAGTATTATTGCCCAAACGCATCGGGCGCTAGAGATTATCATCGTCAATGATGGCTCATCAGATAGATCGCTTGATATTGCTCATGATCTTGCCCGGAAAGACCAGAGGATTGTCGTTGTTGATAAGCCAAATGGCGGCGTGAGCTCGGCCCGCAACGAAGGTATTGAGCGAATGCAGGGGAGTTACGTCACCTTCGTTGATGCAGATGATTCAATCCACCCAACCTATATTGAGAATCTCCTGGCTGATGCACAGGCGACGGATGCTGACATAGTGAGCACACCAAAGCACCTGCTTGGCGATGCAGAGCGGCAGGATTTCTTGGATGCGACTATCCCAGTTGCTGCGTCGGCGTCGGTCTTTACTCGCACCGAGGCATTGACCGCGCTGTACAATGGACGGCTCGAGAAGGGTAACAATGGCTGCCAATTGTACAAAACCGATATCATCAAGCGTAATAATATCCGGTTTGATTCTCAGATGGCGATAGGGGAGGACTTCGACTTCTTGGCCCGCGCGATTATATCGGCGCGCTGTATTGCGGTTGACAATCGCAGACTCTATTATTATCGAGCTAACCCGACAAGCGCCGTTCATCAGGAATTTAACATTCGGCACTACCAAGCGATTGAGAATATGCAAAAGACAGGCAGAGCACTCCACAATCCACCAAAGAAACTCGTCCAGGCAATGGACAATAACCTATTTGTCGCCTCGGCATCATACGGTGCATTGATGTATGCAAGCCGCAAAAAATTCCCAAGAGAATTTGACGAAATCAAACGTACCGTCCGGCGGCTCAAGTGGGGCACACTATTGAGTCGAGACGTCAAGCACAGTGGTCGAATACGGGCGGCACTGATTATTTGTCTTGGTATCAACCTTGGGTTTATTGTAATTAGAAAATTGATAAAAATCTAAAAGACGAGGATATTCTTATGAAAAAAGTCGGCATCATCACCTTTCATCGTTCGCATAATTGTGGGTCTATTATGCAAGCATACGCGCTGCAAAAAGTCTTGCAGACGCGGTATGGCATTGCGCCCGAATTCATCGACTTCTCGAGCCCTGGCCAGCAAAAGCTTTACTCGGTCTTTAGTGGAGATAATAGTGTAAAAGGTATGCTGCGCAATGTCGGGCGGGCATTTATCTACAACCGGCTCAAGAAGAATCAGATAAGCTACGATGCGTATATAAAGAAGTACCTTAGGTTGTCTGACCGCGCATTTGTCACTAATAAAGAATTGCAAGAGGCTCACTTTGCGTATGATGCGTACATTGCGGGGAGTGACCAGGTGTGGAATATAATGATCGATGATTATGACCCTGCCTATTTCTTGAATTTTGTTGAAAAAAAGAAGCCAAAGATATCATACGCGGCCTCATTTGGCGCACGGCGAGTAAGTAGCAATACTAATCACCCCGAAGTCATTCGCGACATGATACGAGATTTTGATCATATCTCGGTCAGAGAGCCAAATGGCCAAAAAT
Source organism: uncultured Candidatus Saccharibacteria bacterium (assembly GCA_963548065.1). Taxonomy (GTDB): domain Bacteria; phylum Patescibacteriota; class Saccharimonadia; order Saccharimonadales; family Saccharimonadaceae; genus Saccharimonas. The sequence continues at coordinate 36,535 of CAUUSZ010000002.1, forward strand.
GGCTAGCCGAAGATTTTGCAATCAAGAGCACTGTGGTACTCGACCCAACGCTACTCATTGATAGGGGCGATTATCGCGATGGAGAAGAGTCACCCACAGAGTATATTAAGAAGGACTATATCTTTATTTACGCAGTGAGTGTGTCGCGTAAGTTTGAACAACGGATACAGCAACTCGCACGAGAAGAAGGGCTCAAGATCGTTATATGGCAGCCTGATACGTGGCTCAAAATGAAAGGGGCAGCAAAGGGTTATATGCTACCAAAAGATGAGAACCCAGGGAAATACTTATGGTATATACGTCATGCCAAATATGTCTTTACGGCGTCTTTCCATGGTGTGATATTTTGTGCCCAGTATAGAAAGAATTTCTGGATCTTGTACAATAAAGGAATGAATTATGACAAAGACGATCGTATTCTTTCGCTCGTGGATAGTCTTGCATTGTCAGATCGACTTCTGCCAGAAGATGATACAGAAAAGAATTTACGATCTGCCGTTGATTATACAGCCTACGAAAAAAACCTTGCCAAGAGGCGTCAGCAATCATTTGAGTTTCTTGACAAGGCGGTAAAAAACATATGAGCAGATCTGCCGAGCTAATAAAAAACACCGCCCTCCTCACTATTAGCAAGATCACGACGCAGGCCGTAGCGTTCTTGCTTGTTCCTCTGTATACATTTTATTTGTCCGCGAGTGACTATGGGCAGGTTGACCTTATCTTGACGTATATTGCTTTGTTTGCGCCAATCTTGTCGGTGCAGCTGGAATTTGCAGCATTTCGGTTTGCGATCGATTCGCGCAACGATGCGGACAGACTTAGTAGCATCCTATCGACGATATTCAAAATAGTGTTACCTATCACAGGGGTAGCCATCGCTCTGTTGGCTATTGTATCGCTGTTTGTTGCTATCCCGTATTTGATTCTTGTGTGTCTCAATATTGTTCTCTCTATCGTATCTGCGGTGCTACTGCAATTTACGCGAGGAGTTGGTGATGCAAAGCATTTTTCTATCGCGAGCATACTCATTGGTGTCGTGAGTACACTATGCTCCTTTGTCTTTGTTGCGGTTATGCGACTACCTGCCTTTAGCTTGATGATATCGTTGGTGCTCGCGAATTTAGTAGGCACATGCTACCTATTAGTGATTATTCGGCGCAAGAAACAGATTCGCCTGCTGCACGGCGAGACGCACCAATCATTGCGTTCGGATATGCTGCGATATGCTATTCCACTTTTGCCAAATAATATCGCATGGTGGGTGCTCAATGTCTCGGACAGGACTATTATTTCGATGTTTATTGGTGCAGCCGCAAATGGTATGTATGCGATTGCGAATAAATTTGCATTTGTCCCAAGCATACTATTTGGCATATTTAGTATGAGTTGGAGCGAATCTGCCTCTCTTCATATTACTTCGCGAGATAGAGATGCATTCTTTTCGAAGGTGTCCGACATGTGCTTGCGGCTATACTCATTTGCAACTGTGGTGTATGTGTTAGTGATAGATATATTTTATTCACGAATCGTTGGCGCAGAGTATGCGGATGCGCATGGCTTAATACCCATTTTGGCGATAGGGGCTTTTTTCCAGGCGATCCTTGGCAATTACTCTGCGATATACATTGCTAAGAAAAAAACAAAAGAGGTTGCCAATAGCTCCCTTGCAGCTGCAGTGATCAATATTGTCGTTAATCTTGCTTTGGTAGGCGTTATTGGTGTGTATGCCTCGGCACTCTCGACTGCTGTTGCCTTTGCCTGTATGGCAGTGATACGGCATATTCATGTCCAGCGCTATGTTAAGGTGCGCTATCGTGCGCAAAGTATTATATGCTCTGGAGCTGTATTAATAGCCGGGGGGATTATCTACTATACTCATGTGCCAAAGATCGTATCTATAGTAGCCTGTGTGGTTGCGATGCTCGTCGGTATTGTTTGCACAAAGGATCTCTTCGCAAAGATGCCCGTCAAAAAATACTTTCGCAAAAACCTAGACAAGATGCTCCATCATAAATAATATATGCTATATGATAAGTAGAAAGCAGAAAACAATCACTATACTTAATTACGTGATTGTTTGTGGCTGGGCCTTAGTTATCTTCATCCTCTCCAATCAACCTGCCGCTGTCTCTAGCGGGCAGAGCGGGGTGATTGTTGGGCATTTGCAGCAGGCTATGCCAGGGGTGAGCACGGCTCTCTTAACGTTTCTTGTGCGCAAGAGTGCTCATATTATTGCTTATTTTATCCTTGGTATATTGATGTATCGTGCACTGCGTATCACTATACGCCGCTGGCGAACGCGCACTGTGGCGAGCTTTGCCTTGCTCAGCTGCAGTCTCTATGCAGTGACAGACGAGATTCATCAGCTCTTCGTACCAGGGCGCAGTGGTGAACTGCGCGATGTCATGATCGATAGTATAGCGGCACTGGTAGGAGTGGGGCTGTGCGTGTGGATGATGCGCCGACAGGCATCGCGCAAGAGTGCTGTCACATATAATTGATAACGGCACAACGAATATACGTACTCGTAATTTTTATGAGAAACTCGGGTGTATTTATATGTCATATTCTACCGTAAGTCAGGAAGTGCGTGAGATGATGGCTATAGTTTCAGGCAATGAGTAGCGTAATACACAGTGTAATTGCAATATATAACATTTGGCAACAATCTCGAACAAAATATCCCAAAAAATGAAACAAACGTTTGCTAATTGTTCGATATAGTGCTACACTGTCGTAGGGGGTACTGATAAGGTACTTCGAACACATGTTAGCACAGAGGTAGCTATGGGTTAGGCTACTGGTGCAGCGATCAGCCGTGGGCGCTATCGCCAGTTGGCAACGGATTTGCCAGAGGTCTCCACCAAGGTGGATAGGCGCGATGGGTGATCATTCCTCCTCTTTTGCTCATGAGCGAGCCATTATGTTTGCGTTTCTCTCGGAGAGAAAGCGCTTTATTCTAAGCCAAGCTTAGCGTTATTCCCTTTTTTGCTAGCAAGATACCGCAGTAGATGACGCTGCGGTATTGCTATATGTCCACTAATAGTCTCGTCTCTGAGAAGCTCTTTTGCGAGAGAGATAGATAATCCTACTTGCCCTGGTAGCGCCGGACAATTGGTGCTACAGCATACAATGCCATAGGTAGGACGAGGAGCTCACCGTCTTGCCCCAGCCAGTACAATATACCAGCTACCACAAGATGAAGCACAACGATTCCTGCCGTCAGCCACGGCAAGAAAGCTCGTGGTATGCGCGGCGCAAACAAGAGATAGAGAATACCGCCAAAGCAGTCGAGTGCCAATGCGAGATGTAAGAGGGATGGTGTCATAGTGTCAGGCTCCTTATAGTAAAGTGATGTTATAGCCTAGCATACTGTGATTACATAGTGCTGTCAAATGATTGATAGGTAAATACCATAGTCTCCGCTTTTTTTGCTTATCCTACTTTCCACGCCATTTTTGCAAACGGTGTATGAGAATAGGCTACTCTAGTTTATTTTTGAGCTCTGATGTGGGGCAAATATGAGTAAAGAGTGACTATTGGTATGCTTGAGAGGGTAATGAAAGGGGTAAAATTGGCCGAAATTCTCGTTTTATCGTTTATATATGCTCATATAAGTGATATTGCTTGTGTTTCACTATTTGGCATTATGCTGCTATAATATGTACGCAATGAATAATTCTACAAAACGTACAAAGATACTGGCTACTCTGGGGCCAGCCACCAACACACCAGAGAAAATAGAAGCTTTGATTCGGGCGGGTGCCAATGGCTTTCGCCTCAACTTTAGCCACGGCTCGTACGAAGAGCGACTTGATCAGATTGCGTGGATTCGCAAGGCAAGCGCTACTGTTGGTCGCACTGTCGCGATTTTGCAAGACTTGCAAGGGCCAAAGATTCGCCTCGGCGTACTCAAGGATAATCACTTTGACATTGCGGCAGGCGATGAAATCATCCTTGACCATGCGGTGGAGGAGCACGATGGTAGTAACCGTTTACCTATTCAGTACAACCTTGCCGACAAGGTTAAGGTGGGTGAGCCTGTCTACCTCTTCGATGGTAAATTGCGCGGTGAGATGACCGAGCGCGTTAGCGACACTGCTATTAAGGTGCGCCTGAGTAATGATGGCTTCTTGATGAGTCGCAAGGGGCTCAACCTGCCCGACACCGACTTTGGTGGTGACATCCTCACACCCAAGGACCTGGCCGATGTCGAGTTCGGGGCAGACAAAGACATTGACTTCGTAGCACTGAGCTTTATCCAGAGTGCAGAGGATATCAACAACCTACGCCAGATTTTGCTGAGCCATGGCTCGACTGCGCAGATCATTGCCAAGGTCGAGACCAAGGCGGCTATCGAGCCAGAAACACTCAAGGAAATCGTCAAGGCGGCTGATGGTGTGATGGTTGCTCGTGGTGACCTCGCGGTCGAAACGAGCCCAGAGATCGTGCCAATCGTCGAGCGCGAAATCATCCGTCTCTGCCGCAAGTATGGCAAGCTCTCGATTGTTGCAACGCAAATGCTAGCCAGCATGGTCGATAACCCCGAACCAACCCGGGCTGAGGTAAGTGACGTTGCAACGGCTGCCATCCTCGGAACAGATGTTGTGATGCTCTCTGACGAGACAGCCAATGGTGACTACCCAGTTGAGGCTGTTAAGATGATGGCCGACACCGTGCGCTACACTCAGTCGCGCTGGCCTATGAATGACATGCCCATCAAGGAGGGTCGCACCAACCGTCGGCTCAATGCGATTGCTCATGCTGCCGTTGATGTTGCTCACAAAGTTGATGCAACAGTGATCGTCGCCGAGACACGCTCGGGTGCGACTGCCGCACGTATTGCTGCTTGCCGCCCAGAGCTGCCAATCGTTGCTGTAGCGCCAAATGCCCGTGTGGCACAGCAGCTTGCACTGTCGTATGCAACGCGCAGTTTCGTCCGGCCCGATAGCCAGCAGCTTGGGAGCGACCTCACTCGCGAGCTACTCAGCAAAGGTGCCTTTGGCGATGTCTCATCGGTTACTGCTGTTATTATCAGTGGTCGCCAACCTGGCGCAACTGGTGGGACAGATACACTAAGCGTCCGCACCTTCGAGCGCTAGGCTTACTAGAACACCCCATAGAAGCACCCATCTATCACTACGGTGGGTGCTTTTGTTGGTGAAAGTAGGGTAATTTGTCTATTTTGTTTTTACTTCGCATACTGTAGCGTTGTGTATGACACATCGAATATAAAAAAAGTAGTGTAAAAATAACATCATACAGGATGAGTGTCTTTTGCAAAAATATCAGCCACTCGACCAGAGGTAAACTATTGCCTAGAGTGCAACACGATGGTATGGGTATGCTAGTCATCGTATCGATACTTCGCACCAAATGAGCAAGGTGAGTTGCACCACAATGTCAAATAAGCTACACTAGAGAAAACAACATAAGCGATACATTGTGGGCATACGATTGATCAACAACTGGGGTAGTATCCAAAACTCGATACGAGGCTCCGATTCGTTGTATCAGGGTGTGGACTGGTGTGCACCACACAAAAACTGTAGCGCTTATATAAAAACAAACAAAGGAAACCGTTCATGCCAGATATAGACTTCGACGAACTCGACCGCGCGGTGCACGACCTGATGCGCCAGTCTGGTCAGCTGCCAGCAACGCCAGATAAGCCGTCTGAAACGCCAGCCGCCACACCAAGCAAAGATTCGGCCTCATCAAGCACCCAAGCTGCATCGTCCCAACAAGCGGCGTCAGCAGCCACCTCGGCTCGTCCTGAGACGAATGACGACACGCAGGATACAAGCATGTCAACCGCTCAGAGCAATGCTTCGGAAGATGCTGCGCAGCAGGCGGACTCATCAGATGATACAGCGTTAGCTAAGCAGTCGCCCGCGCCAACACCTCAGGATGATGCTGATAGTACCGACGAAACGGTGCAAACCGATGACGATACTGCAACCGCTGACGCCAATTCTGATACCGATACAAATAGTGCGTCAGCTCGCCACCGTGGCGTGACAATTATGCCATTGTCTCAGCAGGCGGACGGAGCGGAGCTAGCAGGGGAGCCATATGAGCCAGTTGAGTCCGAGCCGGTTATTGACCGAGCCCGGGCACTGTCGGAGTCGGTCGTTGCATCGGAGCGCGAACCAGCTTCGATGCCTGCTACGCCAGAGCAAACTGATACAGATGATACAGACTCAGCCCGGGTGACTCCGTTAGGTACAGCAACACCAGCAGTACCGACGACAGAAAGTGTGTCTTCGCAGCCCCGGCCCGCAGCAGTTGTGACGGTCGATCCTGACGATATTATTACTCCCGCGAGTGATGATGATGATGAGAGTGACGATGCGTATGCCGATCGAGCGCAGTTCTTTGGCCGGTCGGCGGCACGGCCATTCTTTGCAGAGCCTCGAGCAGTAACGCCAGTGGATGATGTATTATCCACAACAAATTCAGACGTGTCAGCTCCTCTAGCGGAGACAGATAACACTGCGCTATCAGCCCAGAGTGATGGAGTAGTGAGTGACGAAACACCTGCTGTGGCTACAGAGGAAGAAGCGCCAGCAACGATTGACCAAGTTGAGTCAGAGACGCCAACGATGCCGTATCAATTTGCAGGCGAAGACGCTGAGAGTGATGACGATGACGACGATGAAGCGCTTGTCCGCCACCTCAATGAGGTGAACCGCACGCAAGATGATGAGACTGAGCCAGCGCAAGCATCCGTCGTTGATGATCTCGATGATGCATTTGCTCCGCAACCACTCATCATTCCACCGCCCAAAGAGGAGGAGAGTGATACGTCGCTGCCCTCTGCGGAGACGGTAGTAGAGCCAACGGATGATACGCATACTGCTGATGATGCACCAGTTGCCGCACCGCAGGATGAGCCTGATGGTATAACTAACACGAGCAGCACTGATGACGCTGGCGATGATCACTTGCTCTATGCGCCAGAAACACCGGCAAACACAGATGTGTCAGCGGTGTTGAGCAGTAGCAATACTTCTGATACTGAGACAGTGCAGCCACTAAACCAGTCGCTCAACGAGCCAGCTTGGCCCGAGTTGCAATACGATGAGCCGGATGATACGCCAGATGTGCAAGCCCTTGATGGAGACCATACTGCATCTGCGTGGCCAGAGGTAATGGTAGAAAATACGAGTGCTGTGGACGATAGCCAGACGGCGGCCCAAGCAGCTGATGTGAGTGTGCCAAGCGAGTATAAATCGTTTGATAGTGAGAGTAGCTCCTGGGTTGAGCCCACCACTGTACCACCCCAACCACAGGCAGGCGATATCGCTTCTGCAGAATTGTTGACGGCTGAGCACACTATGCCTGATGTGGGAGCGGACAATGACAGCCCATCGTCACAGCCAGAGAAGGTGCTTGCTGAGGACACTATGCCAGAAGCTCGCGTCGATCGCCCATTACCACTACTCAGTACGTATAATGAGCACCGGGCAGCTCCTGAGCCACACGTTGATACCCCGCCGCTGTCTGATTTGCAAGAGGAGACGAACGCTGTTGATGCAACTGATGTTGCTGAGAATACAAATGATATCGTGCAAAGCACGACAGCAATGCAGGCGTCAGATGCTCTCGATAGTCAAGCAGAGCAACCCTACGCACCCACTACACCACTGTTTGCCCCGGCCGATGATGTCGTAGCTAAGGCGCAGCAGATTATTGCTGCTCGCCCTGAGACATCCACCAATGATGCACCAACACCTCCGCAAGAAGAGGATACGCCAAAGAGTGCGTCCAATGTTGTGCCAATCAAGCTTTCTCAGCCAGTCGACCAACAGACTGAGTCATCGGTTGCCGATGCGTCAGCTGTGCATACTGCAGATGAGACAACACCAACTGAGCCAGGTGATGATCAAGCAGCCGCTCCAGCTATACAGCGTCCGCGTGGTCGCTTTATGGATATCGTGGGTGGCGCAGCCCCAGTTGCCGCAGCCACCCAAACGGCTCGCCCACGGGTGCGCCGTCAGGGTGCGGTAGTTGAGCCATTGACAAATAGCGCACCAGTGGTGGGTATGGATATTCGCCCTGCACCTGGGCATGAGCCAGCGCAGCATCACGCAGGAGCAGCATCGAGTACCCCTTCGGCAAGTGATGAAGCTAAAGCATCTGATGTAGCAACGCCTGATGGAGCGCCATCTGCAGATGCGCTTGACCTCCAGCCTGGCGATGAAAAGCCGCTAAGCTACACGCCATTCTTACCTGATGCCGAGACCAAGGTCGATAAGCGCCCACTGGGTGGTGCTGATACGCTGGTGGGTGATGTGCCAACTTTGGCCGATACTACTCCGATGGGGATGTATCATGATGAATCTAGTGCATTCGGCATAGCTCCGGCTGATAATAACGAGCCATCTATACCGCAGCATCTTTTTGCACCGCATGATGAGCATGCATCAGCTGAGCAATTCATCGATGCGCTGACAGATACGAGTGAGAATGCGCCATCACTTTATCCGACCGATGATCACTACCCACTACCCGAGCAAGATACACCAGAGACTGCTACGGCGGATGATGAGCCCACGTACCAGCTAGAGGATCACTATGGCGCTGACCAGTCGCTCTACCCAGATGAGCAGGCTGATTCTCGTGCGGTATCGACCGATGAGATAGGGCCGCAGTTTGCAGAAGATGAGATTGACCTGAGCCTGCCTGTGCCTGGCCCTGGTGAGCCGGATATCGACTACTACGGCGAAGCAGAGCGAGTCGAAGCCGAGCCAATGACAGTGGAGACTGAGTGGGATGATGAGCCAACCGCAAACGACCAAGCACATGTCAATACCATTGAAGAAGCGGCTGCCACCACCCAAAATGGCGACACTGCGCTCGCCCTCCACCAAGCACTCCAAGAGGAAAACGAAGGCAATGTCGTTGCACCAATCTACAGTGCTGAAGAATTTACTCGCGCACCAAAGAAGTCGCGCCGCCGTCCCGAACAAGCTGCAGGCTGGATTTGGCTGCTGTGGATTGTCATGCTGTTGGCGCTTGGTGCTGGCCTTGGCGCGGTCTATTACACGCTCTTTGGCTAGCGCCAGTGTGGCGGCATCCGGTATAATAGGCTACTATGGATATACTCGATGGATTGAATGACGCCCAGCGTTCGGCAGTGGTCGCATCTGATGGCCCGGTCCTAATTCTTGCAGGGGCGGGCAGTGGCAAGACAAAAACACTCACACACCGCATCGCTTACCTCCTGACTAAGCAGGGCATTTGGCCGAATGAAGTCTTGGCTGTTACCTTTACCAATAAAGCAGCCCGCGAAATGCGTCAGCGTCTTTGGCAGATTGCTGGGCCTACTCAAGCAAGCTCGTCTCACACACCGCCACCCGACCAACCACCTCGCTCCTTTATGCCGTGGATGGGGACATTCCATGGTATTTGTGTGCGGATCTTGCGGCGTGATGGTGCGGCTATCAGCATTCCACCAAATTTCGTGATTTATGACGAAGATGACCGTCAAGGGCTCATCAAACAAGCGATGAAGCAGCTTTCCATTGGTACAGACAGGCTTAAACCGCGTGCTGCCAGTGCAGCAATTAGCAAAGCCAAGAATCAACTCCTCTCGCCCAGTGATTATGCGGCTAGTGCGCGGTTTCCCTTCCAGCAGGCAGTGGCAGAGATCTACCAGCTGTATGAGCAGCTGCTGGCTGATGCAGGTGCGCTCGATTTTGATGATCTCTTGCTCGAGACGGTACGCCTCCTGCGTGACCACTCGGCAGTGCGTCAGCGCTACCAGACGCAGTTTAAGCATATTCTCGTTGACGAATATCAGGACACGAATGCTGCGCAGTATCAGATCATCAAGCTACTGGTAAACCCACATCGCAATATCTGTGTGGTAGGGGATGACTGGCAGTCGATCTATAGCTGGCGCGGCGCGGATTTTACAAATATTCTTAACTTTGAGCGCGACTTCCCTGGGGCGCTGGTGGTGAAACTGGAGCAAAATTATCGCTCGACGGGCGCCATTCTCGAAGCCGCTGGCAATGTAATTAATAAAAATCAGCAGCGGACGGACAAAACCCTCTGGACGGCAGCAGGCCCAGGCACACCAGTGCAAGTGCAAGCTGCCTATGATGAGGCAGAGGAGGCGTATATTATTGCGAGCCAGATTGCTACGCAGGTGGCGACAGGTGAGCGCGACTATAGCGACTTTGCTGTCTTGTACCGCACCAATGCACAGAGCTATGCCTTTGAGCGAGCGTTTAATCAGCACCGCGTGCCGTACCAGTTGGTTGGTGGAGTGCGATTTTATGATCGTAAGGAAATTAAGGATATCTTGGCCTATCTGCGCCTTATCTACCAGCCAAATGACCGCGTGAGTTTTAGCCGGATCGCTAATGTACCAACGCGGGGGATTGGAGCAACGAGCCTGGAGAAATTCCTCATCTGGCAGGGCACTAGTGGGCTCGATATCATTAGTGCGCTGGTTAATGCCAGCCAGGCAGCGACACTGACGAAGCGGGCGCAGACTACCCTGACGCAGCTGGGCCAGTTGTTGCGCGGCTTCCAAGCGCAGGTCGAGGCTGCGGCTGATCCAAGTCAACTGATAGATGATGTGATTACTAAGACGGGCTACCGCAATTATATCCTCGATGGCTCGCCTCAGGCCGATGATCGCGAGGCTAACCTCAGTGCATTATTGTCTGACGCGCGGGCCTTTGCCAGCATGTCAGACTTTCTTGAGGAAGTTGCGCTTATGTCTTCGGCCGACCAAGCGACGGGTGCGCACAGCGTGACGCTTATGACGCTCCACGCCGCCAAGGGGCTGGAGTTTCCAGTGGTGTATATGGTGGGGCTTGAGGATGGATTGTTTCCTAGCGCCAGGGCACTCGAGGAGGGGCCAGCCGCACTCGAAGAGGAGCGTCGTCTCTGTTATGTCGGGATGACGCGCGCTCGGCAGGAGCTCTATATGAGCTATGCGCAGAGTCGCTTGCAATTTGGTAGCCGCAGCTACAACAGCCCATCACGCTTTCTCGACGATATGGGCATGAGCCTGTCGATGGTGCATACCGAACCAGCTACACCAATGTACGATGACGCGTTGGATGAGGTCATGCCATATGAGGTTGGCGATATGGTACGGTCGCTCCAGTTTGGCGATGGTGAGGTGATCGATATCGATGGCATGGCAGTGAGTGTGCGCTTTGCAAATGGCTCTACCAAGAAGCTCAATGTGCAATATGCTCGCCTTGAGAAAATTACTCCCTAGAACTACCCGCCATCGACCAAAAAATGCTATACTAAAAAAATGAAAAACACACTTGTAAAGCAGCTGCGCCGCCTCTTGCCCGCAGCGATGATCCACACTCTCGAAGAAGCATATCGGCGGAGCCGTATTGCCCTGGTAGCGGCCCGCTATGGCAACCCAGCTAAGCATCTGCGCGTTATTGCCGTGACGGGCACGAATGGTAAAACGACTACCGTTAACTATATCAATGAAATCCTTAAAGCCAGTGGCCGCCACACAGCAATGTTCTCCACGGCACTGATCGAGGTGGCAGGTCAGCGCCAGCTCAACGACCTCAATGCGACAGTTGGCTCTACCGCGCGGATGCAGCAGTTCTTTGCTGAGGCTAAGCGAGCCAACGTGGACTTCGTTGTGTTAGAAATTACCAGTCACGCGCTTGATCAACATAAGCTTGATGGTGTGCCAATTGAAGTTGCAGTCATGACTAACCTCACCCAAGACCACCTCGACTACCACAAGACGATGGAACGCTATGCCGCCGCCAAGGGTAAACTCTTTGCCCGGAAGCCGCGCTTTATTGTGCTCAACCGTGATGACGAATGGTTTCCATTCTTTGATAAATACACGGCGCGTGAGCAGAAGATTACTTATGGTCAAGATGCAGCTGCCACAGCTCGGATTACGCAGGCAGCGACCCGCAAAGTGGGCGGCAGTGCAACGGTGCTTCTTGATGGCGCGACAAAGCTACCACTGACAACACATCTTCCGGGGATATTTAATATTTACAACATGACAGCTGCAGCGGCTGCTTGCCAATTGCTGGGCGTCGCACCAGCGGACATTGCTCGGGGCGTAGCTAACCTCACTGGTGTGCCAGGGCGCTTCGAGCGTGTACCGGTGGATACGCCATACGATGTGGTAGTCGATTATGCCCATACTCCTGATGCACTCGAGAAGCTACTGACCTCAGCACGGGCTATTACTAAGCAGCGTATCATCTTGGTCTTTGGCGCGACGGGCGATCGCGACAAAGCGAAGCGACCCATCATGGGTGAGATTGCTGCTCGCCTGGCTGACCAAATCATCGTTACCGACGAGGAGAGTTATAACGAAGAGCCAGCTGGCATTCGCCATGCAATCCTGCGCGGCATCCACCAGGCGGGTGGGGCAGGCCACACCAAGGAGATTGCCGACCGGCGTGAGGCTATTGCCCAGGCGCTCGCTATTGCTCAGGCGGGTGATACCATTCTCATCACTGGTATGGGCCATGAACAATTCCGTATCATCAACGGCCAGCGCCAACCGTGGAATGACGCGGCAGTGGTGCGAAGTTTGGTTGCTGAGCATAAGCAGTAGCGGAATATTTACCTCTGATATAGCACAGTTTTGAGGAAGGTTTTTACAGGCTATCCACTAGCTTTTTTGCCCACATTTTGCTATACTACATCGTAGCGTACATTGCTACGCAGATTATGATACAGTCTATTCCATTTTTGAAATTTCTCTCGCCACGCAATCTTGCTGTCGCTGGTATGGTTGCGCTGGTTGGTGTTGGCCTGTGGCGGATTCCGTCTGTCCATGCAGCGTCGCGCCAGCCAGGTAGTGGCGAGCATATCATCACGCTGCACGAAGGCGCTGCCAAGCGCGGGTTCTACACCAAGGCGACTACCTTGCGTGATGCGTTGCGTGAGGCGAATGTGCGGCTGGATAGCAAAGACCGCACCGAGCCCGAGCTTGATACACCACTAGAGAGCGCCTCGTACGAAGTAAATATCTATCGAGCGCGACCAGTGGTGATTCGCGATGGTGGGGCAGATACGAAGCTTATTACCGCTTATCGCACAGGCAAGCAGATTGCAGAGCAGGCGGGTATTCCACTGCACGACGAAGACCAAGCGGTACTGGCTCGCTCACGCGATATCATTGCTGATGGGGCGGCAGAGGTGATGACAATCCGCCGCGCAACGCCCTTTACGCTCGTATTTTATGGCAAGACCATCCAGGCATACACGATGGAGAAGACGGTCGGTGCAATGCTTAAGGCTAAGAAAATCACTCTAGGCGTTGATGACACCCTCTCGGTGCCAGCGAGCGCACCACTGACGGCTGGCATGACGGTAGAGCTCTGGCGTAATGGCAAGCAGACGGTGACGGTAGAGGAAGAAGTTGACTTCAAGACAGAGGAGATTAAGGACGCCGACCGCGAGCGTGGTAAAAAAGAAGTCAAGACCGAGGGCAAAAAAGGCAAGAAGGCCGTGACGTACGAGATTATTATGAAGAATGGCCGCGAAGAGTCGCGCAAGCAGCTCAGCAGTGTGGTGACGCAAGAGCCAGTCAACCGGGTGGAGATCGTTGGGACGAAGAAGAAGCCAGTCGATACTACCTTTAGTGGTGACTTTGCGGGGGCACTAGCGAAGCTACGTAGCTGCGAAGGGGGTTACACCTCCAACACTGGCAATGGTTACTACGGTGCGTACCAATTTGACATCAAGACCTGGGGTGGCTTTGGTGGCTATGCCAATGCAGCAGAAGCACCACCAGAGGTCCAAGACCAAAAAGCCTGGGAAACGTACCAGCGTCGTGGCTGGCAACCCTGGCCAACATGTAAGAATAAGATGGGACTGCAAGACATCTACCGCTAGCAGCCTAGCTAAGAGAACGAGATGATTACGAAGAGCCTCTATCGTCTGTGGCAGCATCGTCAACCGATGATTGCCTGCTTGCTGGGGCTGAGTGTCATAAGCGGTCTTGTCGTGGCAAGCTATGCTTCGGCTCAGAGCCCAGCAGCAATGCCAGCTCGACTGGTTACTGTAGTAGAGAATGGTCGAGAGCGTGCTGTGTACTCGACTGCTTCGTCTGTGCGGGAGCTCATCGCTACCTCGGGTATGAAGATCGATGCCTCGCATGATTCCGTCTCGCCCCACCTTGATGCGTCGCTTGCGCAGGCAGCACCAACAGTGATAATCCAGCGTGCTCGGTTAGTCACTGTAATAGATGGTAAGAAACGTTCTCGTGTGCTTACCGCAGCACGGGTGCCGCAGGATATTGCTAAGGCGGCTGGCGTGGTGCTCTACCACGAGGATAGAGTTAGCTTCCAGACACCTGGCAACATTGCACTGGATGGGCCAAGTGAGATGATGACTATTCACCGCGCACCAACACATACAGTGACAGCGGAGGAGCCGATTGCGTTTGCGACTGAGACGATCAAAGATAAGCAGCAGTTCATCGGTAGCAAAACGATTAAGCGGGCTGGCCAGCCAGGCATCCGCCGCTTAACCTATACGGTCGAGATGAAGGATGGCGCTGAAGTGCAACGTCGCCTGACAACGCAAACAGTGGTAAAACAGCCAACTGCACAAGTAGAAGTAGTTGGGACCAAGCCTAAGAATCCATTGACGAAGAGCAAGGGTGCGCATCACTTTACTGACAGCAAAGGGGTGAGCCACCGCGAGACATACTACGATTTGCCAATGAACGTCGCGATGCGTAACTGTGGTGGTGGCGCTTACACCATTCGCGATGACGGTGCCAAGGTCGATAAAGACGGCTACATCCTCGTGGCGGCGAATTATAGCAACTACCCACGCTGCTCGGTGGTTGAAACAAGCATGGGTCCAGGCAAAGTGTACGATACCGGAAGCTTTGCCGCCAAGCATCCACACGGCTTCGACCTCGCGACGGATTGGACGAAGGCGGATGGGAAGTAGATACTATAATTTCTAGCAAATAGTTCGCTATTGTGGAGGAAATTTTGATTTAATTTCTTTTTCTAATTCATGCGTGAGTAGAGTAACATCACCTATATAACTCAACATCTTATGCAGTCTATGACCAATTAGATCTGGAGAGTATTGGTGTGCGCCGTATACCTGAAAATTGTCAAGAGATATTCCAATGATCTCTATAATCTGCTGATCTGTTAGCCTGTCCAAATATTGCATTAGTTCAGCCAGTATCTCTCTTGACCGGTCGAAGCTGTGACTTTCTCTTAACTCATTGATGAGTAGATTTTGACGATAGTTTGGTTCATCTAATTTAATTTCTGGGAATTCTTGCTTAAAAAATGAAGATAGATTTCTATAGAGTGTAATGGTAGACTTTTTTCTTTCTTTCCACTCCATAAGAAGGAACTGACTCATTTTAGAGTTATCGAAAGAAGAGATCCAGTCTCCATCATTTGTGATAAATATCAAACTCTCGCCGTGTGGTACTTTCTCGAGTAAATGTTCCCAATGTAGTGCATCACCTAAGCTGCCTTGTTTACCAGGAGGATCTCCACGTGCGAGCCTTTTTTGTGCGTTGGTGCAAACCTCGTTAGATAAAGTTACTGGGTAAGAAAAGAGTGCACTTACAAGGCTATCTGCTTGTAATTTATATCCTTTTGCATCATTAGTTATTTTATTTCTAAGTGCTTCACAATTTTTCTTAAAGCTATTAATGATTGCCTCAATTGGTTTGCCTCTTGAGAATATTGAGAAGCAAGCTGTGGAATTGTAAAGTTTGACACATTAAACTGTGGGTTATCCAGAGTTTGCTTTATTTTAGTCTCTCGATTGCGATAGAACTCATTTCGTAGTTGAGCGTTTATATATAGATTTAATTTGCTAGATCTTTGCAGATCTACCAGAGCTTGCAGCTTCTTAATATCGTCCTTACTGTAATCGTACAAATTTAAATAGATGTTAGTATCGATAAATACATGTTTCACAGAATACCCTTATAATCTTAATTCAATATCAATCTTAACACAGATGGGTTAATGCGATTTACATTGCTAACCCTGGTATAATACAACTATGGCATTACAAAATAAAAAATCTCTAGGGCAGCATTGGCTCAAAGACCCGGATATGCTAGCGGCGATTGCCGATGCAGCGGCACTAACCCCTGACGATACAGTATTGGAGATTGGTCCTGGGCTTGGCACATTGACAAGCCGGCTCCTTGCTCGGGCAGGCAGGGTAACCGCGGTAGAGTACGACGCTGATCTAGCGCGCAAACTGCCAGGACAATTCCCTGGCAAGCAATTGACAGTCGTACATGAGGATATTCTGCAGTTTGACCTTAGCCAGCTTCCTACTGGCTATGTCGTGGTAGCAAATGTGCCATATTACATTACGAGCAAGATTGTCCAAAAACTGCTGACAGCGGAGAATAAGCCGCGCCGCACAGTGCTGCTGGTGCAGAAGGAGGTGGCTGAGCGAATCGCCGCTGAGCCTGGTGCAATGAGCCTATTGGGAGTGAGCGCTCAGCTCTATGCTGAGGCGAAGCGAGGCCCAGTGGTGCCGCGCCAATTCTTTGTGCCACCGCCCAAGGTAGATTCGCAGGTAGTGGTGCTCGAGACGCGCGCTCAGCCTCTCGTGTCGCCAGCAGACGAAAAGGATTTCTTCCGCGTGGTGCGGGCGGGGTTTGTAGCGAAGCGCAAGAAGCTGCGCAGTGCACTTGCGGCGGGCCTTGCACTAGACAAGACAGAAGTCGAGACGATGCTGCAACACGCTGGTATATCGCCAGACTGGCGGGCAGAGGATGTGTCGATTGCCCAGTGGCTCGCTATTATGCAAGAGTGGCGCGCGCGATGATCCGGGTTGATCAGCCTACTTGCTTTTCATCAGAACTTCTCGTTAGCGTGTCATCGCGTAGTGATAGCACAATGCTTGATCGCACGTTAGGTGAGATACATCATCCACAGGTAGTGGCACACCGACAGGCCTTTTGCCAGGCGAGCGGGGCCGCATATACGGATGTGGTGTATCAGCGGGTTGTCTATGGCGCAGGCCGCAGCTATGACCAGCTCTGCGAGGTCGATAGCGCTGCAACAACTCGCCATACTGCCGAGATGGTAGCAGATGGCCTCGTGACGCGCTCGCATGGAGTGGGGCTATTGTTGCCAGTGGCCGATTGCGTGGCGACGGTGCTATATGATCCGGTGCAACGGGTGCTCGCGCTATTGCACCTGGGGCGGCATTCGACACTCTCGCCACTGCTTGTTCGGACAATTGATCGCCTTGTCTACGAAGGCTCCCAGGCAGAGGATATCATTGTCTGGATGAGCCCGAGCGCGCAGCGGCAGAGCTACGTCATGCAGTATTTTGACCAGGCAACTAACCCAGCCTGGCATTCCTTTTGCTCGTACGAAGCTGATGGCATCCATCTTGACTTGCAGGGCTTTAATGCTGCTGCGTGCCAGCGCGCCGGCATTGCACCACGCAACATCTACATTTCGCCTGTCGATACAGTAACAAGCCCCGACTACTTCTCGCACGCAGCGGGTGACACTGGTGGGCGGTTTGCGGTGCTGGCAATGATGCGAGAAAAGTAACGGCAATCTGCAGATAGCCGAACGTCAAGCTCCTCCGCGGTGTAATTGCGTCGGCTACTCCCATATACCTTGCAATATATAATTACATCAGCTATTCTGTGATAAGAAAAGTTTGCCCATCAATCGACCGTGGGTGGATGCGAGAGAAGGAGTATGACTATGGGATGGTTCAAAAATTCGTTTGGCATTGGGGCTGGTGTAACGCTGGGGGATATGGCGGCTCAGACCGGTGTTGCTATGGTAGTTGATGTTATTGATGGATCGGCCAAGAAACTGCAGGACGACTACCGCATTGAGCACTTCGATCCAATTATCCGCGATGACCTTTCACATATTATTGCGTGCGGCGCGCTGAGCGAGATGCCATATCCCTTTCCTAGTGAGCCCAACCCAGATGCGACGGCCGTGCAGCAGCCAGGGGAGAATAGTAGCTTCGTGCGGCGGCATAAGATCGCCGTTGGTATAACTGGCGTGCTTGTGTTGGTGGCGATATGCAACCCCAAGCAGAGTGCCATTGTATTGCTTATTGGGTTGTGGCTGCTGATTGTTGCCGTCGGTATCACCATATTCAAAAAAGCAAGCCGCACTGCCACAGGCATGATGGTTGGTGCGCTCAGTGCGCCAAGGGAGCAACTTATCAAGGATGGCCAGCAGTATTGGCGTATTCGCGAATATGTGCGCCAAGCCCTGGCTGCATCTGAGCTCAGCCCACAAGATGCTGTACTAAAACTTAGTCGCACCCAACTTGGGCAGCAATTCCCAGACACAGTGGAAGAGATCGAGGCAAACGCCTTTTACTATAAGCAAAAACTGCAGCAATAAGTAAATAGAAGGAGCAACAGGCTAGTGATATCCTGGCCGATTCCTTAACCGCTTCAATGTTGTATATAAGCCCCGCAGTGTTGGTGTATGAGAGACGGCTGTTGGTTCTGGGATATTTCTGGGTTGTATTTGCATCGCGCGGAGTTGTACAGTCATACTAGCAACTATTGTAGCATCTTTAGTTTTTATGCGTGGGGTCTTCGCCTAGCTTATCACGCAGCTTTGCTGGCACAGAATAGCCTTTCTCTCGGAGCTTAGTGAGAATGCGTACCTGCTGCTCAGGTGAATAATATACGGTTGGACGTCGACCTTGCTCTTTGCGCGTTGTACCGGTCAGACTATCCTCGCCTTCAGATTTTTCTTGATTAAGAGCAGCAATAGCTCGTCGCACTGTCATGTCGTGCACACCAAGTGCTCTGGCGAGTTGCGGGCAAGTCATTTCTTCTTCCTGTGGAGGGAGGAGTGTATGAGTATCGGCGTTGTGGGGGCGAAAATGCTCTTGGAGGCTCAGAAGTTGTTTGGGTGTGATGAATGGGCGCATCGATTTGCCGCGTGGAGCGACAATGATCTCGCCAATCCTCTGGATAACTTGAGGATTCCTCAACGCTTTCTCGACCGCATGCGGTGTTATATCAAGGTGGCGAGAAGCCTGGCCAACGGATATAAGTGGCTCTGGGCCATGATGATAGACGCCATGGAGCCAGTTGTTGTTCGTCTGGTCGGCAATGATACGCTGATACACATCAGCAAGTGGGCTCGTGAGTGCATCATACATATACCAAGCAAAATGATGATCGGTCGATAGAGCAACACCACATGTCTCATCTTGCACAAGCTCAGCAAGATCGTGTTTTCTATACTCGTGCAATGGTTGATAGCTATTGCCCTGAGCCTGCGCGGCTTGTTCTACAGCTGGAGTATCAAAAACAAAAGCAACATCTGGATAAGTGATAACGGTGCGAGCAGGCTGGGTGTCGTGTGGTTGGATGGTTGCAATAAAGCGAAGGGGTTGCTGCGATGCAGATGTTTCTTGAATATGTTGTGACATATATGCCTGCGCCGGGTCGTGAGTAGAAAGGCCGAGATCATTCTCAAGCAAAAAGCGTAGAAGTTTGTGCAAGTCGTTGAGCTTTTCTACTTGAGCAGTATGACTGTCAAATGCCTCGGGTAATTGTGCTGATTGCTGGGGTTTTTCCATACGCATTACCATACTATAGCATAGGTAGTGGGAGCGTGTGTCGAGCCTACGTGTTTAGCGAACCGTTGTACTAAGTGATCGCCCGAGGTAGGCTGCCACCTGCTCAGCTTGCTCGGGCGAGAGGTGGTAGCCTCGCTTGTGAGATGGCTGGCCGTTTTGACGCCGCGCACGATATTGCTCGAGTGTTATGCCGAGGGTCTTAACAGCGTGATTAATCGTCGCGCGCGTCACATGGAGCCGCTTGGCAACAGTCGTGCAGAGCAGATACCCCGCCGGCGCAGGAGTAAAGAGCCCTTTTTCGCGTGCCCAGTTCTCGATCTCTCGCTGGTCGGTGGGCGAGTAGTAGCGGTATGATAGCCCAGTAGCCTTGTGGTACTCCTCGCCGTGGATATTGGCGCCAGCACCGTTAAGCTCATTAATGATACGCCGCACTGTATTGCCGCCAATGCCAAGCTTCTTGGCAACGCCGTTAAGCGTGCGATATCCCTCTGGTGGTGGGGTAGACTGAAGGTGTTCGGCAAGGGTCGCTACTTGGCGTGGCGTGAGGAGATGCTGCAATTCTGTACCACGCTGGGTGGTAGCAATTTTGCCAAGTTTTTTACGAATGACAGGATCATCCAGAGCTTTCTCGACAGTCAGTGGTGCAACCCTAAGCTCTCCGGCAGCGCGGTGGATAGTTACTTTGCCAAGTGAGCGCCGGGTTCGAGCCGTATGGTGCTGCTGCTCCATCTCCTTAGCCTCAGTGATGCGCGCCCGGGCATCGGCAATCGGATGAGTGAGTGCATCCACCATGCTCGCTGTAAAGCGCTGGCCATGAGGGAGCTCTAGGCCGCAGGCTGCGTCTTGCTTGATGAGAGCGAGCAATTCCTCCTTTGTGCAGCTCTCGAGCGATCCATGTTGCTCAGGACGACATTGCTGCGTCGCGTGCGTATCGAATACAAGCGTGATATCAGGGTAGATAGCCACCGTCCGGCCTGGTTGCTGGCACTCCTGACGCGGCGGTATTGTTATCATGTAGTGAGCGGGGTTGACTGATGCTTCTGTGTTACTACTCCCAGAAGAGATAGATACATCACGCGTGTCATAGCCAAGGTCATTCGCAAGCAAAAATAACAAGTACTGGCGGTCTTTCTCCAGCTGCGCTGCCCGCTCATTGTCTGGCGAGTGCTCGGAAGGGTGGGATGATGGGTGATGTTCCATAACAGAATGGTGTATTGTACATGATAGATTGCAGCTTTGTCAATAATATGACTGAGTGGTAGCACACTATACCAAAACGTGGTACGATACGAGTACTCTTATTCTCCAAGAGACACGTCATAAGGTAAAAATACGAGGTACTATGCAGGCAAACCAACCATCAGCTCAGTCATCTGACAAGCCTACGCCGATTGACGGCGCACGTCTTGTCTCGCTCATTAATGCACTCCGCAAACTCCCCTGGCCAATGACGTATGAGGTGTATGATAGTCTCGTCCAAGAATTTGGTTGGCAGCTCGTCAAACCACGTGAGCAAGAGCCGCAGACGGGGTATGAGCAGTGCATGCACTACGATGGTCACATGCCATTGCTTGCTACAATAGAAAATGACGTTGTAACGTCGGTGGCGAGCAGCCCAGTCATCGATATAATTCACCAATTACCAGCAGACGCGTGCCGCGCACTCTACGATGAATACTGCGCAGCCGGCACGGCGGCCTGGGGCTGGCCGACCGATGTACGACACACGGGTCATCTCACTGGTACGGTGTGGAAGAGTTTTGCTCCACAAACACCAGCTTCGCGGGAGTACGTTAGTATTAGCCTCAATGAGGAAGACAAGACAATCATGTTTGTCCTTGTCAGCGAGCAAACTGGTGCACCGTCCGATGGTGCCCGCCGCCCGCGCACGATTCGTCCCTATCCTGGCCCTGATCCATTACCGCGCCTGGAGAGTGAGCTACATGAGGAGACATACTTCTCTCCAGAGCAATTCACCGCCTGGATCGATCGCATCAAGCGTCAGTCATGGCCCCTGTCTTTGCAGCAGCTTGATACCACAATGCAGAGCCAGGGCTGGCAGCTCATGAAGCAAGAGGAAAATACCTGGTGGTATTATGATGGGCCGCTGCGGGTTATGGTGTCTGGCGAGGGCAGCACTGTATCTATGGTAGTGGTATGGTTTGCCAATGGTTCACCCACGACAGCCTGTCTTGATCTCTATCGCCAATATAGGCAGGCTGGGCAGGAAGCCTGGGGTGAGCCAAGCGATGAAGTAGACGAAGCCGAGCATGCCGCAGAAGGTCTTGCTATCTCAACCGTCTGGATGACCGACCAGGACGACACCATTACCCTGATGCAGAGCACGGATAAGCTCTATGTGCTGATTGATATCGCCAAGCGGCAGTAGCCCAAGACACCCTAACTCGCCCCATGCTATAATACCCCTATGACCAAACAACATGCCTACATCACCACTGCTATTCCTTATGTCAACGGTAAGCCGCATATTGGCAATGCGCTCGACTATCTCCTGGCCGATATCTGGGCGCGCTATCAGAAGCAAAATGGCCACGAGGTACGCTTCCAAGTTGGTACGGACGAACACGGTAATAAAATCGCTGCCAAGGCTCAGGCGAATGGGCTCGACCCACAGGGCTATGTGGATAGCATGTATGGCAACTTCAAAGTCTTGATGGAGGCAGTTGGTGCAGAATACACTGACTTTATCCGCACGACTGACCCACACCACGTCGCAGCAGTGCAGTACATCTGGCAGCGCCTTGCTCAGGCGGGGCTGATCTACAAGCATACCTATGAGGGCTGGTACTGCGTGGGGCATGAGGCATTCTTTACCGACAAGGAAGTCCACGAGACGAATGGCATATGTCCTGATCACCAAACGCCGTATGAGCGCGTCTCAGAGGAGAATTACTACCTTAAAGCGAGTGCCTTTACCGAGCAGATTCGCCAAGCCATTACTGAAGGCCGGATGAAAATCACGCCCGAGTTCCGCAAAAATGAGTTCCTCGAGCTTATCAAAAATGGCGTCCAAGATGTCTCAATTAGCCGTCCGCGTAAGACACTGAGCTGGGGCGTGCCAGTGCCAGGCGACGACAGCCAGGTGATGTACGTCTGGCTTGATGCCTTAGCCAACTACATTACGGTACTGGGCTATCCAGATAGGGCCGAGTGGCAGGCGTATTGGCCAGCCGATGTGCAAGTCATTGGCAAAGATATCTTGCGCTTCCACGCGGGGATCTGGCCCGCTATGTTGCTCGGGCTTGACCTCCCACTACCTAAGACACTACTCGTCCACGGCTTCGTTCACGTTGGGGGTAGTAAGATGAGCAAAACAGTCGGCAATGTGGTCGACCCAATGGAAATCATCCAGAGCTACGGGGCTGATGCCTTCCGCTACTTCTTTGCTCGTCATATTCCTACCCAAGACGATGGAGACTTTACCTGGGAGAAATTTGAGAAGGCGTACAACGGCGAGCTCGGTAATGACCTCGGCAACCTTGTGCAGCGGGTAGCAGCCATGCTGACGCGCTACCAAGCAGGAGTGATTGGCGATGCGCCGCAAGCCGAGCACGATATGACCATCTACCGCGACATGATGCAGCGACTGGAGTTTGACAAAGCACTCAATGAAGTATGGAGCTCCGTCCGCAGCCTCAACCAATACCTTGAGCGGGTCAAACCATGGGAGATCGCCAAGCGCCGCGCGACCGACCACGATGCCGAGTCGCACCTGAGCGAAGTCTTAGCCTATGCGGCCAGTACGTTGCTGCAGATTGCCGATGAGCTCGTGCCATTCATGCCTACTACTGCTCAGGCTATCCACACTATCTTTGGCACTGGTGTCGTGCCAGCCGACGTCCCACCACTGTTCCCGAAGCGCTATATTCACACTCCCGACCCACGAGCTCGCGCCGCCTCATAAAACAAAGGAGTAAGCTATGACAAGTGATACGACACATACTCTTGGCAGTACGCCGCCCATGCCACGCCTTATCGACTCGCACTGCCACCTACACGATAGCGAGTTCTACGACGATGCAGCACGCGAGGCAGCCTACCAGCAGGCTGTCCAGGCTGGCATTGCCATGATCTGTGTCGGGACGGATGTGCGTAGCTCGCGTCAGGCAGTGCAGTTTGCCCTGGCACGCGATCACTGTTATGCAGCGGTAGGTATTCATCCCCATGATGCCGAAGCAGCAGGCGAAGCGGGTATCACAGCCATCCGTGAGCTTCTCGCTGAGAAGCCACTGCGGCAGGGCCGGCCCGTCATCGTCGGGGTGGGGGAGATTGGCCTAGATTATTTTTATGACAATAGCGCCCGCCCAGCGCAGCAGCAATGCCTCCAGGCGCAGCTGCAGCTCGCGGCGGAGTTTCAGCTGCCCGTTAGCTTCCACGTGCGCGACGAGAAGCAAGCTCATGGCGCGGTATGGCAGGACTTTTGGCCTATCTACGATGCCCAGCCAGTGCGCGGCGTTCTGCACAGCTTTACCGATACCCAGGCTCAGCTCGAGCAGGGCCGTGCTCGCGGCTTATCTATTGGCGTCAATGGCATCAGCACCTTCACAAAAGACAGTGCTCAGCAGCGGCTCTACACCGATCTCCCGCTCGATGCCATACTGCTTGAGACCGATGCTCCCTTCTTGACTCCGGTACCCTTCCGTGGTAGAATCAATCTACCGGCTTATGTGGAGGAGGTAGCCCGCGACCAAGCAGTCAAGAAAGGCCTGCCCGTTGCGCGCATCGCCACCACCACAACGGCAAATGTACAAAGGTTATTTCATATATGAGCGGTGAGAGTTTTTCGATAGATCACACACCACAACAACAGCCCACACATAAGGGCGATGCGACGCAGGAGTCAAAACCCCAAGGCGATGAGAATCGCTCTGGTATTATGTCGTATGAGGATCTTAAACGGCTTGAGAAGGATGCCCGCGTCAAAGAAGAGCTTGCTCGAGTAGCAAAGATATATGACGGCGATCCAGATGACCTAGTGGGCGAGAAAAAGGTCAAGGCTATCTCTCCTGAGGAGGCTTACCGTCAGAACATAGAGTATGCCAAAGGTGTCACAAACCTTGTTTTGAAGATGCGTGAGTACGAACTTGCAATGTATGGCAGCAATGATGCACGCCAACTTGAGGAAACCGAAGGGACAAATGGTGTCGTCAAGGCTTTGGAAACACGGGCCTTTGTTGGCGGTGAAACTGATATAGACCCTAGACTTTGGGATAGGAAGATTGACGAAGAAGAAGAAACTGGGCCGGATGATCAGTCTCGCTGGGGGCTCGCTGCCTAGTGAAAAAGCCAAGCTCGCTCCTTGGCAAAGCCTACGCCCTGCTGGCGGGCGATACTAGCGTTGGTAAGTCGAAGAAGCGCCCCTTTAAGCGCTATACCGAACGCGAGCTTATTACGCTTGAGAGCGAGATTGGGGCAGAGCTATTTGGTCCGGTAGAGAAGGGCCGACACCGCGAATTCTTTTGCCTCGACGAAAAAACCTGGATCTGGCACGAAGAGTGGACAGATGAGAAGCGTCATATCCAGACCAATACTATCCGCTACGAGATTAACGACCAAGGCATCCTCAAAGCACAAGAGGGTGCTCGCTACAGCTACCTGATCGGTGATGAACTACGTAATTTTGTCATGGCGACGCGCCTCTATTATGAGCGGGTAGCACGCGAGATTTACCACGTTGACCCCAATACTGGCCAGCGTTTCGCCGATCCGGACTAGAGTGCTATACTAATTGGAGTGAAACCAGAGATGATATATTGCGACCACGCAGCGGCCACGCCGATGGATGACCGTGTTTTGGCAGCGATGCAGCCCTACTTTGCTGAGCAGTTTTTTAACCCGTCCAGCCCCTATGCGCCGGCAGTAGCGGTGCGGCAGGCCTATCGCCAGGCAAAGCACCGCCTTGCAGTGGCGCTGGGCGGCAAGCCAGATGAGATTATTATGACGGCTGGTGCAACAGAGTCGATTAACCTCATGTTTGCTGGCATACACGGCCATGTCGTAACGGCAAATATTGAGCACCACGCCGTCCTGGCAGCAGCGCGCCAGCATGATGTGACAGTGGTGAAAGCGAACCCAAAGGGCGTGGTGACACCCGAGGCGATTGCCCAGGCGATTCGTCCAGAGACGGTACTCGTCAGTATTGCTCTGGCCAACAATGAGCTGGGAACGATCCAGCCACTGCGGGCAATTGCCGCAGTAGCAGCCCGTGAGCGCCAGCGACGACTCGAAGCGGGTGAATCAACGCCACTCTACCTCCACAGTGATGCCTCGCAGGGGGCAGGTCAGCTCGATATTAATGTGGCGCGCCTTGGCGTGGATGCACTAACACTTAATGCGGGCAAGATATATGGTCCTAAGCAAGTTGGCCTCTTGTGGCTGGCTAGCCAAGTGCGGCTTGATCCGCTCATCGTTGGTGGCGGGCAAGAGCGTGGCCTGCGCAGTGGGACAGAGAATGTGGCCGGTGCGGTCGGCTTTGCAACGGCGCTTGAATATGCCCAAGCACACCGCAAATCCGAGGCGCAGCGCCTTGAACGTCTGCGCAACAGTATGCAGCGTATGCTATGTGAGCATATCCCCACAGCAGTTGTCTCGGGTGATATGAAGCATCGCTTGGCGGGGCATCTGCACGTCTCGTTCCCGGGGGTAGATGCCGAGCGGCTCGTTTTCTTACTTGAGCGCGATGGTGTACTCGTGGCAACTGGCAGTGCCTGTGCAGCCAATAAAGGGCTGCGTAGCCATGTCCTCACCGCGATTGGCCTGCCGCCAGAGGTAGCCGACGGAAGTCTACGCATCAGCCTGGGGCGGCTCTCGACCGAGGAGAATTGCCAGCGCGCGGCGCAGTGCATCATTGCAGCAGTGCAGCACGAGCAGCAGCGGATGAAGGGGGTGCGGCGGTGAAGTTATTACGCTGGCTTGCTGGGATATTTATCGCCCTGATGCTTCTCGTGTGGCTTGGTGGGCGCTGGCTGACGCGCGACGACCTTGCCACGTGCCAAGCAGCCCCGAGTAGTGCTGAGCAGTGCCAGGCTGCTGATGCTATTGTGGCGGTGAGTGGCGGCGATACCCAGGCTCGCACCGCCGAAGCGATTCGCCTCTACCAAAATGGATGGGCACGCTTCATCATTTTCTCAGGTGCTGCCGCCGATAAGACTGGCCCCAGCAATGCCGAGGCAATGCGCCGCCAAGCTGTAGCAGCTGGTGTGCCCGACCGTGCCATCCTCACCGAGGAACTAAGCGAAACCACCCGCCAAAATGCCAAAAAAACTGGCCAACTCCTTCGCCAAAAGAATCTTGACTCGATTATCCTCGTCACTAGCGCCTACCACTCGCGCCGCGTTGCGCTGGAGTTTGGCCAGTATGTGCCGCATATTGCCATGCGCAGCCACCCTGTCGCCACCGACCGGCAGTGGTCAGACACCTGGTGGCTCACGCCAAGTGGCTGGCAGCTGACGATCGAAGAGCTAGTGAAGATTGGCTGGTTTAAGGCGGTGCAACCATGACGCAGCGTGTCTTTGTCGGGATGAGTGGTGGGGTGGATAGTAGCCTCACCGCAGCGCTGCTGGTTGAACAGGGCTACGACGTGACCGGCGTGTATATGAAAAACTGGAGCCAAGACCTACCTGGCATGCAGTGCCCCTGGGCGGAAGACTTAGCTGATGCTAAGCGGGTGGCGGTGCAGCTGGGCATCGACTTTATCGTTTTTGATTTTGAGCACGACTACAAGCACAAGGTGGTAGACTACATGCTGGCCGAGTACCAAGCTGGGCGCACTCCCAACCCCGATATTATGTGCAATCAAGAGATTAAGTTTCGGCTTTTTCTCGATACCGCGCGCGAGCGTGGGGCTGATCTCATTGCTACTGGCCATTATGCACAGACTGGTGGCGCATGTGCAGAGGATAACAGCGCGGCGACTAATCAAGAACACTCATTCCAGCCTGATCGCCTCTACCGCGCGATCGACGCAGCCAAAGACCAGACCTACTTCCTCTACCGCGTGACGAGTGATGCACTCCAGCATACACTCTTCCCGCTTGGTGGCTATACCAAGCAGCAGGTGCGGCACATGGCTACTGAGCGTGGCCTCTGGACAGCGCGCAAGCAGGAATCGATGGGAGTGTGCTTTGTTGGTAATGTCGGCATGCGAGACTTCCTAAGTCAGTATGTATCCACTCGCCCGGGCGATATTATCGACAAGCAAACGGGGGCTGTGCTAGGCCAGCACGATGGTGCGATCTTTTACACCCTGGGCCAGCGTCATGGACTGGATGTCGGCGGCGGCTTGCCTTATTACGTTGTTGGTAAGGATATGGCAGCAAATGTGGTATACGTGAGTCGCAATATGAATGACGAAGCAATGTGGCGTCATGATGTGCTGGTGGGCGATTTGCACTGGATTCATGGTGCACCAGCGGCGAGCGACCAGCTGACCGTCCGTCTGCGCCACCGTGGCCAGCTGAGGCCATGCACGTTGCAGTATGACCCAGCTCAGGCCCAAGCCACCCTCCACCTCAGTGACCCTGAGCGGGCCGTGGCAGCCGGCCAGTCAGCCGTGATCTACCGCGGGACAGAGTGTCTTGGCGGAGGGATTGTCGTCGATTCCGTGGCTTTATAGCTGCTTTATTACCTCAATAATGAATGAAAACAGAGAGGCTATTCTGCAAGGCATGCATTCTCCCTTTAAGTATCGGGAAATATGTCGCACGACCATTCAGAAGTAACTCTGTTGACAACCCAAACAGCAGTTTCGTATACTGACACTTATAGACAACCATAAGGGGGATTATTATGAGGGTAAAACACATTCACTCTCGGATGAGAGTTATTGCTGCGGCGGCAGTCGTCGTTGGTGGCATTGGGCTTGTGGGGCCGCAGCTTGTGGCGCATCAGGCGTATGCTGATGCTGACACTACCGCACCAGTCTTTACGCCAGCCAAGCCAGAGAAGCTCGTGGCGCGAGCGGGTCGCTCAATTGCCGATGCTGTGCATACTGTGGCAGCGAATGATGGGGCGGACGGAACAGGTGTTAATAGCGATGGCGTGGTTATCGATGCAAAAAACCTTGACCTTGCAAACCCAAAACCAGGCACGTATTCAATTACCTACCGCGCGGTCGATAATGCCAACAATAAAGCAGAGGTAACGCGCGAGGTAGAGATCACAACTACTGAAAAGCTCGAAGCGAAGCTAGCTGAGCCGATGGTGCTGGATGGCTACAGCCCACACACCAGGGCGGAGGCAATATCCAAGCAGGTGATTGCTCGTGCTGTGGTGGCTGATGAGACATCTTCTCAGGCTGTGATCGACAAAGCATTGCAAGAGCTTCAGCAAGCAATCGATGCCCTCCGCGTCGACCACACCGACTACGACAAAGCCAAGCAAGAGCTTGCTGCTGCGCCAGCCTACGTCGCAGCAGACAAGGATGTTGCTGCAGCAGCGACAGAGGCAGATCGCCTGGCAAATCTCAAAGCAACCACAACGCCAGAGCTTGCTAAAGCGACGAAGGCGCTCACCACTGCTATAGCCACGGCCACCCAGGAGGAACAAGCACGCCAAAAGACAGCCACACAAGCCGTTGATGCACTCGAAGCTAAGCCGGATCTTGCACTGCTTACAACAACCCAAGCAGTGGTCGATACTGTCAAAGATGATGCAGCCAAGGCAGCACTGCAGCGACGGGTTGATGCAATCCGCACTGCGCTGCAACCACAACAACCGCAGCAAGCTGCCGCCACACCCAAGACGGCAGCCCACACGCCCAAGCAGACGCATCCTGTAGTAGCTGCACTTGCCGAGACTGGTGTCAACCTGTGGCTTCTCGGCGGGGTAGGTATCGCCCTCATTGGTGGGGCAATTGGCCTGTGGCGCTACCGCAGTAAGCTTGCCAAGCGTTAGATAGTAATATAGCAATGCAAAAATCGGCTCGGATGAGTCGATTTTTGTATAAGTAGTGTTTCAAGCGGTAGCACGCTTCGCTATGGAGAGCTTTTATAATCACACCACCAAAGATGCACGAGGTAGTGTGTCCGTGCTATAATACCCCCTATGAATGCTCAAGATATCCGCAACAAATACCTCGAATTTTATGCCAAGCAGCAGCACGCCATTGTCAAGCGGGCCCCGCTCATCCTAACCGACGACCCGACGACACTCTTTACTGGTGCGGGCATGCAGCCGATGATCCCATATCTGCTGGGCGAGACACATCCACAGGGTAAGCGCATCGCCGACTCGCAGACGTGCTTGCGTGCTCAAGACATTGACGATATTGGCGATAATCGCCACACTACCTTCTTTGAGATGCTCGGTAACTGGAGCTTGGGCGACTACTTTAAGAAAGAGCAAATTACCTGGATGTGGACATTCCTCACCGAGGAAGTAGGGCTCGACCCGAATCGCCTGTATGTTACGTGTTTTATTGGTGCACCTGAGTACAATATTGCCAAAGACACCGAAGCAGCCGAGCTGTGGCGGCAGAAATTTGCCGAAAAGGGGATCGAAGCAAAAAGTGCCGACATCGGCAGCGAAGAGCGCGGCGCGGCCCGTGGCATCCAGCCAGGTGAGCGCATCTTTTACTATGACGGCAGCAAAAACTGGTGGAGTCGCAACGGCGGACCCGAGACGACACCAGTCGGTGACCCATGTGGGCCTGATAGCGAGATGTTTTATGAGTTTGATTTCATTGAGCACGACCCGAAGTTTGGTGAGCACTGCCATCCTAACTGCGACTGCGGGCGCTTTATGGAGATCGGCAACAACGTCTTTATGGCATACAAGAAGGTAGCCGAGGGACAGTTTGTTCCACTAGATAAGCCGAATATCGACCATGGCTCTGGCCTGGAACGCATTGCGGCTGCGGCCAATAACGACCCCGATGTCTTTAAGATTAGCCTGATGTGGCCTATTATCAGCAAGCTTGAGCAGCTTAGTGGCAAGAGCTACACCTCGCATACCGAGAGTATGCGGGTGATTGCTGACCACCTGCGAGCGGCCACCTTCATGGCGGTTGATGGCTGTATCCCGAGCAACAAGGAGCAGGGCTATGTGATGCGCCGCCTCTTACGACGGGCTATCCGCTACAGCTTCGACCTTGGCATCGAGCAGAACTTTCTTGAAGCAGTGGTGCCGGTGATTGCCGACCTATACGAGGCAGACTTCCCAGAGGTCAAAGCAGCGCGCGAACAGATCATCGCCGTGCTTGTCAAGGAAGAAAAAGCCTTCCGGCAGACGCTCCGTAAGGGGCTCAAACAGATGCAGCAGTATGTCGCAGATGGCCTGACTGGCGCGGAGTTATTTACGCTATATGATACCTTTGGCTTCCCGGTAGAGCTCAGTACAGAGGAGGCATACAAGCAGGGGATTTCGCTCTCTGAGGACTGGCGAGCAGAATTTGACGCCAAGATGGCCGAGCAGCGCCAGCGCTCCAAGACGGCGCGTAAAGGGCAATTTAGCGGCGGGCTAGAAGGTCACGACCCAATTCATCTTAAGTATCACACGGCAACGCACCTGCTCGGGGCAGCGCTGCGCACGGTATTGAAAGCACCAGATTTGCAGCAGCACGGGAGTAACATCACCGCTCAACGCTTGCGCTTCGACTTCAATCACAATAAGCTCACCCCAGAGGAGAAGCAAGCAGTGGAAGACCAAGTCAATGCCTGGATCGAGGCAGACTTGCCTGTGAGCTTTGCCGTGTACCCAACCGATGAAGCACTGAAGCTCGGTGCAATCGGTGCCTTTGGCGAACGCTACGGCGACACCGTCAAGGTCTATTCTATCGGCGAAGGTGATCAGCGCGTGAGCTTCGAAGTGTGCGGGGGGCCACACGTCGAGCACACCGGCATCTTGGCCGAGGATGGTATGCGCTTCAAGATCACTAAGGAAGAGTCGAGCTCAGCTGGTATCCGTCGGATCAAAGCAGTTCTGCGGTAGCGCTGCTAGCAGATAACCAGGAATAGACAATACCAGCAACATATGTGCTGGTATTGTATTTATTGGTGTTGGTGTCAATAATACCTACAAGGGCACGGAAGAGAGGGTGTGACCCTACTGGAGAGCGCAGCGCTCAGCAATCATATCCTCTGTTAGCTGGGCGATAGTGTTGCTTAGCCCTGCGACGTCTGGCTCAACATATGTACGGCGGCGCTGCGAGGTTGTTTCGTTATGATCATAAAAGCAGGCAAGCGTGGTATATTCTAAGTCGTCACTGGTAATACGGCAAGTCACCGGTGCGTCGAGCTCATCACAGCTGTAGGGTATTTTTAGATTTGCTGTAGTGCCCATAGCAAGCTGACCAAGCCGACGTATTGTCAGTGCAAGACGCACACCAGACCACTGTTCGCCTTTGAGAATAATATCATTATAGCAGTAGGTCGCATCACGGCGAACTTGCTCAGGATTAACCGTAGGGAGGACCGCTTCGTCAAGAAGAGTCTGGAGGTCGGCAGCAGTTGTGCTGCGGTTGGTTGCATACCATCTAAATAACTCCGAATCGCCAAGCGGGCGCGAGCGGTCGAGCAAGCGTGCCACGTGGTTGTGGGTGATAGGCATCTGGCTAGGGTCGGCCCGGCTATACCAATATTGCCGATTATCCGCCAGTGTTAGTGCAAAAGAATGATGCTTATCAGGGTCGGCAAAGGCGAGCTGGCCAGCGGTCAGGCCAGTGGCGTCAGCTGTGAGGTCAACAGCCAATGTGCCGCCTTCGTTATAACGCCCAAAGGGAGCTTGGTAGGCTATCGTTGTTTCGTCGGGCGTGGCATGGTGCGCTTCAAGCGCTGCGACCGTTTCATACAGGTGACGGCCAAGCAGGGTATGCTTGGTTGGCTCGTAGTTCTCAAGCGGAAAGATGCCGATAGGCACGGCACCGACTGGTTCACGGTTAGTCATAGTGAGCGTATTGTACAGTGGTTACCTCTGTTTTGTCAAGGAGATGCTACCACTGTATGGTTTTTCTGCAATGTTTCTCAATAACGACACTTGCAGTGCTCGGTACAAAATGAATCATTTCATCATAAATTCGCCAATAATCACCGTTTAGGGCTAGCAGGCAGGCGTGTATATGGTATATAATAGAGATGATTATGGTTTTCGATCGATTTCTTACCCGAGCAGATAACAGCGCTAGCGAATGCCTCGTTGGTCTTGATATTGGGACAGAGTACGTTAAGGCGCTGCTTGCCCGGGTTAACGGTGAGGAGATTGAGATCATTGGTGTGGGGCGCAAGCACCAAGACCGCAGCGATATGCACTCGGGTGCGATTGCCGACATTGCTGCAGTCGTGCGTAACTGCGAAGATGCTCTGGCCCAAGCCGAGTCTGAGGCTGGCATACAGGCGCGCCGTGCAGTGATTGGCATTGCTGGCGAGCTTGTGAAGGGTGTGACAAATACCATTCGCTATCGTCGTCCGCAGCCCGATCGTCCACTAGATGAGACCGAAATGGAATTCATCATCGAGAAGGTGCAAGACCGAGCTGCCATCAAGGCGCAGCGGCAGATCGCTCTCGAGACAGGCAACCAAGATGTGGAGGTAAAGCTCGTCAACTCTGCACTCGTCAGTATTCATATTGATGGCTACAAGGTCAGCAACCCGATTAGTTTTCAAGGTAAGGACGTCGCGGTGCAGATCTACACTGCTTTTGCTCCTATGGTGCACATTGGCGCGCTCGAGCGCGTGGCTGATGAACTGGCGCTCGACCTTGTGGCGGTGGCGGCCGAGCCCTTTGCGGTGAGCCGGAGCGTACTAGGTACAGATGCGAATAGCTCATTTACGGCTATTCTTGCCGACGTTGGTGGCGGCACAACAGACATTGCGGTAGTAAATGATGGTGGCGTGGAAGGGACGCGGATGTTTGGCATTGGTGGGCGCAGCTTTACCAATACGATTGCCAACGAGTGCGCCATTAGCTATAGCGAGGCTGAGAAACTCAAGGTTGCGACTAATCACGAGCAGATGAAACAAGAGCTTAAGCAGCATTTTGATACCGCAATTGATAAAACCCTTGATGTCTGGCTAGCAGGAGTCGATCTCGCTCTTAGCGAATTTAGCTCGGTTGACCACTTGCCTAATCGTATCTTGCTCTGCGGTGGTGGGGCGAGTCTTAAGCCACTGGTGAAAGCCCTCGAGACGCGCGATTGGTATACCGACCTCCCCTTTACACGCCGGCCAGTGGTGCAGCATATCAAGCCCAGTGACGTCTCGGGCGTGGTCGACCTGACGAACAAGGTTAGCGACCACTCATTTATCACTGCGATGGGCCTCCTGCGTGTGGGCTACGATACGATGATTGGGGCAAGCGAAACAGAAACACTACGCAATAAATTGAATAAAATGTTGAGGATCTAAATGCAAAAAGATGTCATTTATATCGATACCGAGGACGACATTACCGCCATTATTGGCAAGGTGAAGGATTCCTCGCAAAAAATCGTCGCACTTGTGCCACCCAAGCGGATTGGCGCCATGCAGAGCGCCGTCAACCTCAAGCTTGTCCAGCGCGCTGCTGAGCAAGCAGGCAAACGGCTCGTCATTATTACTGGCAACCAAGCACTCTCGACTTTGGCGGCTTCGGCAAGTATCCCTACAGCACGGACGCTGCAAAGCCGGCCGGAGATGGCTGAGATCCCAGCGCTCGAGGTTGATGACGAAGATGTCATTGATGGTAGTGAGCTCGAACCAGATGTTCCTGAGCCAGTAACACCTGATGCTCCTGTACCGGCTCGTCCTACTACACGCCCAGCTGCTCGTACTGCATCAGATGATGACAAAGCGGCAGATGCTTCGGCTGCCTCAGATCTCAAGAAAAAGGTGAAGGTACCAGACTTCAACAAAATGCGCAAGAAACTCTTGATCGGTGGTGCGGCACTCGTTGTCCTGATCGTTTTCTTGGTGTGGGCGATTTTCTTCGCACCACATGCGACCATCACCATCAAGGCTCGCACCTCTGATCTGCCACTCAGCACCCGTGTCACGATTGGCGATTCGCTTGGCTCAAACCTGCAAGAAGGGACAATCAAGACAACAACCAAGACAACGCGCAAGACCATCTCGATCGACTTCACTGCCACTGGCAAAGAAGATGTTGGTGCAAAGGCTACGGGGACAGTGCGCTTTACGCCCGCTTCGTTTGACGTCTTGCGCAATGGAGCGACAATTGACGCTGGGACGACTATCACGTCCGAGAATGGTATGCAGTATAGAACGACATCGTCGGTGGTATTCGACTCTAACGCGTCGGGTGGCGACCTCATGCGAGGCCGCACAACAGAGGTCACCGCAGTAGAGAGTGGCACGAAGTACAATGGTGCATCGGGCTCGGCCAAGGGGCCTTCTGGCTTCTCCGTCTCCTTTACGCGTGATACTTCTGGTGGCACAGACAAGACGATTACCACCGTGCAGCGCAGTGATATTGAGCAGGCGAGGAATAGGCTCCATAGCTCACTCGATAGTAATGGTGCTAAGCGCGAGCTTGCCTCGCAATTTAATGGTGACAGCTATATCATCCTGAATGATACCTTCAAGCAAAACGACAGCGACATCCAACCGAACGTCAAGGTGGGCGGCGAAGCAACCGACGGCAAAGCCCAGCTGACTGGTGCGGTGGAGTACTCCCTCTCGGCGATTGAGAAGCGCGAGGCAGGCATCTTCCTTGATGCATACTTCAAGCAGCAGATTGACGGCAAGGCCAATCAGCAAATTCATAGTAATGGCGTCAATAAGCTCTCGGTGACCAATGTTTCGGCTAATGGTAATGCCTACAATGCGACTATCACGACCAACGGCAAGATCGGTCCCAAAGTCGATGAGTCAGAGCTCAAAGACTACGCCAAGGGCAAGCGCTATGCCGAGATCCGCTCGCATGTCGAGAAGATTGAGGGCGTGAGCTCGGCCGATGTCTCGTTCTCACCATTCTGGGTGCAATCAGCACCAAATGACACGAATCGGATAAAGGTGGTATTTGACCTCAATGAACAATAAGAGAACATACTTAGCGCTTGATGTTGGCGAGCGGCGGATTGGCGTTGCAATTGCCGATCCATCCGTGCGAATTGCTGTCGCATATGATACGATTGAAGTGGATGGTAGTGAACTTGAGCAGATCACTCAGCTGATTATGAGTGAGCGCGTTGGGGTGGTTGTCGTCGGCTACCCGCGCAATCAATCGGGCGAGCCTACGGCTCAAACCGCCTATGTTGAGCGGTTTGCAACCCAATTGACAGATATCGCGCCGCGCTTGGCATTTCAAGATGAGTCGCTCACCAGCGTACAGGCTGAGGAGTATCTTCGTGCTCAAGGAAAGCCGTATAGCAAGGGCGCTATCGATGCTGTCGCTGCCAGTATTATTTTGCAAGACTATTTGGAGACGCACTATGACTGATTTTCGCCGCCAGCCAGGCAGAGGCTTCCAGGTAGGGAATCCAAACCCACCAATGTCGCCACCACCAGCAGAACGCATCACACCACGGTCGGGGCGCTCGGCTGCTTCGGGGCGCAGTGCATCGCCGTATATGCGCCGCTCAGAGCCACATCGCCCAATGGTAGGGCAACAACAGCCACAATCGACACAATCTATCCAGCCGCAACCAGCACCGTCTTCTGAGCCGCAGCAGGCGTATGACCCCTACGCGTGGGTGAGTAGGCCTCAGCCTCAGTCTCAACCGCAGCCGCAACCAGCACCTCAGCCACAGCCTTACCGCGCACCAGCACCGTCTCGCGACACGTACGCAGTGCCAGTCCAGCAACCAGCATCACAATCTCAACCACAACCAGCCACCTCCTCAGTTGATGATTTTGCTGATGATGCGCTGCCTTCTGGGCTTGATGATGATAGCTTCTATGGCTTCGACGACGACCAGCCGCCGCAGCCCACGCCAGAGCCGCAGCGGGGAAGCTTGCTTGGTAATGATGACGTTTCGCCGCTCTTTGCCGATGACGCGCCAAAGGGCCGGACGATTGGCTCTCAGAAAAAATCTCCACGCTACAATACTGAGCGGCCACGCCACGGGCGTCGCCGATGGCTGTGGTGGCTCAGCGGCATTGGATTGCTAATTTTACTCATCCTTGCAATAGCATACTGGTGGTATCATCAAAACCTGCAGCCGGTCGACCGGACCGACACCACGACCAAGACGATAACGATTGGTGAGGGCGACACGTTCAAGACCGTTGCTGCTACACTGAAAGAGCAGGGGTTGATTCGTGATGTTCGCGCCTTTGATATCTACACCCGCCTGTCGGGCTCGCGCAACCAACTCCATACTGGCGTATGTCAATTTAGCCCTGCGCAATCGTTGCCTGAGATCGTGACCAAGCTTTCGCAGGGGTGTCATGATAATCGCGTTGTTACATTCTTGCCAGGTGGTACTGTTGTCGATTCGCGCTATAAGCCGCAAGGCCAAGACGCCACAACAGCACTCAAGCGAGCTGGCTACAGTGAGGAATCGATCAAAGCTGCACTCGCTAAGACGTACGACAGCCCGCTCTTTGCCAATAAACCAGCTGGCACCTCGCTCGAGGGTTATATCTTTGGTGATACGTACTCTGTGCCGGCCAATCAAGGTCCAGAAGCGGCTCTCAAGGCAGCCTTCGCGCATATGTACGAGCAGATTCAGAATAATGGTTTGATTGACAAATTTGCAGCCCAAAAGCTCAATCTCTACCAAGCTATCACCCTCGCCTCTATCATCCAGCGCGAGATGGGGTGTGGTGGTGCGAGCCAGGACTGCTACCAGATCCAGCGACAGATTGCCCAGGTCTTTTACAAGCGTTTGCGTGAGAACAAAGTGCTTGGCTCGGATGTAACCTTCATCTATGGGGCAGACATTGCTGGTGTGAGCCCCAATGTCAACCTCGACTCGCCGTACAATACACGCATTAAGCCAGGCTTGCCACCTGGGCCGATTGCCACACCTGGCCTCGGTGCGCTCAAAGCTGTGGCCGATCCAGCCC
The DNA here is from genome assembly GCA_963548065.1 of uncultured Candidatus Saccharibacteria bacterium. GTDB lineage: Bacteria > Patescibacteriota > Saccharimonadia > Saccharimonadales > Saccharimonadaceae > Saccharimonas. The sequence goes on from CAUUSZ010000002.1 coordinate 74,067, forward strand.
CGGGCAACTATGAGTTCTTTCTTGCTGGCGATGATGGCAATGTCTACTTTGCCAACACTGATGCCGAGCATCAGGCCAACATCAAGCAGCACTGTAAGAAGCTCTGTTCTGAGCTATAGATCCCAGCTGTAGGCTGCACCTGTTCTCGCGTATTCCTTAGCGATATTGAGCTACGTTTCGTGCTCTGACGGTAATATGCCACACATAAACGTCGCTAGGCCAAAACTGTTGCAATTTTCACAAAATATCATCTCCCACCACTGTTGTAAACCATTGACTAAACTACAACCGCGTAGTAGAATGGATGGTAGCCAGTCGGGGAGTGATAATACGGGGAATGCAAGAGAGGGAAATTACTCTACCAATGGCCTGCCTTTAAATGTCGTACGAGCACCGAAATCAATTTTTTTAATATCATAATAAAATCGGTCGACATGTGTGCTCCGTTCTCTTGCATAAGAGAAGAAAGACAGAGTGAGGTAGTAGCGCGCTAGTAATAGATGCGCAGGAGAACGATCATTCGTCAACAACAAGCAGCCGAGCAGGCTTCACAACTCGAACTTTCGCCTATTACCGTGCGGAGTCGGCGCCCGCGACCACTATATAAGTCATTATCGCCGGTACGGACGTTGGCCTATGTCGGGGTTTTTGTCTTAGTACTTTCACTCGTCGCCATGAGCTATCAGCCAATTTTGGCGGAGAACACCGCTCTAGCTAGTGCTGCACCTGTCAGTGCAACACGTCAGACGGCAGCGACACCATCGGCAGATGGGGTAGATCAGCTCGTTGCAACCAATGTTGCTACATCAATTGCTGAGAGCACAAATCTGCCTGTCACCAACAACGTCGCTAACCTCTCGCAGTCAATTGCTGCAGAGAACTCGTTTACTCAAACGAGCGCTACGACGATTAACAAGCCGCAGATTGTTCAGCCAACAGCTGACAACCGCACTATTAAGAAATACACGACAGTTGCTGGCGATAGCGTGCCAAGCCTTGCTGATAAGTTCAAAATTAGCACACAGACTATCAAATGGGTTAACAAGCTCACCAGTGATGCGCTTGAGCCAGGCAAAGAGCTGACGATCTTGCCAGTTAATGGCATCCTCTACACTGTTAAGGATGGTGATACACTTGATAGCATTGCTGCTAAATACAAAGCAGATAAGAACCAGCTTACTCTCTACAACGATCTTGAGTTGACTTCTACCCCTGCTAAGGGTTCGCAGCTTATCATCCCTGATGGCTCATTGCCAACAGAGGAGCAGCCAGGCTACGTAGCACCACGCTCGGGTGCTGCTGCTCGCGCAGCCAGCGCAACAACTGGCACAAACAGCTACAATGGCACTGGTGCCTACGGCGGTGCTGCTGGTACAGCTCATGCCTGGACAGGCGGTGGCGACGGTGGTGGCTACGCCTGGGGTAACTGTACTTTCTATGCCTACGAGCGCCGTCTTGAGCTTGGCCGGCCAATCGGTCGCCAGTGGGGTAATGCTGCTACTTGGGCTAGCTTCGCCCGCGCATCTGGCTACGGTGTTGGTACAACGCCAGCCGTTGGTGCAGTGATGCAAAATGGCGGTGGGTATGGCCACGTTGCCATCGTCGAGAGTGTTAACCCTGGTGTTTCGGTCACCATTAGCGAGATGAACGGCTTCCGCTGGGGTGGTGGATTCAACCGCGTTGGCTTTGGTAACATCCCATGGAACGAAGCAGTCGGTGGTCGCTATCAGTACATCTACTAGTTCGATACGCTAAGCATTATAAACACCTCTGTTGTTGCAGAGGTGTTTTTGGTATACTTAATAGTATATGTTTGTAGATACAGCAAAGGTAACAGTGGTAGCAGGTCGTGGTGGCGATGGTGCGGTGAGCTTTCGACATGAAATATACGTAGACAAAGGTGGACCTGATGGCGGAGATGGTGGTCGTGGTGGTGATGTTGTATTTGTTGCAACAGAACAGCTCAATACCTTGCTCAAGTTTCGCTACAAACCAGAGCTCAAGGCAGAGCCTGGTGTTGCGGGTGGTAAGAAGAAGATGGCAGGTCGATCTGGTAAGCCGTTTATTGTCAAAGTGCCAGTAGGGACATTGGTGAAGCGAGATGGTGTGGTAATCGCCGACCTCGCTGAGGCAGGGCAAGAAGCGGTCATTGCCAAGGGTGGCGATGGTGGCTTTGGCAATGCGCATTTTAAATCTAGTGTGCGCCAAACGCCGCGCATGGCCGAGCTGGGCGAGGCAGGGGAGAGTTTTGAGGCGGAGCTGGAGTTAAAGTTGCTGGCCGACGTTGGCCTGGTGGGCTTTCCTAATGCTGGTAAATCAACCTTTCTCAGCGTGGTGAGTAATGCTCGCCCAGAGATTGCGAACTACGAATTTACCACACTCACACCTAACCTTGGTGTGGCTGATATTGATGATGGATCTATCTTAATCGCCGATATTCCTGGCTTGATTGAGGGAGCGAGCGAGGGCAAGGGTCTGGGTGATGCCTTCTTGCGGCACGTCGAGCGGACGGCTGTGCTCCTCCATCTCGTTGATGTGTATAGTAATGATGTAGCCGAGCGCTACCAAGCGATTCGTCACGAGCTGCAGCAATACAGCACCGAGCTTGCCCAGCGGCCAGAGGTCGTCGTGCTAACGAAGTGTGATGGGCTCGATGACGATATCATTCAGATGCAGATAGACAGTCTGCGCCAGGTAGTTGACGAAGCAACGCCGATTTTTGCAATTTCCTCGATTGCACATCAGGGGGTCGTTGATGTGCTGCGAGCTTTGCGCCAGATAGTAACAGCGGCACGGGCGGCTGAGGCGGCAGCCGAAGAGGATGATGATTTTGCTGATGGCGAGGAGCTTGCGACCATTACACTCGGTAGCCAAGCTAAGGCCGATGCTTGGACAGTGCAGCAACTGCAGGGTTATGCGGCGCAGCAGTGTGCCGAGGTGGCAGTAGAGAGTGGCCTCACTAACCCGCGGGAGGATGGCGAGATGCCGCGGGTCTTTGCTGTGTCTGGCCAAAAGCTCGAGAAATTCGCTCGTCGCACGAACTTCACCCAGTTTGAGGCAGTCAATCGCCTGCGTGATATCATGAAGCGCCTCGGTGTCACGCACGAGCTCATCCGTCAAGGAGCGGAGGGCGACAGCATCGTGCAGATTGGCGATAGCCAGCCGTTTCCACTGGTGGAGCAATAAAATATAGTAATCAATCAATAATATACCACCTCTGTGCGAGGTGGTATATTTGCTATAAAGCGCCAGCTTCCTATGATTCAATATCATCATCGTTGGCTGCTGCTCCGCTATTGTGGGTATAGTGGAATACCTCGAGCGCAGTACCTAGGCTATTGATCGATTGCTCTGCACTTTCTGCTTTAGCATGCATTATATCGGCTATGTCGGCAATCTTGTCAAGAGACGCCGACATACTGCTGAGCATCTCCTGCATTCCACGTTGCAGCTGCTGGGCGAATGTTTCCTCGTGTTCCTTGTAGTTTGGGTCTTCCTCATTTTTCTCACGGTAGCGCCATTGGTTGGCTTTTTCCTTCAATTCATTGAACAGGGTACGGAGCGTGTCAGTATGGTAGCCAAGTGTATTGATATCATCATGGCCAGTTCCGTAAGCACCGAGCTCCTTGAAGTTGATATCGGCATCGCTACAGCACTTTTGCGCATCACTAAGAAATGTAGCAAATGCAGTATCGTTGCTATCGTCTGATGCTGCCGCCTCAGTAGACTCTGTATCTAGATCAGTCGTTTGGTTTGTATGAGTTGTCTCATCATCAGTCGACGATACATCATCTTTATCTTTATCTTTATCTTCTGTTTCTCGTACAAGGACATCAAGCTGGTCGCGTACAGTCTGCAGCAGTGCATCAAATTCTTCGTAGAGGTCTCTACTCTTCGCGCTGAGTAATGATTCGATGTGACTAATATCATCCTCAAAAGGGGCGTTATAATAATCGATATATGCCACCATATCATCAAGATCTTGTGGGTCTTCGCCGCGTGCGTTTATCTCTTTTACTTTAATCACTGGACTATCGACCATGTCTGGTTTTTTCTTCCGTACTTTATCGGCAAACTCTTTGATAACCGGTGCGCGGTCGACCAGCTTGGTGATGTCTGTAATAAGTTGTTCAGGTAGTTGTCCCTCATACGACGGCTCGTCGCGTGGTAGTGGATCACTACTGCCTTGGGGAGGGTGGTTGTTGTTTCTCATGCCTTTACTTTAGCACATAGTGGCAAAATATGGTAATAAATAGAGCAATATTGCGAAGATGAACTATATAAGACTATAGTCGCGCACAATAAGCGTAATTTGCTATACTATACCTATGGCACAAACATTCTTTTTCTACGACCTTGAGACGAGTGGCTTCCGGGCGCAGACGGATCGGATTATGCAATTTGCCGGGCAGCGGACAGATATGGATTTGCAGCCAATTGGCGAGCCATATAACTTTCTCGTGACGCTCAACGACGATACCTTGCCAAGCCCTGATGCCCTGATGGTGACTGGCATCACGCCGCAGAAGACGCTAGAGGAGGGCTATAGCGAGGCAGAATGTGCGCGGATGGTGAGCGAGGAGATCTTCACACCAGGGACGATCGCTGTGGGGTTCAATAATGTGCGCTTTGACGATGAGTTTATCCGCCATCTGCTGTGGCGGAACTTTTATGATCCGTACGAGTGGAGCTGGAAGGATGAGCGGAGCCGCTGGGATATGCTTGATGTCGTGCGGCTGACGCGGGCGCTGCGGCCAGATGGCATTGAGTGGCCAATGGATGCGAATGGTCAGCCTACTAACCGCTTGGAGCTCATTACCAAAGCTAATGGCATTGCACACGACAATGCACACGATGCCTTCGCTGATGTGGCAGCGCTGATAGAAGTAACGAAGCTGGTGAAGCGCGCTCAGCCTCAGCTCTTTGACTACCTCCTTGCTATGCGTGACAAGAGGGCAGTGCAGCGGCTGGTCAATCTCGAGACGAAGCAGCCCTTCGTCTATACCAGTGGCCGCTACGACAAACAGCACGCCAAGACAACCGTCGCCTTTCCGCTGGCCCCAGCACCCAATAGCAATGTCTTGGTCTATGACCTGCGCTATGACCCAACGCCGTTTGTGAACCTAAGCCAGCAGGAACTTGCCAAGAAAATCTTTGCCACCTGGGAAGAGCGCCAAGCCGATGACTTTGTGGCGCTACCTGTCAAACCATTGCAATACAATCGTTGCCCAGCCGTTGCACCACTTGGTGTGCTAGAGCAGGGTGATGGCTGGAGTAAGATCCATCTCGAGGCGGCTACTGTGGCGCGCCACCGCGATATCCTTCTTCGTCATCCCGACTTTGCCGAGAAGCTCCGCACACTCTACGAAAAAAAGCGTGAGTACAAAAAATCGACCGACCCCGAAGGGCAGCTCTACGACAGCTTTGTCTCGGACGCAGACAAGACGCACATTGCTGCAGTGCGCAGTGCTGATGCCAAGGCACTGGCAGACTTCCACCCGGCCTTTCGTGATGAGCGCCTGCCTGAGCTGCTGCTCCACTATAAGGCGCGTAGTTTCCCGCAGAGCCTCAGTGATGATGAGCAAGCCCAGTGGGAGCAATGGCGAAGCACCCACCTGCAGGCCCAGCTGCCGAGCTTTATGGCGTCGTTGCAGCGTCTAGCCAAGGCAGGCACAGCAGATGAATTTATCATGCAGGAGCTGCAGCTGTGGCTTGAGGCAGTGATGCCAGTGGGTGAGTAGCGAAACCTTGAGTATTCAAAATATTCACTTTCTCTATTGGTTCTCTATCGTTTTATTTGGGTAGAATATGGGCGCTGATTATTGCAAACCGCTTTTTAATTCTGGCACAGAGAGGCTACTATTCAGTGAATGCCGACTCTTGTAGTATTTTTTAGAAGAAAGCCTGATACTGAGAAGGTGAGTCCTTGAGATGTAGATAATATCTCATCCCATATAAAACACCCCAGCCATCCCCTGGGGTGTTTTGTGTTGAAGTTGGCTTGGCCTGAGCTTATTTTTTGATAAGCTTGAGGATAACCAGCAGCACAACTGCGCCAAAGAAGGCGGTTAGCAGGCTAGCGAAGTTAAAGCCAGTCAGTACGTTGGCGTCGCCGCCCATCAGGCTGACCAGCCAGCCACCGAGCATTGCACCGATGATACCAACGATAATGTTGGTGAGTGGGCCTGAGCCCTTACCTTGGTTTACCACCTTAGATGCCAGCCAGCCGGCCACACCACCGATGATAAGCCATACGAGTATAGTCATAGTGTCGTTGTCTCCTTAATTAATGGTTATCGTGCTACTATAGCATCTTTGGGGAGTAAAAGCTACTCGGACGCCTGCGGGCTAAAGGTGACTCGCCCATCAGCTGCCTTCGCTACCACCGTCATACCTTCGCGAATGCGCCCGTCGATCAGCTCCAGCGCCAGCGGGTCAAGAATACGCTTTTGCACCAAGCGCTTAAGCGGCCGGGCACCGAAGCTCGGGTCGTAGCCATCCCGCGCCAGCATGTCGCGGATGCTGTCATCAAACGCCAGTGTGATATCGCGGCTGTCTTTGACCTGGCGGGCAACGCGCTCCAGCTGCACGTCAACGATGGCCCGCATGGCTTGCTCGTGGATACGGTCGAAGATCACAATATCGTCGATGCGGTTGAGGAATTCTGGGCGGAAATGCTGGCGTAGAACATCAAGCATGTTATTGTCCAGCACAGACAGGTCGTCACCGGTAAAGTCCATAATCATCTGCGAGCCAACATTGCTGGTCATGATAATAATGGTGTTGCTAAAGTCGATCGTCCGGCCTTGACCATCGGTCAAGCGGCCGTCGTCGAGTACCTGTAAGAGCACATTAAAGACATCGGGGTGGGCCTTCTCGATTTCATCAAACAGTACCACGCTGTAGGGGCGGCGGCGCACCGCTTCGGTCAATTGGCCACCTTGGTCGTAACCAACGTAGCCTGGTGGCGAGCCAATCAGGCGGGCTACGGCGTGACGCTCCATATACTCACTCATATCGATGCGGATCATGGCACGCTCATCGTCGAATAATTCGCGGCACAGGCTACGGGCTACCTCTGTTTTGCCAACCCCAGTTGGGCCAAGGAAGAGGAAGGAACCAATTGGCCGATTGGTATCACTGAGCCCAGCGCGCGAACGACGGATGGCGCTCGCTACGGCGGCCACGGCGCGGTCTTGGCCAACGACCTGGCGGCCGATTGATTCCTCAAGCTTAGTCAGTTTACTCGACTCGCTCTCCATCAAGCGCTCCACCGGAATACCTGTCCAGCGCGCCACCACGCTGGCGATGTCGTCGGGCGTAACTTCTTCACGTAGCAGGCGGTCGGCCGGTGGGATGGCCGCTAGTTCCTGGCGGGCGTTCGCTAGCTTTTTCTCTAGTTCTGGCAGGTCGCCGTATTTGATGCGGCTGGCGGTAGCGAGATCGGCATCGCGCTCGGCAATTTCCAGTTGCGAGCGCAGACTATCCATTTTTTCGGTAGCGGTATTGACGGTCTGGAGAATATCCTTTTCGTGCTGCCATTTATTGTCAATCACTTCGGCTTGAGCCCGAAGGTCAGCGATCTGCTGCTTGATTTCCTCTTTACGGGCCTTGGCGTGGTCGGATTTATCTTTTTTGAGCGCGGCCTCTTCAATCTCCAGTTGCAAGCGGCGGTTATTGAGCCGATCCAAACTAATCGGCACGCTCTCTAGCTGCATCTTGAGAGCGCTGGTCGCTTCGTCCAGGAGGTCAACCGCCTTATCGGGCAAAAAGCGATCAGGTAAGTAGCGAGTAGAGAGTCGCGCCGCCGCTACAATCGCATCATCAGCAATTTTGACACCGTGGTGGACCTCGTACTTTTCCTTGAGGCCACGCAAGATGGCAATGGTGTCGTCAAAGCTTGGCTCGCCGACGTAAACTGGCTGAAAGCGTCGCTCTAGCGCCGCGTCCTTCTCGACATACTGGCGGTACTCAGCCAACGTGGTGGCACCAATCATGTGCAGCTTGCCGCGGGCCAGGGCAGGTTTGAGCATATTGCCGGCGTCCATACTGCCTTCGCCTTTGCCAGCGCCGACCATGGTGTGAATTTCATCAACAAAGAGGATGATCTCGCCAGCAGCTTCCTCTACCTCTTTTAATACGCCTTTGAGGCGCTCTTCAAACTGGCCTCGAAAGCTCGCACCTGCCAGCAAGCTGGAGATCTCCAGGCTAATCAGCCGCTTATCCTTCAGCGAGGCCGGTACGTTGCCCTTAACGATGCGCTGCGCAAGCGCCTCGACGATGGCGGTTTTGCCCACACCCGGCTCGCCGATCAGCACCGGGTTATTCTTGGTGCGCCGGCTCAGAATCTGCATGGTGCGGCGGATTTCTTCATCCCGGCCGATCACTGGATCGAGCTTGCCCTCACGTGCCAGAGCGGTGAGGTCGGTGCCAAATTGCTCGAGAGGCTTTTGGTTATCTTGTTGGTTCATGTTTGGTGGCATATATCCCTCCTTGTAGTTATATAGTGCGGGCAACAGAACGCCCGGTGAGTTACTTAAAAATGGGTGGCCGATCGCGCTGGGTATCAGCCGCGTAGCCTATTGGTATAGTAGCAAATTAGCACTCTCAGTGCAAGAGTGCTAACTAACACGAGTTTTGATAGGTGCACCTGACTTGCTTAGCACTACTTTCTTAGCGTCAGGTGCGTATACCCATAAGAGTAATATAAGACATTGATAGTTTCAGCAGCTCACCCCTCTGAGTGAGATTAAAAGGATATAGCAGCAATCAGTCTCCATTCTTTTGTGTATAATAGACGCCATGGCAAACATATATTTTACTCGGGCAATCCAACCGGAAAACAACCAACCCTATTTCTTAGCCAAAGCACTGATTGTTGATGCGACTGGCAAAATTCTGGTCCTTGAGCGCAGTAGTACGCACCCGCTCTTTCCGCACGGTGCCGACCTGCCTGGTGGTATCGTCGAGCCTGGCGAGACACCGCTTGGGGCGGCTCGGCGAGAGATAGAAGAAGAGACTGGCCTTGGCTTTGTGCCGAGCCAGCTGAGTGTGGCCTTCGAGCATGTGCTGCCGCACCCTGATGGCCGGCGGCTGAGCTATATGTGCTATGCGGCACTGGTTGATGGCGATGCGCCAGAAATTACCCTCAGCTGGGAGCACAGTAGCTACCAATGGCTCACACCAGATGAGCTTATGCAGCAGCCTATCACGCCGCGGACTGACTATCCCTTTGCGGCAGCCGTGCACTATATCAGCTCATTGCGGCAGTATGTGCAGCAGGAGCGGCCAGAGCTGCTGTAATCAGTAAATAATAAAGGAGTAATATGGAACGAACAAAAAATGGCAAACCTGCTATTGCCGTCGACCTTGATGACGTTGTTTTCCCTTGTGCTGAAGGGCTGGTGGCAGCATATAACGAGCATTACGGTACCAACTTTCGACCTGACATACCACAGACGACGTGGCTCCTTCTCGTAGCACTTGTGCTGTTTGCTGTGGCCGACTCGCTGGTGGCATTCTTGCCCTTCTCGCATCTCATCGTTGGGCTGGGGGTGTCTTTGCTGGCGTATCTGGTGCTCTGTGTTATAAATTTGTGGCGCCTCATCTTTGCCTTTGCGAAGGGGGCCGCCAGGCACATAAATTGGGGATTGCTGCTAGCTACCTTCATGGGCAATGCAATAATGGTATATTCGATACTACACAGCGTGCTACCGCGTGTAGGAAGCCCGCTCCTTGCTGGAGCAATAAAAGTGTATGCTGCTGTACTTATGGTGCTGACGACGAGCGGGACAGCGGCAGCTCTGACAGACTATCGGCTGCGGTGGAGTGTGGGCAGTTGCAATGGTACAATACTTGCTGCCTCGGAGTCAGCCCTTGCACTGCAGCTCTTTGGTAGAGCATCTGAGGCATGGATTATCTATAGTATTATGCCATTGTATTGGTTTGGTCTCGTCTCCTATGTTGCGGCAAGCCGACCAAAGAAGGAGCGGCTTACATCGCGAGTGTAGTGCTCCAAAGGTGTGGAGAGGATCAGTTGGCCGTCTAGTATCTCGCCAGTATACATGCTACAATAAGACGATATGTCGGAGCAGATACGGATTGTTGGGGCGCGCCAGAATAACCTCAAAGATGTCAGCGTGACCATTCCACGCGATCAGTTTGTGGTGGTGACAGGCCTGAGTGGTAGTGGCAAGTCGAGCCTCGTCTTTGACACGATCTACGCTGAGGGACAGCGCCGCTATGTAGAGAGTTTAAGCAGCTATGCCCGGCAGTTTCTTGGCATTATGGATAAGCCCGACGTTGACTCTATTGATGGCCTGAGCCCCAGTATTAGCATCGACCAAAAGTCGACAAGTCGCAACCCGCGCTCCACTGTCGCTACAGTGACGGAGATCTACGATTATTTACGCCTGCTCTTTGCTCGGGTGGGGGTGCCGCATTGCCCGGCTCTTATGCCCGATGGCACGCGCTGTGGCAAGCCTGTCCAGCGCCGGACAGCTCAGTCTATTATCGACGAAATTATGAAACTTCCTGAGGGGAGCAAGCTCATGTTACTGGCACCGATCGTGAGCCAAAAGAAAGGGGAGTTTGCCCACATCCCCGAGCAGTACATGCGGAGTGGCTTTGCGCGGGCTCGGGTGGATGGCGTGGTGTATGCACTTGATGAGTTCCCAGAGCTACAGAAGAGCTATAAGCATGATATTGAACTGGTGGTCGATCGTGTCGTGATGGCACCAACGATGGTGAGTCGCATCTCGCAGTCGGTTGAGCAAGCGCTGGAGCTTGCGAGTGGGGTCGTGCAGGTATTAGACGCCACGAGTGGGGAGATCACGACGTATAGCCAGCGCTATGCCTGTATGGATCACCCAGGCGAGGACATCCCCGAGCTTGAGCCGCGGCTCTTTAGTTTCAACGCGCCGCAGGGGGCGTGTCCGGTTTGCACGGGCCTCGGTACACGTCTGGAGGTTGACCCAGAGCTCATCCTTAACCCCAATCTGACGATTGCCGAGGGAGCAATCCGCCCCTTCAACCGCTTTAATGCCGAAGCGTGGTACATGAAGCGCCTCGCCGCGGTGGCTGAGGAGCACGGCTTTAGTCTGCACGTGCCCGTCAAGGAGCTAAGTGATGATGTTGTGCAGAAGGTGCTGTATGGCACAGGCAAGCAAAAGTATCGCATCCACCTCAGCGGTAATCGCTATTACGACTCAACCTACGAAGGAGTCATCCCTAACCTCGAGCGTCGCCATCGCGAGACCGATAGTGAGTTTATGCGCAAAGATATCGAGCGCTTCATGCGGGAGCGGAAGTGTACGGCCTGCAAGGGTGCGCGGCTCAAACCAGTGGTGCTGGCAGTGACAGTCAATGGCCTCTCCATTATGGATATTTGCAATCTCGACGTCGCCAATGCGCTGGATATGATAGGCCAGCTGGAATTTACTGCGGAACAGCAGCACATCGTTAAGCTTGTTGTCAAAGAGATCATGGCGCGGCTGGGCTTTATGAACAATGTTGGGCTCAGCTACCTCGAGCTAGGGCGAGCAGCCAACACGCTCAGCGGTGGTGAGGCGCAGCGTATCCGCCTCGCGACGCAAATTGGTAGTGGCCTGCAGGGGGTGCTGTATGTGCTGGATGAGCCATCGATTGGCCTCCACCAGCGGGACAACGATCGCCTCATCCAGACGCTCAAAAATCTACGCGACCTAGGTAATACCGTACTGGTGGTAGAGCATGACGAAGATACGATTGCGGCGGCTGACTATCTGGTGGATGTTGGGCCGGGTGCTGGCGTGCACGGTGGGGAAATCGTGGCATGTGGCACGCCAACAGAGGTAGCACGCATGCCACAAAGCATCACTGGTCGATATCTGTCTGGTGCGGAGAAGATCCCAGTGCCAGCGCAGCGCCGCCCGATTGAGCAGGGCCGTGCACTAATAATCCGCGGGGCACGCGAGAATAATCTCAAGAATATCGACGTCACTATCCCGCTTGGCGTCCTCACACTGGTGACAGGGGTGAGTGGTAGTGGCAAGTCGACGCTCGTCAATAGCATTCTCGCGAGCGAGCTCACTGCCCGTTTACATCGCGCCCAAGCAGTGCCAGGTGCACACGATGCAATCGATGGGGTCGAGCAGCTCGATAAAGCAATTGTTATCGATCAGTCGGCGATCGGCCGCACTCCGCGCTCCAACCCCGCTACCTATACCGGTGTCTTTACACAGATTCGCGAGCTTTTTGCGGGCACGCCCGAGGCGAATATTCGCGGCTACAAGCCAGGGCGCTTTAGCTTTAATGTTAAAGGTGGGCGCTGCGAGCATTGTCAGGGCGATGGCGTTATTAAGATAGAGATGCATTTCTTGCCTGATGTTTATATTCAATGCCCCGAATGTCATGGCAAGCGCTATAATCGTGAGGCGCTTGAGATCACTTACAAAGGTAAGACGATTAGCGACGTCCTGGATATGACGGTTGAGCAAGCCTGTGAGTTCTTTGCTAATATTCCTGCGATTGCCCGCAAATTGACGACGATCAACGAAGTGGGCCTTGGCTATATTAAGCTCGGCCAGCCCGCCACGACCTTTAGTGGTGGCGAGGCGCAGCGTATCAAACTTGCTACCGAGCTGAGTCGGCGCACGACTGGCAAGACACTCTATATTCTCGACGAACCAACCACTGGCTTGCACACGGCCGATGTTAAGAAGCTACTCGAAATTCTCCAACGCCTCGTAGCGGGCGGCAATAGTATGGTCATCATTGAGCATAATCTTGAGGTTATCAAATGCGCTGACCATATCATTGACATGGGCCCCGAAGGCGGGCAGGGCGGCGGCACCGTCATCGCCAGTGGTACACCTGAGGAAGTCGCGCATAACCCAGCATCGTTTACGGGGAAGTATTTGCGGCCGCTCTTGGGCTAATTTCAAAGGATAAAAACATATAGGTGTTACTGCGACAAGAGGAGTTTGTTTGTCTTAGAGTAGGCCTAGTTCGCGGCAATAGTTGCTATTGTGTTTTTCATCACTAACGCGCGGTGGAAGAAGCTTCGTGATGCTTCTGGCGTATGATTCGCCGCCGTCAGAGTCCGGTTGCTCATGACGCGTCACGGCTCCATCCTGATAATAGAATTTCCACACATCGCAAAACCCTGATGGGTGATCGTGCTTCTTCTCACGGCAACTCACGCCAGCGTAGATTACCTCATTATTGTGAGCAAAAACGTACGTTTTGCACGTTTCACCCTGGCGGATCTGTGCCAGATAGCGTTCGGTCATTTGGCGTGCTGGTGCGTCGTTGCCATACGCTAGGCCATCCGTCCACCACCAGTAGACTGCGAACCCGCCCGCAACCAGTGCCAGAAACAGTACAAGGAGAATAAGTCGTTTGATGCGAATGCGCGGGAGAAATGGTAGCTTCATAACTATACAATACCGCACAGTAAGGGATAATGCAAATTTGCTTGCTATCAGTAATCGGCAACAGTATCCGCGCTATGGCCCTTGAGGCATGATAGGATAATGAGAGTAATATATACGTATAAAACCAAGGTAGAGTATATCCACTATGAGATCGAAACAGTCACAACCTGATAAGCAATCATATCGCACTGCCATCCTCCGCTATGCTCAGCGCGATCAAGCGATGCGCCAGCAGTACTTGGCCGATGGTGGGGCGTGGGATGCATCACTTGATGCTGACTCGACTGAATTTTTGCGTACGATTGTGGCGGCAATTGGTTGGCCAACAATACGTATGGTGGGCAGTAAGGCTTCGACCGCGGCGTGGTTGTTACTACAGCATTCGCCAGATATCGACTTTATGGAGCACTGCCTTGAGCTGATGAAGGCAGCGCCACGTGGCGAGGTCGCGCTGCGCGATATCGCCTTCCTCGAAGATCGGGTGTGTTTGCTACGTGGTCGGCCACAGATATATGGCTCGCAGTTTCAGGGGCGGGGTAAAACCCTTCGTCTCTATCCAGTCCAAGATACCGAGCGGCTTGATGAGCGCCGTGCGGCGATGGGTCTGCCGCCATTTGAAGAGTATGAAAAGCAGATTCGTCAGATGTATGGTGATGAGCCGCTGGCTGCCAGACAAGAGGTGTAGCACAAAATATTGGACAGTCGAATAAGGCAAAACAAAAAGTCAGCTGCTCATACGCTGACTCTTTTTACACAAATAGTATGAGGAGGTTATTTCTTCGTTCGTTTGCCCTTACTGAGTAGGACAGAAAATTGGTACTTGAGCTTATCACGAGTCGATTTTTGTTTGAGCGCATGGATGACCATCGGTGCAACAGAGATAAGGATGATAATAATTGCGGTTACCTCAATATTAACACCAGCTTTGGTAAGGATTGCGCCCGCAAAGTAGCCAAGGTAGGTGAAGATGGCAGCCCATAGCGCACCACCGACGATATTAAACAGGAGGAACGTGTTGTAGTGCATCTTGCTGGCACCAGCGACAATTGGGGCAAAGGTGCGCACGATGGGCACAAAGCGCGCCAGGACGATGGTTAGTGAGCCATGCTTTTGGTAAAATTGCTCGGCCTGCTCGAGGTATTTTTTCTTAAAGAAGCGCGAGTTTGGCTTGAGAAAAAGCTTGCGCCCGACTTTGTGACCAAAGGCATAGCCAGTGCTGTCGCCCAGGATTGCCATAAGAGCGATCGCTGCAACAAAGAGATGAATATTGAGTGGGTGGCCAAACAGGCGAAGGATCTCTTGATTCACCATATAGCCCGCCGTAAAGAGCAGGCTATCTCCTGGCAAGACAAAGCCGATCAAGAGGCCAGACTCTGCATAGACCACGAGCAAAACCGCGGCAATGCCGAGGCCAGTAATTGCATGTATAAGTGATTCCATTGCGCTTTAGTATACCATACTTTGCTCGGGGAAGGGAGCTTTCTGCTGCTTTTGGCCCACCTGGCACAAAAATGCTATACTAGAGGAGCAATATTACTTAACTCCGGAAACATATCCGAAAGGAGAACTATGGGAGATAAGATAACACTAAGGATCGAGACGCGATCAATTCATGGTAAGAAAGTTCGACAATTGCGCCGCCAAGGCATAACGCCAGCGGTGGTGTATGGTGCTGGTATGGAGGCTGCTGATGTGCAAGCGCCAAGCGGTGAAGTAGCAAAGGTTGTCGCCGCAGCTGGTCGCCACACACCGATTCATTTGACAGGGGTTAAGCGGCGCATTGCGCTTATCAAAAGTATCGACTACGACCCAACACGAGTGGGCGCGATTCGCCATATTGCCCTGCATGCAGTGCGTGCAGACGAGCCGGTTACGGCAGAGGTGCCGGTGCGTCTCGTTGGTATGGGTGAGTCTGAAGCTGAGAAGAATGGACTAGTCGTGCTGCAAGCAATTGAGAAGGTTGAAGTGAAGGCCTTGCCGATGGACTTACCTGAAACGCTTGATGTGTCGGTGCTTGGCTTGGCTAGCGAAGGTGACCGCGTGACAGTGGGCGACATCACACTGCCTGAGGGTGTTGAACTGGTCGAACACGACGATGGTCGTGAAGGTACTGCCGATGATGACGTGACGGTGAAGGATCTCGTCATTGCGAGTGCCTACGAGCCAAGTGTACTTGCTGCCGCTAATGAAGCTGCCGCTGGTGCCGCTGAAAACGCGGATGCTGAAGACGTTGCAGCCGAGCAGGGTAGCGACGATGCAGCAGCATAGCACCTAGCGAGTGGCATCTCTAAGTAGCACTTACAAGAGCGATTAATCATAAAAGAAACCAGTCGTGTGAGGCTGGTTTCTTCCGCTATGCTGGCCGTAATTATGCAGTCGCTACACCGCGAGGAATCCGCCATCCACCACAATCTCCGCCCCATTGACGTACTGGCTCATCGGCGTACCAAGCCACAGCGCAGTGCAGGCAACGTCATCGGGTTGGCCCAGATTCTTGGCAGGAAGGCGGAGGTTATAGGTGAGGCCAGTCTTGATGATGGAGAAGTCGAGCTTCTTGAGCGCCGCAAGCCCCATTTTCTGAGCACCTGGTGTGCTGATACCGCCCGGCAAGATGGTATTGACCTTCCAGCCACTCCGCCCAAAGTCTTTGACGAGCCCACGGCTCAGCGCGAGAACACTGGCCTTGCTCATGGCGTAGAGCGTCATGTCGTAGGTCATACCTTTGAGGGCTTCAATGGAGCTGATATTGATGATAGTGCCTGGTGCTGTGCGGCGAGCAATCATTTCTTGACACATGGTGAGCACTGCCCGGGTGTTGATCTGGATTGTTTTGTCGAAGGTTGCCTGGTCGATATCAGCGAGCTTGACTGGTGCAAAAATACCAGCGTTGTTGATGAGAATATCTGGCGTTGGGGTGATATCGTGCCACAGCGCGGTGATAGCACTGTTGTCGGAGAGGTCGACGATGTGTGTTGTGACAGCAGCGTCAAATTGCTCGCGCAGCTCGGTAGCGGTTTGCTGCAGTGCGTCGGTATCGCGATCAATGAGCTGGAGGGTAGCACCAGCCTCGGCATAGCGCCATGCAATCGCCTTGCCAATGCCCATCGCGGCACCAGTGATGAGTACCGTCTTGCCGGTCAGTTTCAGTAATTCGTGCAGGGGAGTTGGATGTGTTGTCATGCCATTAGTATAGCATAACCAATATGACTCGGGTGTAGTAGCATCTATCGCAAGAGTTTACACTCCTTAGAATTTGAAGCCCTATGTCTCCCCATGTTAGTAATATACGAGCTGATATTTCTTTGAGCGGATTGGCTTCTTGAAACGAGCACTGGAAGCAAAGAGCGCTCGTACTGAGCAGATAGGGTTTGGAAAATAACCGAAGAAAAGCATTGTCTTTTTATTGTAAATGAATTACAATAGCTGCATGGAGCAAGTAGTGCAACGCCGGACGACGAAATACACCGATCGGGTGATCGTGATTCTTCGCCAGCTGCAGCATGCTACCAACGCCGAGATTGCGGCCGCGCTACGCCACGACTACCCCCGTGTCAGCGCGACTACAGTACACCGCATTACCCAGCGGTTGCAGGCGGACGGAGTGATTGGCTTGGCACCAGCAACGGCGCACGGCTGCCTACGCTACGATAGCAATCCTGCGCCGCATGACCACTTTGTCTGCAGCTCCTGCGATGGTCTGCATGATATCACCATCGCGCCAGCACTGCGGCGTGAGCTTGCGCAGCAGGTGGCAGACTGCCTTGTCGATGGGCCGCTCATCATTACTGGCACATGCCACCCCTGTCATCACGATAATCATAATTCATAAGGAGAAAAAATCATGGCACTATACAATACTACTACCAAGCAAGAGTTTGAGGAGCATGCTCTTCAGAGCGAGCGGCCAGTGCTGGTCGACTTTTGGGCACCGTGGTGCCCGCCGTGCCGCGCAATGGCACCACTACTCGAGCAGGTTGCTGAAGAGACGGAGTTCGACGTCGTCAAGGTCGATACCGAAGCAAGCCAAGACAATGCAGCCCTTGCCCTGCAGCACCAAGTGCAGAGTATCCCCAACATGAAGATCTTCAAGAGCGGTGCCGTGGTGGCAGAGCTGGTCGGCATGAAGCCAAAGCAAGTACTGATTGATGCCCTCAAGCAAGCAGACGCTTAAATCACTTTACCAACAGATTCCCCTCAGGACTGGCACAGATGTGTTGGTCCTTTTGTTATGGAGTGTTGTTGCTTTCGCTAGCAGCAAGCCCATTAAGTTGGTTTGTCTATTGCTGGATCAAATAACTCTAGGTAGGAGTGCAAGGTAAAAAGTAGATAATCACAACATATCTGGTATACTATAGGGGCACAAGCAATAGGTAAAACTAACAAGGAAATCGTGTCATGAAAAGAGTAAAAAAGGTTCTACTTGGCATAGTTGTAGTGATTGTATCAATAGTAGTCATTATAAGTATTTTGTATTGGGTAAATAGTGCTGAAGGCGAGCGTTTATCTAAGGTGAAGCAGCGTACTTATGATCAACATAGCTATCTCAAGGGGCTAAATCGTGATGACATTGCGAAAAGCTCTCTGCCAGGCGTAACGATATCGCCAATTAACAACCAGCATATCAATGGCTATCACTTTAAGCCTCAGCAGATAAAACACAAGGGGTCGATCATATTATTTGGTGGCAGCGAAGGATCAGTAAGCCCAAATACGGCCGCACTATTGTCTCTGAATGGTTACGAAGTATTTGCAATGCATTTCTTCGGTAAAGGGAACCTCCAAAAAGAATTAATGCGTGTGCCGCTAGAGCAATTCGAGCATATCAAGGCATACGTCTCAGCAAATACTCAGCAGCCAAAGCCTCTAACAGTAATTGGTACGTCGAAGGGTGCTGAGCTTGGCCTACTGCTCGCTTCGTATTATCCAAATGATATTGATAACTTAGTATTGTACTCGCCCTCAGCGTATATATGGCAGGGACTGTCGATGGATTATTCAAATGTACAGTCATCATGGACATATAAAGGTAAGGACTTACCCTTCTTAAAATTAAGTGATGCATCAGGTTCGGCGACGGCAGGGTTCTTCACCGATATGATTATTGGGCGGCCAAGAGAATTTGCGACTATGTATGAGAGCATTATCCAGCGAGCCACTAATAAATCAGAGGCTACTATTCCAACGAATAATGTTAGAGCTAATTTGCTTATGTTTGCTGGTGGCAAAGATAGTGTATGGCCATCAGCAACAATGGCGCAAACCATCAAGCAGCATTATCCGCGTTCGAGCCGCCTTGAGGTATATCCAAATGCTGGCCATGTATTTTTCGGCCCATCTGTCATTCATGGTATGCGAGTCGGGGGAGAATATGACGCAAACGAAGCAGCGAAAACACAGAGTGATGCAATTCTTCTCAAACAGCTTGACTCGTGGACTAAAGACAACGAGCAGTAGGCATAAATATCTAGTGTGATTAGGTATTAGAAAAATACCGTTTCGCTTGTTGAATCATACATGCTCCAATATCTCCTTGGCCAATGATGTGGTTTACGTCATTGATATCAACAAGGGTATGCGCAGTGATATCACCACCAGGATCGTGAGTAAACTCGCCAATTTTCTCGAGCTTTGTATAGACACGAAACTGGTATACGCGCGTGCCGTTTGGCTCAAGGCAGCACTGGTATCCGAGTGGCTGCCATTCAATAACGCGCATATTGCATTCTTCTACCATCTCTCGTGTGATGGTTTGTTCTATTGTCTCTCCAGATTCAGTTTTGCCGCCAGGGAGATTATAGCTTTTCTTGACCGCATTATAGACGAGCGGAACAGAACCAGCTAAATCACCGATCGTATAGACTTGTTGCCAGGGGAGATCGGGTATAGCAGATTTTTGTCGTATAGTACACCAAGAAACAAAAATGGTTTTGCCGCCATACTGAAAGGAAGATGATATATCGTATACCATAGACAAAATTATATTACGAAACGGAAAAAGATAAAATAGCTTTTGATAGCTACTCTAGTGTATACTATGCACTAGAGAATGCGTCAAGAGAAAACACTCCTACCAATCTGTCAAGCGGGCGATCCGGTGCTGCGTGAGAAAGCGAGGCATGTGAGCCGCGAGGAAATCACGACGTCAGCAGTGCAGCAGCTTATTGCAAATATTAAGCACACCGTGGCGGAGAGAGATTATGGGGTTGGGCTGGCTGCACCCCAAGTGGGGCAGGCCTTGGCGCTGAGCGTGATTGCTATCAAGCCAACGCCAAATCGCCCAGACCGCGAGCCATTTGAGCAAGTTATTATCAATCCATCATACACCGGCATTGGCCAGACAATGGGTATGTGGGAGGGCTGCGCCAGTGGTGATGAGGGGCGGCTCTTTGCACAGGCGCAGCGCTACCAACAGATCAATGCTCAGTGGGATGATGAGTGGGGCGAGCATCATACTGCGGTACTGGATGGCTTTGTTGCTCATGTCTTTCAACACGAAGCTGACCACTGTCAAGGTATACTTTTCTTTGACAGAGTGACAAATACGACGACCTACATGACGGCAGCAGAGTATCGCAAGCGCATCGTGCGGCGGTAAGCTGCATTTTTAAGCCCTGCTCCGCTCGCTTCTCTCAAGATCAGTGATTATTCGCCAAAAGCGATTGCTTAACTTGCTGGTAGGCGTCGCGGAACGGCACACCTTTTTCGACTAATTCATTGATTTTGGCAACAGTATAGAGTTCATCGGTCATCGCCTCAGCCAATTGCTTAGTGTTGGCTTCTAGCTCGCTTACGCAAAGTGCCAAAACCTCTAGCGTATTGAGGGCCGAAGTGAAAGCGTCCATAGTAATCTTTTTGGTTAGTTGTAAGTCACGGTAATAACCACTGCCAGCACCTGTCGAAATAGCTTGGAGTTGCAAGGCGTAGTTTGGATAAGCGTGGGCAGTGGCACGCATGATCTCAAAGACGTCGTAGTTGCGTTTGTGCGGCATGATGGACGAGCCAGTGGTCATAGTGACGGGCAATTTGAAATAGTTAAACTCCTGCGAGGTAAATAGCAACATGTCTTCAGCAAATTTGCCAGCAAAGACCATGATGGGGTTCAGCGCCTGTACGGCAATCAGTTCAAAAACGCCGCGCGACAGGCCGCAATACATGGGGTTTTCCTGCACTTTGGCGAAGCCTAGTTCGCTCGTTGTCATCTGGCGGTCAAGTGGTAGGGTAACGCCAAAGCCAGCAGCACTGCCCAGCGGGTTTTGGTCGATGGCGGCAATGCTGTGTGCGACCAGTTGCTGGAGGTCATGAAACGCATCGTGATATGAGCCAAGCCACATACCGACGGTAGTAGGCATAGCCTTTTGGGTGTGGGTGTAGCCAGGCATTTCGGTCTGGCCAATGGCTGCGATTTTGCCAGCATAGGCCTGGGCGACTGTCTCCAATGTGTCCGCTACTGCTTCAAGTTCCGTTTTGATGAACAGTCGCATCATCACCAAAGCTTGGTCGTTGCGGCTTCGACCAGTGTGAACCTTTTTGCCAATTGGTCCGAGTTTTTCTGTTAGATATAGCTCAATGGCAGTGTGGCCGTCTTCGTGTTCGCTAGTGAGGGTGAAGGTGCCGGTTTTCCACTCGTTCAGTAGCTCATCTAAGGCCACTGCCAATTGTTGATATTCATCGCTAGTCAGCACGCCAATTTTTTCTAGCATGTGAGCGTGCGCTTTGGTGGCGGTAATGTCGTGACCGAGTAAGTGCTGGTCCAATACCTGATCATCGCCAACAGTGTATGCCTCGACCAATGGGTGGAGTGAGCCGGTTGCGGTTGATTGCCATAATTTACTTGCCATATGAGTATGCTCCTTCAGCTGTTCGCTGACTTAATGAATATAATTCAATGAATCCGGCGGACGAATTCTGGTTGAATGCGTCGTTGGAATCAAAGGTTGCAAGATTGATATCAAACAATGAATGTGGTGAGTCTACACTGACGACGGTGATGGTACCTTTGTACAGGCGAACCGTCACTGTGCCGGTGACTTTTTGGTTCTGATCATCAATATAGGCATTGATGTGATGGACGGCTGGCTCGTACCACTGAGCTGCGTAGGTGAGGTAGGCCCATTTTTTGTCCATTTCGGCTTTGAGTTCATTTTCAACGCGGGTCGAGACCAATTGCTCAAGCTTTTGATGGGCAGCAATCAAGATGGCAGCGCCAGGGTTTTCATAGACGCCGCGTACCTTCAGCCCAACCAGTCGATCCTCAATGAGGGTTGATACGCCTACGCCGTGTTTGCGGCCGAGTTGGTTACAGTGCTGAATGAGTGCCTGGAGTGAAAAGTGACGGTTATCAACCGCGACGGGCACACCTTTGATAAATTCAATGGTAATGTCCTCGGCTTCGTCTGGTGTGTATTTGATGGTTGAGCACCAATTGAGAATGGCGTGGTAGTTTGGCTTAAGTGAGGGTGATTCAATTTCGCCACCTTCGCTGGTGATGCCCCACATATTTTCATCGGTTGAGTAGGGCGATTCCTGGGTGTGTGGCACAGGGATGTTGTGCTTCTTGGCGTAGGCAAGCTCTTCCTCTCGACCCATGCTCCACTCACGTACTGGTGCCAGGATCTTGAGTTTGGGATTGAGCGTAGTGATGTAGGTTTCGAAACGAACTTGGTCGTTGCCTTTACCAGTGGCACCATGTGCGATGACTGTGCAGTTGTACTTTTTGGCATATTCAACGGCTAATTGCGAAATGATGATGCGCCCCAGTGGCGTGCAGAGGGCGTAGCCGCCTTGGTAATCAGCGTTGGCTTTGATGGCCAGTGATAGTAGCTCATCAGCGAAGCGGTCGCGAGCATCAACTGTGATGGTTTCTATAGCGCCGAGCATCTTGGCCTTTTCGGCGATGGCGTCGAGATCGTCAACCGTCTGGCCAATATTAACCGTGAGGGTAATGACGTTGCAGTTATATTTCTCTTGGAGCCACTTAAGCATGACGGATGTATCGAGGCCTCCCGAATAGAGCAAGAGGCACGTGTCAAACTCACCGTTTATCGCCTCGTGGCTGGCAACTTTGGTGTAGTGGGGTGTGTCGTGATTCATATCCTTCCTTTCTATAATAATTAAAAAGAGCCGCTCGGATGAGGGCTCTTTCGTTGGTTTTATACTATACGACTAATTAGCCCTCTGAATCAGAGCGGCGACGACGAGCAACGATAACGATGTTGTGTCGATATGTCATACTAACACCATAGCATACCGCGCATATTTTTCACAATACTTTTACATAAATCTTAAAAATTATCTCTTCCAGTGTTAGTTTCCTCCTCACTCACACTCCCCCGACGGAACACTATAAGGGTCGACGTCTCCCAGACATCGACCTCTTGCGCTGGGCTGAAATCGATCATAACGATCGATTTCACACTCCATCGGATGAAGTGTGAGTGAGGAGTGCGAGAGAACAGTGAGGCTTTGAGATTCAAGCACTTTTCATATAAAATTGCGCTACAATAGTCGTATACATTGGTATGACGAGGGGATAAAATCGTGCAGCAATATAACAAAGAAGGGCCTAGCATGGACGTATGAGTGGACGAGTAGTGAATATTCTCCTCGTTGAAGACGAACCAACCCTCCGCACTGGCACTGAGCAGTTCCTCGTGCAGTGCGGCTTTACGGTGATAGCGGTAGCCAGCGGCGAGGAAGCGCTGGAGAGATTTGCTAAGGCGGACGCTATTATCCTCGATATTATGCTGCCAGGGATAAGCGGGATCGAGGTGCTGCACCGAATTCGCCAAGCGAGCGACGTGCCGGTACTCATGCTAACGGCACTACATGATGAGCCGACGCAGATCGCGAGCTTTGACGAGCTGGCGGATGACTATATGAGTAAGCCATTTTCGCTCGTGATTTTGGAAAAGCGGATCAAGGCGCTGCTGCGCCGCCAGCAACCCACCGTAACCTTATGGCGGCGCGGTCTGGCCTCGGTGGATTTTGCGGCCTATCAAGGGTTTTATGATAATACTGACGCGCACCTCAAGCCTAAGGAAGTACAGCTGCTCAAGCTGTTGGTAGATAATCCAAACATGGTCTGGAGTCGGCAGGCTATTATCGACCGGCTGTGGCGCGATGATGAGGTGCCGTTCGACCGGGTGATCGATGTCTACATCAAAAACCTGCGCAAGAAATTGCACCTTGATTGCATCGTCACAGTAAAGGGAGTGGGTTATCGCTATGAAGCGGCTTAAATTATTTCCCAAAACATTTTTGGTATCGATCGGCCTATTCGCAGCGCTGATCATCCTGGTGCATGCGCTGGTCTATATCTTAATGCCGCAATTTTATCTGCAGCAAAAAGAGCACGAGGCGGCAGATAATCTCACGGCGCTGACGGCTACATTACGGGGCAAGTCCGCCGAAGACATACGCCGCCTGAGCCAAGAGTTTGCTACCATGAACAACGTTAATATCACGCTGACAATTGATGGGCGCGACCAGTACTTTCAAGGCTTTGAGTCGATCAATATCGTGACGGACAGCGGCAAACCAGTCGCCACCAGCGTGGTAAAAATTGCTGATGGGCAGACAGTTGATCCACGCTCGGTGATTTTGCAGCAGGGTACTGTGACGGATAAACAGGGGCGAGCGATCGCGGTCAAGCTACTGGCCGACGTGGCACCCGTCACCCAGGCCAAGCTCGCCACGCTGCATGTATTACCGTATACCATGCTTGGCTCGCTACTGGTAGCACTGTTGTTTTCCTACATCTACAGCCGCTTTGTGACGCGGCCGATTCGCCAGATGGCCGCGGTAACCACGACCATGCAGCAGCTGGAAAAGGACGCGCACTACCCGGTAAATAGCAGTGATGAAATTGGCGTGCTGGGACGAAATATTAATGAACTCTATCAAAATCTGTGGCAAACGATTCGCTCGCTCGAGCATGAAAATAAGCGGATCACCCAGTTAGAAAAGGAAAAAATCGCTTTCCTGCGCGCGGCCTCACATGAGTTAAAAACGCCATTGGCAGCCCTCCGAATCATGCTTGAGAACATGCAACTAAACATCGGTGAATATAAAAATCGCGATCAGTACCTGGCGGAATCGGTGGCGCAGGTTGACCGCTTGGCGGCAATGGTGAATGATGTCTTGCGCTCTGGCAGTGTCGCCGAGCAGGCTTTGCGTCAGGAAAAGCGGCTGAGGATTGACAAGCTAATCACCGAGGTGGTTGACGATTATACACTGCTGGCGAAAACGCGCGGCATGACTTTCGCGGTTAACACGCAGCCAGTGACTATCTACGCTAACCGTGACATGATGCGCCACGTCATCTCGAATCTGGTATCAAATGCGGTACGCCACAGCGACGCTGGGAGCGTGATAACAATTACCTGTGGTCAGTACGAACTAGCTATTGAAAACGCCTGCAAACCGCTCACCAAACAACAACTCCAGCACGTCTTTGACCCATTCTATCGGAGCAATACAACCACGAAGCAGCACGCCGACAGCAGCGGCATCGGTCTCTACACCGTAAAGATGCTGCTCGACGCCAAGGGTCTAGACTACAGCTTTGCACCACACGGGCAGGGCATGCGGTTTGTAGTAAAGCTCACGTCATAGAGCGTTAAGCCTTCGTAATAAAGGGTACTGCAGCCAGGGCTTCTATCTTCTTGGCTATGTCTGTAAAATCGTCCATCTCCTTAAAACTATCCCATGCTACCCAGGCAAATGTACTTGATTCTCTTTGGTCGATCGTGATAGCTAAGTCGTCATCACTCCAAAATAAATACTGTAGGTCGTAATGATAATGTGCCTGCTCTTGCTTCTTTGGGTTTTCGGGTATATATTGCACACCAATATTAAATGGGACGCATTTGTTGTGTATATCGACATATTGGTAAAGTAGCTGTGCGCTATTAATACCAGTCTCCTCTTGTAGCTCACGCCGAGCAGCATCAAGTGGGGAACTATCACTTTCGTCAATATGTCCACCTGGTTGGAGATACTTTCCAAGGAAGTTATGATGAACAAGGGCAACGTGATACGTGCTTTTTGAAACGACAAATGTCGAAGCAGTAAAATGTCCCAAGAAATTTTTGCGGTCGATTACTTGGTTGTCGCTTTGTCTGGAGAGTTGTTCTTTGAGTGTTGCAAACACCTCACCACTGGTATCATAATACTTGCTGTAGACATCAAATAACTGCTTATATACACCCATATAAAATGACGTTTCCTTTCTTTTTGTTAGTTGCCTAATAGAGTATGACGTGCCTCGAAGTACCGTGTCAACTCAATTATTTTCCTCTCTTAGCTTATTCTTGAGGTCTCGAATATAGCGCCTTTGCTGTTGATGTAGATAGAAGTAGACAAAGGGTTTGATAATAAATCTCTTTGCAATAATATCCTCGGTGAATTCGAGGTTCGTCATCATACCGTGCTGCGAAAATACGCCCGTCCAATGGCCTTGAATGGCATCATTTTCTATATCAAATTCCCACGATTTGTATTGGTCTACATGTGTTACCCTGAAATGAGTCTCAACTCCTTGTGTGGTAACCTCGATAAAGGTAGACTCATCGATTACTTTTATAGCCTGCAAATCACTGCGCCAACAAATGTCATGAAGATTGGTAACCGTATCCCAAACTCTTTCAACTGGGTATGCTAAAGTGACGGTTATACGTGATCTTGTCATATAATGAATAATCTCTTAGATAGTACTTCTTCCAGTATACTTGGTCTATCATTATGGGGAAAATACAAAATGCTCACCTTGACAGTGACTCATGAGTAACAATGTAATTATTACGCCCAACTAACGGTGGCAAAAGTGCTATAATCTAATAGATATAACATCAGCAAAGCTCAACATGTAACGAGGAAATCATGGATGGATTCATTCTAGTGGCAATAAAATTGCTGATTGGCTTTTTTGCCCTGACGATAATAATTAATCTTTCAGGCAAGGGTAATTTGTCGCCATCATCTGCTAGTGATCAAGTGCAGAACTACGTGCTCGGTGGTATTATTGGCGGCGTTATTTATAACAATGAAATCCAAATACTGGACTACATCGGTATTTTGTGTATATGGTGCGCCCTGGTGCTGACGTTGAAATGGGTCAAGCAGCATAATGTGAGGGCAAAGCAGCTCATAGATGGCAAGGCATTAATTATTATTGATAATGGAAAAATCAACATTGAAAATTGCAAGAAAGTTGGTTTGAGTGCTCATGACGTATCCTTCAAATTGCGAACGCAGAATATCTATTCGACAGAAAAGGTAAAAAGGGCCGTTGTGGAGCAAAACGGTGAATTGATTATTACGCAGGAAGGGGAGGAGAATCCAAAATTCCCACTCATAACAGACGGGCAGCTGCAGACTGATATTCTACAGGTAATTGGCAAGGACGAAACGTGGCTGCTGAAAGAAATGAACAAGCAGGGGCTGAAGGCGTATAGCGATGTGTTTTTGGGAGAGTATGTGGACGGGAAGCTAAATTTGACGGCTTATTAGTGAAATATATGAAAATTATTACCAAAAAATCTTACCCTGATTTATTCGAAAAAGTCCGAGCGGGCGAGAAAACATTTGATATGAGGGTGGCTGATTTTGACATCCAACCCGGCGATATTCTGGAACAGGTTGAGGTAGACTATGACGGAACGCCAACCGGCCGCACAGTTCGCCATGTAGTCGGCGAAGTTTTACGCACGAAAGAGATTGATTTTTGGAAACAAAAAGACATTGATCAATACGGCTATCAAGTGATGTCGCTTACCGAGCGGGTTGGTTAATGTGACGGTAGGTCTACCTAAGGTAGACCTTATCCTATTAAAAGAGGTTTAAAGCGTAGGATAATGTAAGGAGTAGGTTGAGTCAATAAGACTTTGCTATACTATACCCATGGAACATACACAAAAGATTCCAAAAGTATATGCCTTTATAGACAGCCAAAACCTCAATCTTGGCATTAGATCGCAGGGCTGGGAACTTGATTTTAAGAAATTCCGCCTCTATTTAAAAAATAAATACCATGTTGAAAAAGCCTACTTATTTATCGGTTTAGTACCGGGTAATGAGCAGCTATACACAAGCCTACTTGAGATGGGATATGTGCTCGTCTTTAAGCCAACTGTTGAATACCGTGAAGACGGCAAGAAAACATACAAGGGGAATGTTGACGCTGAGCTGGTGCTCTACGCATCCGCCAAATGTTTTCATGAATACGACAAGGCGGTTATCGTTTCTGGCGATGGAGATTTTGCCTGCTTAGTAGACTATTTGGAGCAAAATGACAAGCTTCGCGTAGTCATCTGCCCAAATAAACGATACTCCAGCTTGCTCAGAAAATACCGCGGGTACATTCACATTATTGGTAACGCTCGAGACAAACTAGCATACAAAAAGGCCAGAAACAGCGGTCGGTCGAAACCTTAGGCTTGTCTGGCCATGGTGATACTGTAATTATAACAAAGTGTATGCACTTTGTAAATGCGGTGCATGCAGTATATGTTGGTTTTGTACTCGAATTCATTATAGCTCTCACTCATTTCACATTCCCTTCACACGAGCTTGCTACACTGGCATAGAACCAAGAAAGGATATCTATGTCATTTGTACAACGTGCCTGGTTGTATATCACCAGGAAAAAACTCAAAACGCTGATTTTGCTGGCGATTTTGCTCTGTATGTCGACGATTATGCTGAGTGGATTTGCCATCAAGCATTCGACCGACGCGGCGGCGCAGTCGCTGGACAAAACGCTCAAGGCCGGCTTCACGCTGGGCAATAATCCACGTACCAATCCGGGAACGGCGCGCGGCTCGGGAACGGTGTCGAATAAAGACATCGACGCGGTGAAGAATTTGGAGGGCGTGACGGACTATGTCAAACGCCAGAATGCCACGGTTGACTTCATCAATACCAAACTCGTGCCACTGCCAAGCGGTGGCAGCGGCTATGACGCCGAGAAAGACAAACAGTTTGGCAACGCCGCGACTATCATCGGCGTCAATACATCTGAGCTTGAAACCAAGTTCCGAGCTGGCGCACTCAAGCTCATCGCTGGCCGGCACATCACCAAGCACGATTCACACACAATTTTGGTGCACGAAGCTTTTGCCAAGGCTAACAACCTGAAGCTTGGCAGCAAGATAAAGCTAAAGGCCAATCAATACGACACCGACAATGAACATCCATCCAAGGACGAGGTTGAAGTAGAAATCGTCGGTATATTTAGCGGCACAAACCCAAAGCAGGCGACGTATCAGGTGGAGCTGTTTGAGAATGTGTTCTTGACTGACATCGCGACGAGCCGCCAGTTGAACGCGTATACAGCGCACAATGAGATTTACCAAGATGCCACGTTCTTCACTAAAGGCACCAAGCGGCTGGACGAGGTGATGGCGCGAGCACAGAAATTGCCGGTCAATTGGCAAAAGTATCAATTGAATAAGAATAGCCAAGAGCTGGCCGGGGTGACTGGTGCGGTGAACGGTGTGTACGGCTTGATCGACGGTATGTTGTGGGCGACGGCACTGGTCAGCGTCGCGGTAATCGGTATGGTGCTGTACCTGTGGATGAATGAGCGCAAGCGTGAGGCGGGTGTGCTCTTGGCGACGGGCGTGCCGCAGTCAAAGATTGTGTTGCAATACATCGCTGAGCTGGTGATGATCGCGGTACTGAGTTTCGGTGCGTCGTACGTTACCGCCGGGCTGATTGCTCAACAAATGGGTGATCATGTGGTATCGCAGGCGGCACAGAATGCCACGCGTCAAGCGAGCAGTTCGCTTGGCGGTGCGTCGCTTGGTGCTGACGCTGACTCGGTGACGTCATCGCGCACGCTCGACAAGGTGACGATTGGTGTGCAACCGACGGATCTGCTGGCGGTGTGGGGCGCTGGGCTGGCGGTGATTATCATTGCGGTGCTGCTGGCTTCGCGGCCGATTACAGGGTCGACGCCAAAAGAATTACTAACCGAAGTAGACTAGGGGCGAATGATGACGATTATCACACGAGCCTGGACGGCTGTGGCGCGGCGGCGGCGTCGCAGCCTGACCATCGCCCTGATCATGACGCTGATTTTCACGCTGCTGATCGGTACGCTGACGGTGCAGCAGACGATGGCGCAGCTGAAGCAATCGGTCGAGCGTAATATCCGCGCTGGCTTTAGTGTCGCCAGCAAGCAGCCATCGGGCGAGGTGCCGATGGACATCGCGCAGCGGGTGCAGCGCCTGGACAAGGTCAAGGCGCACAATTTCCAGGCAGAGACCACCGCGGGTCTGCCAGGCAAGCAATTGATCGACGTGGCGGGCAGCGGTGTGCAGCTGGACACTGGAATCGCTGGCGAAGCGAAGGTGACGGGCGCGACAGAGAGCAATCTGCTTGGCGAGTTCACCGGTCGATTTTACCAACTAGAACAGGGTAAGCATCTGGGGGCGCACGATCAAAACGCAGCCCTGATTCACAAAACGCTTGCCGAGAAAAATAATATCAAGCCAGGCGACAGGCTGGACATTGCCAAAGACGGCAGGCGGGTGACGGTGACTGTCGCAGGAATCTTCAGCGGCAAAGGTGAAAAGCCAGCGGTCTTGCAGTCCGACATGGCGGAGAATCATCTCATCACCAACTTGGCCGCGGCGCAGCAGCTGACGGGTAGCCAGCAGTTGACGCGGGCGACGTATTTTGCTGAACATCCGCATCAGCTGAAGTCGCTAACGGACCGCACCAAAAACCTACCAAACGTCGATTGGCAGAAATTCAGCCTGACTGACAACGGAGCGGTATTTGCCGGAGTTCTCCAAAACATCACTGGTATCCAAAATATTTTAACGGTCGCCACTATCGGTGTGGCCGGGGCAGGGTTGGCAATTTTGTCACTGGTGCTGGTGTTCTGGGTGCGCGGCCGCTTGCATGAAATTGGCATCTTGCTGTCTATCGGCACGTCGAAGCGGCAGATTATCGGGCAGTTCTTGGCGGAGCTGGCCATCATTGCCGCAGTTAGCTCGGTGTTCGCGCTCGCCATCGGTTCGGTCGCCTCATCGCAAATTTCTACTGCCTTGACAGCGCAAACCGACCAAAACCAGCGCACAGAAAAGACTGCGGTGCAAGCCGCGCCACCAGCAACTTATCTGCAAGCTTTCGCTTTCGGCTACATGGTCGTTCTACTGTCAGCCATCGCTGCCACCGCGCCAATCATGCGCCAATCACCAAAGCAAATTTTAGCAACATTAAGTTAGGAGATAGTATGTCATTACTTACACTACACGATATCGTTTATTCATACCCAGGCGGCACCAGCAATGTGTTAAATGGTATTAATTATCAGTTTGAAAAGGGCACGTTCTACGCCATCGTCGGTAGTTCTGGCGCTGGTAAATCAACCCTGCTGGGCCTATTAGCGGGATTGGACACGCCAACCGGCGGGCAGATTTTGTTTGATGATCAAGACATCGCCGAGCAGGGGTACTCGCACCATCGCAAGCACAACATCTCGCTGGTGTTTCAGAATTATAACCTGATCGATTATCTGACGCCGCTGGAAAACTTGAAATTAGTTAATGCCAAGGCCACTAACGAAACACTGCACACTATGGGCCTGGACGACGATCATATCAATCGCAACGTCATGAAACTGTCTGGCGGTCAGCAGCAGCGCGTGGCGATCGGCCGAGCTCTCGTCTCGCATGCACCGATTATCTTGGCAGACGAGCCGACTGGCAACCTGGACGAAACCACCGCCGCTGACATCATCGACATCCTGCGCCAAGCTGCCCACGAAAACAACAAATGTGTCATCGTCGTCACCCACAGCAAACAGCTCGCTAAAGAGGCGGATGTGGTGCTAATGCTCAAAGATAAATTGCTTCGGCCCAGCAAGAAAAATAAAAGGCGTCGTTAGGATTTAGTCGTGGTACAGATAATGTCGCAATCTGTCAGGCAAAGCAGGCGCGAGCATGTCGTAGGCGTCGCCAGTCAGGGCAATTGACAGCTGGTCGCGCGGCTGACGCTTGGATAATTTCGTCATACCAAAGAGCTCTGGGCTCACGTGTCCACCGGGAATATTGTCGAGTCGGCCAAAACCGGCGGTCAGGCGAATAGCGTACTCATTATGCGCGTGAGCGATATCAGTAAGATCATTGAGCAGCGGAATGAGCGTCTTGTTGCCAAAAGTCGCCCGCTGCTCACGCGAGAAACGCGCATTGTTGCTGCGCGGCAGTGGCACTGCAAGATTCTGCCCATCGCCTGTCCAACCAATTAGCTCGCCACCATAATGCTGCACGGCAGTGAGTGCTTGGCTACCAAAGCGAATGAGAAATGAGCGCAGCTCTCCGTCATTACATGCTATCTCCCTGGTTGAATACGACACATCCCACGTGGCGAGTATTGCGTTCGGTGTGGTGGGTGATTTGAGGGCTAGTATATCGGCAACTGACTGAGTAGGGTATGATGCTCGCGCCAATGCTTGCAGCGCCGTAATGCCAACGTTGAGTGCAGTTTTGGCTCTGTCGTATTGCCATAGTGTTTCTAGTTCATCCAGCTGACGTTTGGTTGGCGTACGGTCTTTTGTAAAAGCAGCTTGCAAGACGGCGTGTTGGTCAGGTAGCGGCAAGTTGAGAACGCGATGATTAGGATTCATCGCACTATCAGTCAGCGTGATGTTATCCTGGTTTTCCTCGATAACACGTCCAGCAACTGACGACCCATCAACGCGGTGTCCTGTAATATGTGTTTCTTGAAAATCAAATCGGTCATCAGCCGGAACGTGCGGTGAACACGCAGTAGCAATCGCCCCAATCGAATCAGGATTGCATTCATCATGTACAAAGACGGTGGCTGCGTCTGGCCACGTATCGGCCATGGGTGCGTGCTGCAGAAAATCACCGATTGTTTGCACGAGTGTTTGCTGGTAGTCATGCGCTGCTTTGGCGTGCGAAGTTTCGTGATGCATTAGTTATATTATGCCACATATTGGTGGAATAGGGTATGATTAAAGGACACCTGGCTCACGACTGGCGCTTCTTCATATATTTCGCGGTCTCTTCCCAGAGCGGGTTATCCTTGTATGGTACGCCATCGTGCGCCCAATACCACCAAAAGTATCCACCAACGTAGCGTGGAGTGTACCGCGGCATAGCATAATAATGCCGAAACAGCTGTAGTTTACGCGTCATCGGGGCATACTCGCTGGGTGTGCCGCACTCGCCAATGCCAAGCTTGGCTTCCGGGAAGAGCGTCTCAAGCTCAGCAAAGACCTGTCGCCAGTTGGGCTGGTAGCCATCGTTGTCATCGTCGTAGTAGCTGACGAGGACATAATCGACGCCCTGCTTCAGATCATCAGGTAGGTATGCTTGTAGCCACTCTTTCATGCTCAGCGTGCTTCCGTTTGGCGGGAAGTAGTAGGGCACAAGCGCCGCCACGGCATGCTTATCCTTAATATATCGGTAGGCACTGGTCACCTTCGCGGCAGTAAGATGCGGGTCTTCTTGGATCCATTCTTGGCCATTTATTTCATTGCCAACCTCCCATATCGCTACGTAGTGAGATAAATACTGGTAAGACTCAGCAAAGCGCTGCTGGTAGCGCTCAGTGCTGTAGCTGTGCATATCAGAAGAATCAACGGGCTGGGCCATGATATCGGCCACGCGATGAATCGCCTTGAATAGCCCTCGGTAACTCTGCGGTGATCTATCCTTAGACATAACGATCCGCACCGTTGGCCGAGCGGGCAAGCGCTGAATGGCCTCCACGATATCAGCAAGCCTTGTCGTACCCTCCCAGCTGTCGTCGATGGTTAGGCCATAGAGCATGCGTGACGGAGAGGTGTGCTGAGGATGTGGATGATTCGTGCCGCTCTGTGGGGTGGAGTTTGGTGCTGGTGCGAGAGTGCGCAGCAGCGCGTACATTAGCAAACAAAGCAATAGAATAAGACCAGCAATATGAACGTACTTTGGCATATAATAAGCTCCTTACAAGGTAGTATATCAAGACGCAGTTTTATATCAAAAAAGGCGAATTTCGAAATTCGCCTGGTTTACCCTGTTTTTTCTCTGTTAGCGTGGGTTCTTTTTCTCTTCTTTTATATATTTATATATAATAGGAGAGAAATCGATATGGATGTATGGATGTATAAAGATAGAGAATAATATAGAGAAAGAGAAATAAATATAAAGATAAAGATAAAGAGATATAAAGATAAGTAGATAAATAAAGAAATATAGAGAAATATAAAGATAGAAATAAAGAGATATAAAAATAAGTAAATAGAGATAAAGATAGAGATAGATGAATAGAGATAAGTAGAGAAATAATAGATATAGATAAGGATATAGAAATAGAAATATAGAGAAAGAGATGTATAGAAATAGATAGATAAATAGTAGAGAAAGAAAGTTATAGAGATAGAGAGATGGGTATAAAGATATCGATACATAGAGAATAGATATAGTATCGAGATATATTGGTATATAGAAATATGCGTATTGCAGCGCGTATACTGCGAGCAGTATGAGAAAGGAGTAAAGCGCTCAGCTTCAGGTGTTACCTACTTGACTCATGCAAAAAGATATGAATAGTTTTTATAATGGAGATGTTTTTCGCATAGACATTGCGTAAAATAAGACTATGTTCCAAACGCGCAAAATCATACTGCATCGACCAACGCATGAGCTCCAATTGCAGAACTCAAATCACGTTTTCGTTGCATAATGGCAAACGGCAAGCCAAACAACAGTGCCAACACCACGACGCTGCTCAATGTGAAATTCGTTGCATCAAAATGTATCAAGACGTGTGGTAATACCATGATGGCATAGCACAAAAAATTATCGAACCTTGATAAGGCCCCATCCTTGATGCAGTAAACGGTCAGCGCAAAAAAGAAGAAACGAAAAATGATCTCCTCTGACACGCCGGCTTTGATCGCACGCAGGAACCACTCGGGTTCGATCGAAATATTAAATTCCATGGCGGATTTTGCCAAGAGGATGTTGATAACTGCTAGCGTCGCTCCTGCGATTGTCGCGATGCCGACCGTTTTCATTATCTCTTTTATGTTGGCGGCCTTGAACAAGAGGATCTTGTTTTTGCTTGTCTTAAGGACGCTGGCGCCTCCGATGTACGCAACAATAGAACATATCCCCATGACAGCATGGGACGGCATAACTAAACAGCCCAGGGCAACCCCTGCAAAAATATCATGCTTGGATGTATTTTTATTTTTTATAATAAAGAGGAGCGCTAGCGACAGCACGACTACAAACCACAATGCCTTCAGTCTCTCCGGGTTGAGCAAGGTTACAAGCCAGAGAGATATAAATGCTATGTTGATAGTTAGTAGTTTTAGTGTTTGATACTGGCTGGATTTCGATTGCATATTATGATATTTCTTGCGCAGTTTTCGCTACTATAATCAATATACCACCGATATCATAATATTGCCAAATTTCATACTTGACACATTACACTGGCAGAATATTATTCAGTTCGATAAAATGCTAATAGTAAGTTTTGTGTACTATCCTGTTATCGTATAGATTTTGAAATCAAAGAGTCTATCGATGGCTCGCCTATCGGGAACTTGACTTCCCTAGATTTTGTAGACTGACCGTTTTACAGTAGGGAGGAAGGGAGTAATAATGATGAGTCTCGAAGAAACCGTGCACGATGCACAGATAAAAATATTGCGAGAATTGCTATTCTTGCCGACTGCTCATTTCGCTGCGTTGCAGCGAGCTACTGGGCTCGATAGCGACCATGTCAAATTTCACATCAAACGACTGGTTGCCTTAGGCTATGTGACAAAAACAGCTGATGGCTACATGCTTTCGATCAAAGGAAAAGAATACGCCAATAAGCTAGACACTGATGCTGGTGTGATTGAGCGTCAGCCAAAAGTGGCGGTATTACTTGTTATTGAGCGGCAGCACTATGGTGAGAAGCAATACCTTCTGCAGCAGCGGCTTAAGCATCCATACTATGGTTTTTGGGGTGCGCCAACTGGCAAAGTACGTTGGGCGGAGTCTGTTGTTGAAGCGGCAGCACGTGAGCTTGCTGAAGAGACAGGACTGCGCGGTACTTTTGTACACCGCGGTGTCTATCACGAGCGGGTTCGTCACAGCCAAACAAATGAAATCGTTGAGGATAAACTATTTCATCTGATGTTTTGCGATAGTGTTTCTGGCACAATGGTTGAAGAATTTGAAGGTGGTAAAAATGCCTGGCGCACGCGCGAAGAGATGGAGGGTGAGCCAAAGAAATATAAAAGCTTCATGCGCGAAATGGCGGCATGTATTGATGGACACGGTGAACTAACAGAAGTGATATATGAATATGACGCGACAGAATTTTGAGCCGCCCCGAGCAGTGCTTTGCGGTTCATATACGCGTGACAGAGACGGACTTTTGCGGGCCTATGATGAGCTTATTGCAACTAGCTGCCAGGTTTTATCGCCACGACGGATGCAGTTTGATGACGACGAAGCATTTGTGCGAGACGCTGCCGAGCAAGGTATGTCGCCACTAGAAATCGAAACAGGGCATTTATTAGCAATTTGTCAAGCAGATTTTGTGATGCTTCATGCTCCAGATGGCTATGTTGGACTGAGCGCAGCAATGGAAATTGGTTTTGCTACGGCCCAAGAATGTCCAGTTTTTTCACGCACAGCACCGCAAGACATTGCCTTACGTGGGTTGGTGAAGGTTGTGCCAAGTGTGTATGATGCCCTGCAGGCAGCGCATCTCCGATAAATGAGTCAGGGAAAATACGTACAGAATAAGAACGTATACCATGTTTATGTCATATCAGTAATAAAGTGGTATAATCATACGCATGAAGAAGCATATAATGTATAACCATATTCCTGATTTTTGTCTCTTCGGCTTCGGCTTTGCTGCTTTAGCAGTAGCGTGGACGTGGCCAGGGACAGTAGTGATTGCCAGCGAATGGTGGCTGGTAGGTGCTGCTTGCATTGTTGTGGCTGTGTTTATAATGCATGCAACGATGCGCGCTTTGCGCCGAGCTGCAACCTCAACCAACCCGCTTGATGAGCCAAGCGAGCTGCTCACCACGGGGCCGTTCAATTTCTCGCGCAATCCACTCTATCTTGCATATATCTTGGCGGTACTTGGTTGCGCGTTGGTGAGCGGCTCATGGCTAGCGTTGCTGTGCCCAGTGGTGTGCTTTGGCGTGCTAAACTGGCTCATTATTCCAATCGAAGAGCGCGCCATCCATCACGTCTTTGACGAGCGTTACGAGTGGTACTGCCGACGGGTGCGGCGCTGGCTTGTAGTGCCTATGGCGTGCAAGCACATGAAACCTATGCGCTTTATGACAATACGGCGAGCGGCTCGGCCATATATTTTTGCGGCGATATCTGGCATTGTTGTGGCAGGAACGGCTTTTGCCCCACATTGGCTTCTGCAGCTACCAGTATTTTTTGCATTAGCATTGCTGTTTGTGACAGTGCGACGACTGTCGGGCGTCCATCTTTATGGCGTTGGTGCTTGTTTCATGCTGGCATGGCTCTTACCAACGACCTATTGGTATTACTACTTTATGTCGCCCGGCGTGGCATTTGGTGCAAGTGTTGGATGGGCGCTTTTGCAGGCTAATCTGTTTTGGATTATAGCTCTGCGTCGGTATATTCGGACATACGGTGCTGTAGTGCTCTTTGTTATTGCATGGTGCACATTGACGTATATACGAACTCATGCACCAGTGGTAGAGGATTGGTGGATTCCTCATCTTGGCTATAGCGTGTGGCGTAATGACAGTATCACTATGTGGAGTGCCTATGGCGGCGAAGCAGTGCTCGAAGCGATTGTATTACTCTGTAGCGCGAGTATAGCGTGGCTAATAGTGCATGCTCGTATGAGCGTATGGATACGTATGAGCTGTGGGCTTGTTGTACTCGTGGCGATAGCAAATAGTATTGTTGTGCATATGCCAGCCAAGCCACTCCCTCCAGTGATTGCACTCCAAAAGATGACACGTGGTGGCGTTGATATACCCGCTACTGAAGCTGATGTGCAGGATCTTATACACCTGACAAAGCGCGCAATTGCACAGTACCAATATCCTCATGCGACAATCGTCTGGCCAGAAAATTCTATCCCACCTGCGCTGCACGCAACAATTGCAGCCTTTGCACAAAAAGAATCGATCAATATCGTCTACCATACAACAGAAAAAGACGATACAAGAATATACAAAAAAGTCGTACTGGTAGATCAGTCTGGTCGCAGTATACTGACAAATTACAAAGCGCATCTTGCGCCAGATGAATCAATTGGCACAGCGCGTTATTCACGCGTAATTGCTACGCATAATGCTACGAAAGTTACGGCATATGTTTGCTATGACATACACTACCCAGATGTTGTTGAGCGGCTCAAGGGGAGTGACGTTGCCTATATTCCACTGAGTGATCCTGAGTATGGCTATCTGCAAAAGCAATTTCACGCAGCGGATAGTGTTATTCATGCTAGGCAGGCACAAACAGCCGTTGTTTTGGCGGGTACAGATGGGCCAACCATGATTATTAACAGCAACGGTATCATTGTCGATCGCTTGATGGGGAATGCTACTGGATTCGTTGGATATAGTAAATAAGAGCAGGTGCTTTGCGCGGCGTACAATAGCTTGAAGTGAGCCGCGTATCTTTCTTACTGGGTAAACAGGGATAAGGCATGCCGTGTTGGCGGTAAGGTGCTCATATAATTTATAGTGTGATGAGAGATACGTATGCCATCTCCAACAACCTACTGCTATACTAGATACCATGAATGTTATTGCACTTGCATTTGGCCTTGGTGTGGCTGGATTTGATGTGTTTGGTGCAGTGCTAGTTGTGCTGCTGGTGGCAAGCAAGCTACCCAAGCAAAAAATCGCTGCGTTTGCACTCATCGTCTTAGTAGGAACAGTCACCGCTGGCGTAGCAGCATCGCTCTTACTTGGTGGTAGTGCCGAGCTATTTGCTCAGGCACTCCATCGTGTACCAGCTTGTGTGTGGCTAGGTGCAGAAGGCGCGGCAAGCATGGGGTTGCTTGGCTGGGCGGCGGCTCGCTTGCACAGGCATATAAAATCGGATAAGGAACCAAAGGAGTCGCAGGATAGCCGAGTTTTGCAGTGGCTGAGGCGCAGCATTGTGCTTGGCGGCATTATCTATGCGGCCAGTGCCTTTACCGACCCATCATTCCTCGCAGTGATTGCTATAGCCAGCCGCGAACAGTCACTCTTTGTCGTTATCATAGCGCACGTGGTGTGGTTGCTTGTTAGCCAAGGGTTGTTTTTTGGTCTCGTCATCGCGATTATGTGCGATAGACACCAACCCCTTATAGCCTGGTTCGAGCGGGTGAGATCCCAGTACAGTACGCTGATTCGCTCGAGTATTACAGCAGTTATCATACTGTGCGGGCTTATCCTGCTTGCAGATATGGCAACCTTTTTGCTGAGTGGCCATTGGCTGCTGCCTGAGTAGTGGGCAGTAACTATCACCCAGCAACGTGACGCTCACCGTCTATCCTTGTATAATAGCACTATGCACACGTTGCACCACACCACAGCACAACCAATGCGCTACGCGCTGCTCCTCCGGGGCATTAATGTTGGCGGCAAGCATAAGGTGAGTATGGATCGCCTGAAGGCGGATCTGGCGGAGCTGGGCTTTTGTAATGTCGTCTCGTATATCAATAGTGGCAATTTGTTTTTTGATAGCAGCGAGCCGGAGGAGGTGATCCAGCGCACATTGGCGCGCTATTTTGACGCGACCTATGACTTCCCAGTGCCGTTTATCATCATCAGTGCTGCCACGCTCCGGCAAGAGGTGGCTCAGTTACCCAGCTGGTGGCAGGACGACACGGCCTACCGGCGGGATGCGCTGTTCTATTTACCAGAGGCGGACAAGGCGGCTATCGAGGCAGAAACGGCTACCTGGGCGAACGATCGCGAGCAGCTCCATTTTGGGCGTACGGCGTTCTTTTATTGTAATCATGATCAAGCCGATTATCTTACATCAAACTATCATAAAAAGCTACTCAAAGCCCGGTTTTATAAGCAGCTGACGATCCGTAATGGCAAAACCTTTCAGAAGATAATTGAGCTAACATTGGAGGACTAATGAATATCTACGCCTATCAACGCCCGCTTGGGCCTATTGCCGACGACGAGGCTTTGCGCCAGCAATTTATTGCCGTGTATGACGTTAAGACACACCAGCAAGTCGTGCGCTTTTGCCACGCATATGGCCATCGACTACACAAGCTCATTGGCCACACCTTCCCATATAACAGTGAGATTGCTGACGCGTATGCTGGCATGGAACAGTGGCTTGCTGGCGAGGCGAACTACCACGCGGCCCGCAACGCAAGCTTTCGGATTGGCCGCCAAGCGCGCTCTACAACCAGCCGAGTAGTGGAGCGTTTTTTGCGCACCATGGCACAGCTCACGGCGAGTCCGCATGTGAAATACCACGGGCTGTGGGCGAGCGATTTTGCCATCACCCTTATTAACACTATGTATCCAAACGACGAAGCAGCAGTGCGCAACGAACGTATAGCACAGATACAACTTTTGAAAAGCATTAACTAAATTTTAAATATAAATGCGTGTATAAAGGTACGTTTAATATGGTAGTATAACCTGCGGCTCGTGAGCAATTGAGCTAGCTACACAACTTCGCTATACTAAAGGTATGACAAACGCGCAATCACAGCCGCTCCTCTACCAGCACATTTGTGCCGACCCAATGAACGCTGATTTTACGGCGCAGGGTTGGCCGCCGGTCTATAGCGCCTCGGCCAGCTCGCGCATCATCATTGTTGGCCAGGCGCCGGGCCGTATTGCTCAGGAGACCCGCATGCCGTGGAACGATGCCAGTGGCCGCCTCTTGCGGCAGTGGCTTGGCGTAAGCGATGAGCAGTTTTATAACCCCGATCTCTTTGCGCTTATTCCAATGGATTTTTACTATCCTGGCAAGGGTGCGCATGGCGACTTGCCACCACGCAAGGAATTTGCTGGGAAATGGCACCCAAAGCTCCGTGCCCAGATGCCAGCAGTGCGCCTAACGATTCTGGTTGGTGCCTATGCGCAGAAGTACTATCTTGCCCGTCAGGCAGAGAAGAATCTAACAGAAACGGTGGCGCATTTTGCGCAGTATTTGCCACGGTATTTTCCGCTGGTACACCCCTCGCCGCTGACTGCGCGCTGGCGAGCACGTAACCCATGGTTTGAGGCGGAGGTTGTGCCGGTGCTGCGGCAGAGGGTTTGCCAAGCTTTAGAGTAAGTATGAGGGTGTAGTGAGTACTGCCGGGTAACGGCTTGACCTTATTTCGTATCCACATAGAACATACCATGGATATTATTCGAACAAGATAAAAACGGACACAACAGAGTCGTACAATAGTATGCAAAACACTTCTCGTGTCCATAAAAGTATGGTATAACCAAGTGTATGAGACGATCCCCAGAAACAACTCTAGACAATTCATATTTCACATTAGTTGCAGCAGACTTTCACAATCGGATGGAAGACGTGGGAGATGCTCCCTATACTGTGGTTGGCGGGCTCGGTTTGCACGCAGTGACTCATGCCGAGAAGATCGATTGGGATGATCATGTGGTGCGGATTGGTAATATCTATCTGCCGCGGCGACGTGAGAGTAATGGCACGGTGCGAGATCTCGACACATTAGTGCATACGACAGGTACAGTAGCAGCATATCGAGATGAGATGAAAGATGCGCTGGGTGGATTACTTGTCCCTTCGGTATTTGGCCTCAAGCCATATGGCACTCCACTAATGAATACACTCAAAGGTTTGAGCCATTTCACTGGTGATCGCTATCTTAAAGAGGGCAAAGGGGGTGAAAAGGAACTTTACTGGCGTCTTGCTGGCAGCGAAACGAAGATTCCACTTGAAAGCCTTGATCCTTGGCGTGTCGAACAAGACGGCCAAACAGTTTGTACTATTCCTGGCCCCGTTGCTCAGCTCGGTGCGTATTATAACCGATCGATTACTGGCGTGCGCAAAAAGGATGAAAGGAAACTAACAGGGCTCGAGAACGTTGTCATGCCGAACGGCAAGATCAGCGATATCCCAAAGGAATATCGCGAGCAATACTTTGCCTTTCTTGAGCAAGCAGAGAAGGTCAAGCAGGCGCGACAAAAACTTGGTTTAACTGCACTCAAAGCGCGCCTCTTGGAACGTCTTGAAGAGGAAGAATGGGCTGTTAAGCTTGCTCAAGGTGAGCACGATGGTTTGTTCCGGCTATTTACCGGCAAGCAGTAGCTTCGCGCTATAATAGAAAGTATGAACGCCACCCTCTACGCCAAGCTCAAAACACTACCTCGCAGCCCGGGGGTGTACTTTCATAAGTCGGCCAGTGGGGAGGTGATTTATGTCGGCAAGGCGGCAGTGCTGCGCAACCGAGTGCGGCAGTATTTTCAGGATTCGCGCGGACGGGATAATAAGACCATGGCGCTGGTGGCGGAGATCCACGATACGGATTGGATCGAGACCGAAAGCGAGGTGGACGCCCTCTTTCTCGAAAGTGAGATGATCAAGCGCTACATGCCGCGCTACAATGTGCTGCTGCGTGATGATAAATCGCAAACCTTCGTGCGGATCAACATGAAGAGCCAGTGGCCAGTAGTGAGCTTGACGCGCAACCCGGCGGATGATGGCGCCGACTATTACGGCCCCTTCTACAACGGCTTTGCGCTTAAAAAAGCCCTGCGCTACCTGCGGCCAATCTTCCCCTACCTGACGCACGAGCGCCGGCCCGGGCAATCAAAGCTAGACGAAGATTTAGGCCTGAGTCCCAAAGTCAGCGACGGCCCGCAGGCCTATAAAGCCAACCTGCGCACGCTGATTAGCTACATCAAAGGCAACCGCAAAGCAATCGCTGCCGAGCTTGAGCGCGACATGAAGACGGCCGCGGGGCTGCACGAATTTGAACGGGCCGCCCAGCTGCGCAACAAGCTGCGCGCCATGCAGGAGCTGCAGCGCCGAGTGATGTTTGGTGATAAGGAATTTTTGGCTATTAGTAAGGATCGAGCCCTGGCGGACTTGACCACGCTGCTGGGGTTAGCCAGCGAACCAACCCGCATCGAAGGCTACGATATCAGCCACATGAGCGGCCGCCAGGTGGTGGCGAGTATGGTGGTGTTTCGTAATGGCGTCAGTGATCGGGCCGAGTACCGCAAGTTTAAAGTCAGTGAAAAAAACGACGACACTGGCAATATGCACGACGTCATCTTTCGCCGCCTGAGTGAGCGCCATATCAAGAGCTGGGGCACGCCGAGCCTGCTGCTGATTGATGGTGGCAAAGGCCAGCTGGCGGCAGCAATTGCGGCCCGTGATGCACGTGGGGTACATGTGCCGATCATCAGCATTGCCAAGCGCGAGGAAGAGATCCTGGTGCACAAAACTGGCTCGCAGGTGGGGCTGGCGTATATCCAGCGCCTACAAGCCGAGCGCCCGAATGGTATTACCGTCTACGAGGATGGCGATGTCTACGTGATTAACCTCCACCCGGGGCAGCGCAACGCTGGTGCGCACTCCAAGAATTTGCGGGGTAGTAGTACTAGCCAGGTAGTCACTTCGCCGCTTGCAGCCAGTGACATTACCAAGCTCTTCCAGCGGATCCGTGATGAGTCACATCGCTTTGCCGTGAGCTATCACACCACGCTCCAGCGCAAAGCTGGCGTAAAAAGTGCGCTCGATAGCATCCCTGGCGTTGGCCCCAAAACCAAGCAAAAACTGCTGCGGCAGTTTGGCAGCGTGCGCGGTATCATGCGCGCCAGCCAAGCAGAGCTAGCGGCAGTGGTGGGGGAGGCGCGCGCAGCGCAGATTCGGCAAGGGTTAGCAGTAGAGTAGACATACTCGACCAACGACACGGTCAGTGGCTAGGGCCGCACAAC
The DNA here is from genome assembly GCA_963548065.1 of uncultured Candidatus Saccharibacteria bacterium. GTDB lineage: Bacteria > Patescibacteriota > Saccharimonadia > Saccharimonadales > Saccharimonadaceae > Saccharimonas. Next base: position 117,399 of record CAUUSZ010000002.1, read on the forward strand.
CCGAATCGCCTTTGCTGGGTCCTTATACGTGCGAATTGTCGATACCGCTGGCAGCGCGGCGTGCTCTCCCTCGGTCTGGGCGAGGATAGTGGCTGGCTCGCGGAAGGTGAGTGTGATATCGGTGATTTCCTCGGCCGGTGTGTGGCCTGCTATGGCGCTGCAAGCAAAGGGGATATTTTTCCAGACAGACGAGAAGTCGGCTTGATGGTAGCCAAAAAAGTCGGTCTGCGGGTAGTCGATTGACGAGCGGATAACGCGCTCCATGCGCTGGTTATTAATAATCATCACATCTGTTAGACCAGCCTGCTCTTCGGTAGAAAGATTGGTTGTAAAGGGTGGTAAGTAAGTGTCGTGTGCACACAGATAGGTGGTGGCGACTTGCCCCATGCTGCGCACAAGCTTGGTGTGGGGTGGTGTGCGGCGCAGACGTTCGCGCGATGCTGCGCCAGCGAAGCCACTAGCGATCAGAGCAGTTAAGCCAAGTGTCATATACCCAGGGGCGTATCGCCATGGCTCGCCATTTACCTCAATAGAGAGCGGCTGATGAGTGATGGTGCGATGGTTGGCCTGCAACAATGGTAAAGGATCGCGCTGGCCTCTTGCGAGATCGTTACAATTGCCATAGCCAATAAAGCTATACACCGCGTTATCAAGCTCAGCCCTCAGCCCTGCATTTACCACCTGCGTACTCGTACCATCACCTGCCGCACTGATGATGTGGGTGCCATCTGGGAGGCGATCGGCAAGATACTTGATGTTGTCCTTCGCCTGCGAAAAGCGCGTCGTTATGGTGTCGTAGGGAATGCCCGCTGTATCAAGCCGGTCAAACACACCAGCCTGCACCTCGCGATGGCGGGTGCTGTAAGGGTTTTGGACGATAACAAGCTTACGATCATACATCATAGAAATAAAAACACACTCCTATACTGAGTGTGATCCTCCTTGTGGTGCGGGTAGAGGGAGTCGAACCCTCGTCTCATGCTTGGGAAGCATACATAATAGCCGTTATACGATACCCGCGCTGGCTGTATTATAGCACCTTGCAACGCAAAAGGCTAACTATTTATTGTACGGCTCACAATCGCTACCTCTCTTTCACTCGCCCTGTCTTGTTACACCTTCTCATCTATACAAAAGATGGAGCGCATAGTATAGCATAGTATGTGCGAATGTATTTTTCGTTGCCTGGTAGATAATACGGTGAGGAGGGGAAGCCAAGACAACGAGAAGATCAGAAAAATTGAGACTTTGAAGCTCTTGCCTGAGCAGTGGTTTTTTAGTACAATAAGGAGCAGCGACAGACGTTGCCTGTGGCTCTTTAGCTCAGTTGGTAGAGCAGAGGCCTGAAGAGCCTTGTGTCACTAGTTCGAGTCTAGTAGGAGCCACCAGTAAAACACTCTCTTTATAGCAAGAGGGTGTTTTTCTTTTTGGTATGACCAATCTCTCGCTTCTGGGCCGTCAGAACAACTCCAGCTCACATAGCGCTTGCAAGAGAAGGCTCTGCCTCACTTACCCACAAGCGAGACGCCCGTGTATAATAAATGGTATGAAATCACTCCATCAGCCCACACCGCTCTCCTGGCAACGCCTTGCTCTGTTTGCGCTCTGGGTTATGCTTGCAATTGCACTGTGCAGTGCTATTGTGTATGGTGCTTTGTTTTTTATACCACGCCGTGTGCAGTCCCATCCAGTCCAGCAGCTTAGGCAAAAAGAGGAGTTCCCAGCGATAGATACGAAGAAGCTGTCGCCCGCCCGAGCGAAGATCATCACGACTGCCCACCAGCAATTTGACGCTCCGCAGCCGGGCACATTCTATAGCCAGGGCGAGCGGCAAGATTGGTGCGCAAACTTCGTTAGCTGGGTGCACCAGCAGGCGGGTGTGCCATTCGTCAACCCACACAATGGTGGCTGGCGCATCCCTGGCGTGCGCAGCCTCGAAACGTACTATCGCACGACTGGTCGCTGGTACTCAGCCGACAGTGGCTACACACCCCAGCCAGGCGATGCCATCCTCTATGATACAACTAGCCAGCGCGGCGAGCACGTCAATATTCTCCTGCGCTACCAAGATGGCAAGCTCACCACCGTTGGCGGCAACGAAGGCAACGCGATCCACGTCAGCACGATCGATCGAGCGACCGTTGGCAAAATTCGTGGTTTTGGTGCGGTGGAGTAGGATACGTATCTTTTCTGCGTTATTCAATGGATGGTGAGAATTGGAGTATAATTTATTTTCTGCTTCTTCAAAAGCAAGAGGTGAGTACGCAATAGCCGCACGTACATATCCTAGAATAGTGACGGAACGAAGTGCGCAAGAGCGAATAGTATGCGATTCATAGAAGAAAGGGCTTGAAATTTTACGCACTATTCCATATAATACAACTCAGCAACATGCGGGTTTAGCTCAGTTGTTAGAGCGCTTCCTTGCCATGGAAGAGGCCAGGAGTTAGAGTCTCCTAACCCGCACCACAGCATCGCTATACAAACCCTCACCCTGAGAATCAGCTCCTGTGGCCGTCTCAGCCGAGGACCGTCGCCCACCTCCCATCGAGGTGGGCGTTTTTCGTAGGGCAGCAATCCGTGCCACAGCGCGCAGTCGTGCGCTAGCCAGCTGGTCGAACGGCCGGTTGAGTCGTGCTTCCAGGCAGACATCGCTACCGGTGTCCGCCATGCGGACAGAGCAGGGCGCCTCATCAGCTCGACGCATTGGTTCGTCACCAGCGTCGTCCGGCTCACACTCACTAGGCTCCTGCTCATCACCCTCTCCACCAGCACCACTCACACCATCGTCCGCATCCTGCAACTCTCCACCAGCCCCGTCATCACCACCTTCGCCAGGCAGGATGACCCGGTCCTCTTCATCCATCGCCGGGTTCACCAGCACCTGCTCGAAGAACACCTGGTTCAGCTGCTTCCGCAAGTGATCCGGCGCCGCCATATACAACCGGTAGCAGTCCTCCAGCAGATCCAGCGCCTGCTCCACATGCGCCCGCACCAGCTTGGCATCCGCCTGGTAGGCATCGAGCTGACGCTGAATCCCCGCCAGCTCTCGCCCCAACCGCTCCTGCTCCTCCTTGAGCAGCTCCAGCGGCACCGCCCCACCGTAGTGCGCCTGCAGCAGCCTGCGCCGCTCATCCTCCAGGTTCGTCCGCCGCACCGTCAGCGACCGGACATTCCGATCCTTCTCCCCCTCAATCCGCGCCAGCTCCGCCAGCAGATACCGCTCAATCTCCTGGCGATCCGCCTCACTGACGTGCAGCCGCCGATACACCTCCTGCATCTGCGCCTCCACCACTTCAATGAGCACCGCCTTGAAGGAGCAGTCATGCAGCCGCTGCCGCCTGGCGCAGATGAAGTAGGGGTACAGCACCCCCTTGCCATTCTTCGTGTTCTGCACCAGCAGCCGACTACCACACTGCCCACACACCACCGTGCTCTTCAGGAAGTGGTTATGCATCCGCTCCCGCTCGCCACTGCGATGGGAGCCCAGCACAGCCTGCACCGCCTGCCACGTCTCCTCATCCACCAGCGGCTCGTGCTTGCCCGCATACTCCACGCCCTGGAACTGCACCACACCCTTGTAGTACGGGTGCCGCAGCAACGTATGCAGGCGCCCCTTGGTGATGGGACGGGCCGGCTTGCTCGGCGTCGCTGGCACATCCAGCCCCAGCCCTGCTAAGTGCTTGGCTAGTTGACTGACTGTCCAGTTGCCGGTGGCGTACTCAGAGAAGGCAAGGCGAAGCAGGGGAGCGCGCTGCTGGTCGAGCTCGACCGTCCGGACTTCTCTCCCGTTCTCGTCCCTGGCACGCACGTTGATGTACCCCAGCGGCGCCTTACCCAGCGTCCCGCCATTCCTCGCCTTCTCGCCCATCCCCTTGATGATCTCATTGGCGAGATTCCGGCTGTAGAACTCGGCAATACTGCTCATAATGCCATGCAGGAGCATGCCACCAGGCGTCTGGTCGATGTTCTCGCTGGTGGAGACGAGCCGGACGCCAGCCTCCTCAAACGCCCGGTTAATCTCCACATCATCCGCCCGGTTGCGGGCGAGGCGGTCAAGTTTGTGGACGATGACGTAGTCGATCCCGCCGTCTTCTTTGAGGTAGGCCAGCATCTTCTGCAGCTCAGGCCGGTTCGCAGACCTGGCGGACTCGCCCCGGTCGGCGAACTCCTTGACCACCAGCGCCCCCATCGACTGGGCCTTGCGCTTGTTGGCTTCACGCTGAGCCGGCAAGGAGAAACCTTCCTCCGACCCACCACGCTGAGCCTGCTCCCGGGTGGAGACACGGATGTATGAGACGGCGCGCTTGGGAGTGAGTTGCGCCGCCATAGCCGCAAACGGGTCAGCTCCGACTGCCGCTGCACCGCCTTGTATTGATCCTGCTTCCATACACTCAATCCTCCTTTCGGTTATTTATTTGTCTAGACATGATAGTAGGAATGACCAGGTTGATATAGTTGCCACTGATGGAGTTTTTGGACGACCGAATGTTCTTGACTGCCCAAGTAGTATTTCGTTTACAAGTGATGGACGTGGCAGTAGAAACTGTCGAGGTATATGACACACGCAAAGATAGTCTCACTCCGTATTATAAACCGCTTGAATTGCTCGAACGTTTGTTAAATGTGGCCACAATTAATGCTATATTTATAGCATGGAGCGCGCTCCAAAATTTGACATAGCAACACTATGGGAGACAAAACGACAAAACGATCTATTTTGGCGTTCCGTACTTGCTTATGACAACTACAAAGATAAGATTGCGTTGGCCATTGCTGATTCATTGAGCAAAAGTGAGCAAGAACAGATATCCTCACTGCTTGGACACATTGAATCGGTCATTCCTCAAAACTACTTGTATGATTCCGCGAGGCAGGAGCATTATCCGTTCTACGAGCTATCTTATCGCGAGATAGACCGGCAATCATACAACTCAATTCTGATACACTATCCTGGCACAAATATCGACGACCCTGAATATATTGTCGTTGCAACAGATCTAAAGCAAGTAAAGATTCCTTTTCTAGAGAATATCGTGCAGTATTACGTCCCCCAGGCGGGAACGCTCTATACGATCAATGACTTTAAGCCAGGAAAGAACGAAGCTTTGGCCTATGAATTTGATGAACGTCGTGGGTATGGCACAACCATTACGCTGTATCATGGCGATGAGCGCAAAGCGACCTTTTTATCGCAATTGGATTGCACATTACCCAGAGCAGTTAACCATTACTTATATCAAGGGGTGGCAGGTATTGGAGCACTGCCACCGGATGATTTCGCTGAGCATCATAATGATATGCCGTTAATTTACGGATGAATGAGGTGCAGTGTTGCGCGGTGCGCACTTCCGCTCTCGCATCGCCTCAAGTTCTCGCATCCACGCGCCTTCTTCGTTGTTCCACCAGGCAGGCGGCTCGCCGTCGCCGAGGTGCCAGGCATGGAGGCAGACCAAGTGGGTGCCGCCAGCTGCGATCGATTCCATCTGGGGCACTATCTACTATCGTCAAGAAATTGTCTCAGGCCAATGTTTGACAATTCTTTCCAGCTTCTCCATACTAATGGCATTATCAACATAATCGGAGAAACTGCAATGAAAGTACTAGAAACAACGAAGGAAGGGGAACTGTTCAACTAACAAAGGAAGAAGTTCGCCTTATAGGAGCATTATCATTAGAAGTATTTCACGGAGCATTTCGACTTGAGTGCAAGACTCTCTGGCAGACTGTCGCCATGCCGATTCCATTTAAGCGCGCCGCTGAAATAATGCATCAATTTCAAGATCTTTTCCGCGCTATAATAAAGATGAAATAATTGTATTTATTACACAAATACCTGGGACCTGGCGGCGATGGCGGATCCAGCTGCTACCGCAGCGCAGTGCCTGCCTGAAGGGCTACTCTGCGCCACACCATCGTCAGCGTACGCGACTTGCACCGAGCATAATGGTGCCTAGACAGTGTGAGGAGTGTGGGCAGGTAATCCGCCAGACTGACTAAGAGGTCCAAGTGACAAAAATCGGGCGGACAATCATCCATGTCACACGAGTGTTGCTGCTGTGACCGATCAAGGGTTCTCCGTTGTTTCCTCCCCGCCTATATGATTAAATAGAAGTATGACGAACGAAGAGTTATCTCAACAAATAGTAGCACTCAGCGGCACGGTCGAGACATTAGCCAATACTATGACGAAGAAGTTTGAGCAGATCGATAAACGTTTCGAACAAATAGACAAACGCTTCGAGCAAATTGATCGACGTTTTGAGCACATTGATCAAAGGTTCGAACAAATAGATCAACGGTTCGATATAATCGACACACAGTTCAAAGCAGTGGACGAGCAGTTTGACAACATCCACAAGGACTACAAAGTATTGAGTGACATGATAAAGGATCTCGACTACAAGTGGGAGGAGCGCTTTAGCGAGCTCAAGGCAGGACAAACCAAGTTGAAAGCTGGCCAAGATGAGGTACGAGCTGAGATGGCTCGCCTTCGCCGTAGTCTCTTCCACGAGTCTGGCAGCCGCGAAACCGCCGACGAAACCCTCTATAGCGATCTTGACCGCCGTCTTCGCCTCGTTGAAGCAAAGTTCCCAGACTTGATGCAGCAGGGAGTCTAGAGGTAGATTCGCCGGTGCCAAAGATCAACAGATACTACGCTACCGGTTCTATGGCATAACGAAGGACGGCAGCTATTTCTGTGTCCAGGTCAAGGAAGACATACGAACGAAGCGTAATGACTTCACGTCTATCTTCGACAGGAAGCCGCGCTAGATTAGCCTACAATAAAAATCTCCCGCGGTGTAGCCTAGAAATTACCTGCCGGAGATTTTTTGGTAACACGGCGATCAACTGTGCCTGGTTATGATTATATGTTTTTTGGCTTAATTGTCGATAGACGAGGCTATACATAACATGATATAGTCATCTATAATTTATCACAGTCACTCAACAGAACAGAGAGGAACAACAATGCCTAGCAACAAGTACTGCATAACAATGGTGTCGGTCGCAACCAAGGAGCAAGCATCCACTATTTCCAAGCACCTTGTTGCAAACCGACTTGCAGCCTGCGTTCAGATAACAAAAATACATTCCGTTTATGTCTGGGACGGAGAATGCCAAGAGGACGACGAGTTTCTCTTGCTGATAAAAACTGAAAAAAGCAAGTTTCCAGAGATCGAAGAGGCAGTGCAGCACCTCCACGACTATGATGTTCCTGAAATAATATGTTTAGATATTACAGATGGATCGCATGACTACCTCGCATGGATAACAGAAACTGTGGCATAAAGTTCTCCATGACTTTGCTTCATATGTCACTGACTTAGCACTGTTATTCAGTATAGTTTTGTCTAATGAGGCGCACGTATAGTGAAGCTGAGCGCAACTGCCGTTAGAGACAGGCTGGACGTGTCTTCTCGCTAGGCCGCTGTATCAGTGTCGCCACCTCCGCCTCTATCTTGGCAATGAGTTCACGCTGTGAGATCTGCTGCTGGGCGTACTAGGTAAGCCAGCGTCGTACTGCTGGAGTGACGGCAACGCCTTCAAGCTCGACTAGGCCGATAGCAGCCTGGGCGGCGCGTGATCCAAGTGATCGTGGGGATGCTGCTATGCCGCGTGCCGTGCCAGCCATACCTACGCTCCCTGTTGCCCTAGCTCGGGAAAGTGGGCTTCCAGGACGCGGAGGCGACGGTCGAGCTCGCGGTAGTGGCTGTCTTGTGTGGAGAAGACGCTCTCGTGCATCGTGTCGCGCACGCCGGCTTCGATAATCATCTTGCGGTTGATCCGTGAAATGTCGTGCTGGATGCTCGCCTGCGTCGCTTTCATGTCGGTAAAGTCCTCCTCCAGTTTGGCACCGTGCTCCTCCAGGGCGCGTTGCAGCTCGTCCTGCGTCTTGGCGATGGTCTTCTGTGCATTGACGATGTAGCCCTGCTTCTCGTTCATCTCGCCGTACTTGGTGCGCAGATCATCTAAGCCAACCTGCAGGTCAGCATGTTTGGCAACCAAATTGTCTTGGCCGGCCTTGAGGTTGTCGTACTTAGTGGCCAGGTCATCCTGTCCTGCCTGCAGTTTGTCAAGCCGTCCATCGATTGTTTCGAACCGCTTGTCGATCTCGTTGAATTTCTCGGTTACGGTTGCTGTGAGCGCTGCGATTTGTTGTGAGAGTTCTTCATTCGTCATACTTATATTTAAACACAAAGCGGGCAGCCAAACAATGTCGGGACGCTTATTTGTGTCGCATTCAAAACCGGCGATAAACTGCGCAAATGTATCTCTACCAGGTGTTTTTTATTGCAAAAATGCAACTAGGTGAATAGCCTGGATTGACATAGCTGGATACCTTACCATGTATTGTCTACCAGTTAGTAGCAAACACCCTTTAAAATTAGTTCTATTAATAATGTACAATAAGGGTATACATATTAAATATGCGACATGCAACGAAAGCAACAACGCTCATGGAATACAGATATAAAATTGCCTACAACGTGTGCTTACTTGCAGCGCTACTGTTGATCTATAATTCCATCAATACTGCATTTGGTGATGGTATTTCTGGTAAGACACCAGACGTTGCAGTTCATATCGTCATATTCTTTGCAGTAATGGCACTTATACTGGCGGCTATATACTGCCACTATAAAGATATGGGTCAAAAGCAATGAGGTAGTATGTTGTGGAAGAAAAACTGTGGTTTGGCTGGAGACACCAGATACCACCCATTGGTAACGGTCGGTGTCTGCTAAGATGGCCATAAGTCGGCTCGTTTTTTGCTATTGCAAATACTACTAAACTATGACAATATAAAGATATGGTATTATCTAGGGGTAGCGAAATTACAAAGACGACACAGATATTGCGATATCTACTGTCCTTTGATGATAATGGCAAAATGAATCGAACGAAGCTTATCAAGCTTCTTTGGGCAGCTGACCGCTACCATGTTCGTCATTATGGGCGATTAGTTTCTGAAGGAAACTACGTTGCTATGAGGTTTGGCCCGGTGGCTTCTCTTGCGCTTGATGTAGCCCAGGTTAAAAATGATTTTGCATTCGATAAAGATGATATAGAGTATATTGGATATTATCTCTCTGCTGATGAGAAGGATACGATGGCAACAGCTGCAAAAATAGCAGACGATCATCTATCAGAGACAGACAAAGAGGCACTTCAATGGGCATGGGATACCTTTGGTAAGAAAGATGCTTTTGATATGGCTAACAACATTAGCCATCGCTATCCTGAGTGGTCACAGTATGAAGATTTCTTTATATCTAGCGGTGGACGGGGCCGAAAAGAGATTGACCCCGAAAGGTTCTTTGATAATCCACAAAATGATGAGTTCTTTGTGCAAGACGCTAGTCAGCTTGCAGCAGCTCACGAACGCTATATTGATAATAACAAGATATATACCATTCTTGGTCTATAAATGATTCAAATTCCCTCCGATATTCAGGTAAATTCATTCTATAGATCACTACGACAAGGCTTTTTATTTAGAATGAAGGGTGATGAGCCATTTCTTAGTGATAAGTATCATGTTTTTATAGTACTAAACTATAACCCGCACACTCACGAGGCGCTTATTCTTGTTAATGGCACATCGCAGGTGCAAAAACGTCTTCGATATTATCATTCTAATCCTCAGCGTAGAGCGGATCAGGCAACTATTATATTTGAAGCTGGCAAATACCCATTTTTTCCAAAAAAGACGTTAATAGATTGCAATTCAGTCACAACCTGTTGTATTAATTCAACGCACTTTGCAAACGGTAACCTGCAACCTATGAGTGAACGGCTAAGTGATGAAGATCTGCAGCGTATCATTGAAGGAGTTATGAATAGTAGAACAATTCCACCATATATAAAAAATAAGATCCAACCACAAGAATAGAACAGAGTGAAGCCTTATTAGTATACGAAGAGCACAGGTTTTTATTTATCACCGCCGTGCTCTAGCAATCACCTCCTGATATCGCTCGACATAATTTTGCGCCATAATATTGGCAGAGAATTTTTGCTCAATGCTAGCGCGGCATGCGGCTGGGTCGATCTCGTCTACCCGGTTGGCATAGGCAAAGAACTCGTCTTGGTTGCTCGCAAGGAAGCCATTGACGCCGTGGGTGATAATCTCGGGCATGGCACCGCGCTTCATCGCCACAACGGGCGTGCCGCAAGCCAGCGCCTCGATGACTGCCATACCAAAGGGCTCATCCCACTCGATAGGAAAGAGCAGTGCCTTGGCATTAGCCACGAAGTCGAGCTTTTTCTTGCCACTGAGGTTACCTGCATAGGTGATGCGCCGATGCTTGAGGACGGCCGGGAGGATGTGGTCGCTATAGTAGCGGAATTCTTCGTTGCGTCGATAGTTAGTTAGTGGGTTAGAGAGCTCGAGGAGTAGCTTGCGGTTGCTGCCGATCCCCGCCACGGTGCCCGCCATACGGAGGCGCTTCTTGTACTGGGCGGCGTAGGCTACGGCGGTGGCTTGGCCTTTATCTTGGGTAAAGCGGGCAAGGGTGATGTAGTAATTTTGCTTGTGCGAAACGAAGGGGAAGGCACTGCAATCAATGGCGTTGTGCACAGCTGGTAGCAAATGGGGGCGGATCTCGCGTGGGGCTTTGCGCGCCATTGCTTCTGAGATACACGTCATGTAGAGGCGGCCAGGATTCATATACTTGAGCTGTGGGCGATTATCCATCTGCCCTGACTCGATAGTTTGCGGCGTCGAAAATGGTGGCCCATGGAACGTATGCAACACTGGTGGCAGCCCCGGTATACGGCTCACTGGTGAGAAAAAGGCCGGCCCAATGTAGGGGTTGTGGTCGTGAATGATATCAAAATTGCCATCGGCTTCGATGGCGTGAAGGGCAAAATTGAGATGAGTCTGGAGGGCTTGAAGTGGTGCGTCATAGTAGGGATCATCGATTGTATCGAAGAGCTCGCGCTTGTAGTATGAGTGGGTTGGCGTGCCGTTGCGCATCCGCCGTGCGCCATTGGCGAAAAGCTCTACCTCAACATCATCGCGTTGCTGCAGTGCACGCACCAGGCTTTCGACAACGAGCTCGATGCCGCCATAGCCTTTGATAGGTAGAGCGAGCCACGGCGGGGCAACAACTGCCACTCGTAGTGGTCGTGGGGGGGGGTACTGCGGGGCGATCACTTGACGAACATTGTGTATCATTTTGTAGCATCATATAGCTAGTATAGCATAATCGAGCAAAATGTGGAGTAGTAGGGTATAATACAGATATGGAGTCGTTTCATATCTTTAAGCCATGTGGCGATCATCTCGTGGCACACCTCTACGAGCATTTGGTGATGCAAACGCTGCATCGGCAGCTGTTTGAGGCAGGGTTGTTTCAGACGATTGACTACCAAGCCTATGGAATCGTCTATTCTGACGCTGGGGTGATGGGGATCGATGCGACGCTCTACACCATGCAGGCCGAGCGCTTTGTAGCCCAGCTACGCCAGCCAGTGGCGGAGTATGATGATGCGATGATCGACTGTGCGCTGCGGCAGATCATTGCCGAGAAGGGCTATCCGCTCACCTATCACGACCGGCTCGCGCTCCACGAGGCACTGCACCAGCTTGATACCGAGCCATGGTATGATGCTCAGGATATCGACGTATTGCAGTGCTTAGGCGAGACAGCGCCACGTGGCATCATTGCTCAGCGCGAGGAGTGGGAAGCGGATGTCATGGAGTATACCATTGATATATCGATTGATCTTGAGCCGGGTGACCCTCAGGCAGTTGTCTTCCTCGAGCTTGCTCATGCAATTCAGGCCAATACTGCTGCGCTGCTGCAGCGAACGTATGGGTATTATAACCACGGATATGATAGAGAGTGCACGGCTGGGCACTATACCGAGCGGCAATATTTGCTCGTAACTGGCCGCGAGGATCATTCGGCCCAGGTCTATAACTTGTATGAGCTTATGATCCGGATGATCCGAGCCCAGGGTGGCTGGCAGCGCCTCTTAGAGCGTTTGCAGACGGTTGATTATCGAGAACAGTCTGCACCCTCCATCGTCAGCATGATCGATGACTTACGGATGGTCGTTGGGGCACGTGGCTGGCGTCGAATTGCGACAGCGGAGACAGTGGATGACCTGCTCGATCGCCTGACAATAACAGTGGTCGCACAGTGACAAGATACGATGCGGTGAGGCCCTACACTATGCACCGCGATTATGCACATTACCCTAGGCAAACCAGCCGCTAGTGTGATACTATAAGCAGTAAGGAAGGTCTGATATAATTCGGGCCGTTATTTTATGTCATGACAGATCCACAGTATATTCGTAATATTGCAATTATTGCCCACGTCGACCACGGCAAAACAACGCTGCTTGATGGCCTGCTTAAGCAGAGCAATACATTCCGCAGTAATCAAGCCGAAATGGCTCAGACGCTCATCATGGACAGTGGCGAGCAGGAGCGTGAGCGTGGCATTACCATCACTGCCAAGCAAACGACAGTCTACTACCAGCCTGCCGATGCTGAGCCAGCAGTTGACTACAAGATCAACATCATCGACACACCTGGCCACGCCGACTTTAGTGGCGAGGTGGAGCGCACGCTCAACATGGCTGATGGTGTACTCCTCGTGGTAGATGCGCAGGAAGGCCCGATGCCACAGACGAAGTTTGTCCTGAGTAAAGCGCTTGAGCTTGGTCTAACACCGGTCGTGATTATCAACAAGATCGATAAGCCTGCGCGGCGCATTGCCGAGGTGGAGGACGAGCTGGCCGATCTCTTCCTCGAGCTTGCTACCGATGAGTCGCAACTCAAATACCCGGTGTACTACGCCGTAGCACGCGAAGGCAAAGCTTGGGCGGCGCTGCCAAGTGATGCGAGCCAGCCAGCCAGCCTGGCACCGATCTTTCAAGCGATTATCTCGCACATCCCAGCGCCGCAGGTGGCAGATGGGCCCTTCCAGATGCTCGTGACAGCCCTCCAGTACGATACCTTCCTTGGCAAATATGCGATTGGCCGAATCCATCGCGGGGTGGCTCAGCGTGGCCAAGCGCTAACGCTTATCAAGACAGATGGTACGACTACCAATGCCAAGATCGATAAGCTCTTCATCAGCCGCGGCCTCGCTAAAGAAGAAGTGAGCGAGGCAGGCGCGGGTGACATTATCTACATCGTTGGTGCAGCCGAGGCGCACATTGGTGAGACGCTCGCGAGCCGCGACCAGCCGGAGGCACTACCTGTCATGGCAGTCGAGGCTCCCACCATTAGCATGTATCTTGGGCCGAACACCAGTCCGATGAAGGGCCGCGAGGGTGAATTTACTACCAGCCGGCAGATTGGCGATCGTCTCCAGCGCGAACTCGAGACTAATGTGGCGCTGCGAGTGGCCGAGTCTGGTATTGGCTTTGTAGTATCGGGGCGAGGCGAGCTTCACCTCAGTGTGTTGATCGAGACAATGCGCCGCGAAGGCTACGAATTTGAGGTTGGACGGCCAGAAGTTGTGACAATCACCAAAGATGGCAGCGAGCAAGAGCCAGTTGAAGAACTGCTGGTTGAGGTTGGCCCTGAGTTTGTCGGTGTTGTCAGCCAAGAGCTTGGTAAGCGCAAAGCGGAGCTCCGCAAACAAGAGCAAACCACCAGCGGCGCAGCGCGGATGACCTATACTATTACGACCCGAGCATTGATTGGCTTGCGTAACCGCCTTCTGACAGATACAAAGGGAACAGTGATTATGTATAGCCTGCCGCACGGCTACCAACCAGTTAGTGGTGCATTGCCGCGGACGCGCAACGGTGTTTTGATTGCCTTTGAGCCAGGCACGACCACACCATATGCCCTGCAAGCGGCCGAAGCGCGCGGTGAGCTCTTCGTCGGAGCGGGGACAGAGGTGTACGCCGGGATGATCGTTGGTCTTAATAACCGCCCGGATGATCTTGAGATCAATGTCTGCAAGGCTAAGCACCTTACCAATATGCGCAGCAAATCAAGCGATGGTACCGTCCAACTGACGCCTCACACCCAGCTGAGCCTTGAGCAATCGATTGACTTTATCGAAGATGACGAACTCCTTGAGGTTACGCCGCACGCTCTTCGCCTCCGTAAGAAATATCTCGACGCCAACGAGCGCAAACGCGCCGCCAAACAGCAACCATAACATCATAGGGAGAAACCGCCTATCATGCACAACGTCCGTCGCGCTTTTGCTGCGAAAATCATTGCTCTTACCAAAGATACCAAAGAGAATGCCAAAGCCGCTGCGGTGCAGACGGTTGAGCTCGTGCGCCCGACGCCAAGCTCACCTGAGGAGACGCTCAGCGAGCTCTTTGATGAGGTGCAGACGCAGCAGATTTATGGTGACGGCAAGGCGTTTGTCGATATGACACCTACCAAGCCAGCCCGGACCATTATGGCACGGTATCGTCGGCAGCGTCGCCAGCCCGGCTTCGACCTCGCGACCTTCGTTGGGCAGCATTTTTCTACCACAGTATACCCGGCCTCGAGTTACCAGCCGACCGACACCACTACTGCGCGCCAACATGTGAGTCAGCTTTGGCGGCAGCTCGAGCGGCGCAATCGCAAGAATCGGGGTTCGCTCCTTGCGCTACCATATCCATATATGACGCCAGGTGGACGCTTTGATGAGTTGTTTTATTGGGATACGTATTTCATTATGCTTGGCCTAGCGGCGGATGGGCGCTGGCGCTCTATCGAGCACATGATACGCAACTACACCTATATGCTGCGCAAGTTTGGGATGATCCCCACGGCCAATCGGACATACTTCTTGAGTCGGTCGCAGCCACCTATGTTTGCAGCGATGGTACAGCTGCTGGCACGTCACCGAGGCAAGCGGGTCTATGCAGAGTTTTTGCCAAGCCTTCTTGCTGAGTATCGCTTTTGGATGAAGGGCCGTCGCCAGATTGCGAAAGCCAAGACCGTTGAGTACCCAGCGTATCTCCGCGTCGCTGTTATGCCTGATGGCACGCCGCTCAATCGTTACTATGATAACCGCACTACACCGCGCCCTGAGTCGCATCGCGAGGATGTCCATACGGCGCATCATGCAGCCTCAGCGCATACGACGCGGACATTCCTTGATCTGCGGGCAGCAGCCGAGAGCGGGTGGGATTTTAGCAGCCGGTGGTTTGCCGATCCCTGTCAGATTCAGACCATCGAGACGACAAAGTATGTGCCGGTCGACCTTAATTGCTTCCTTTATCAGCTCGAAATGACGATCGCCGAGGCTTACCGACTCATCAAGCAACGTCGCCTGGCGCGGCGTTTCGAGGCAGCGGCCGAGCGCCGAGCTCGGGCAATTCGCCGCTACTGCTGGCAACCTACCACGCAATTCTTTGAGGATTATGCCATCACCACTGGTCAGACCACGGGGCGACTCACGCTCGCCGCGGTGACGCCACTATATGTGGGGATTGCGACCGATGAGCAAGCTGCAGCGGTGGCGCAGCGGCTCGAGCAAGACTTCTTGCAGCCAGGTGGACTCCTTTCAACCCTCATTACTAATGGTCAGCAGTGGGATGCTCCCAACGGCTGGGCGCCGCTGCAGTGGTTTGCCATTGTGGGGCTGCGCAACTACGGCTATGACACACTGGCGGCAACCATTCGCGATCGCTGGCTTGCTACCAACGAAGCCGTCTTTGCCCAGAAGCGCAAAATGGTCGAGAAGTATGATGTTGTCACTGCTAGTGCGGGCGGCGGCGGGGAGTACCCTCTGCAAGATGGTTTTGGCTGGACGAATGGAGTGTACGCAGCACTCAAGGATGAGCAGCTTGGAGTGGCGCAGCAGTAGCTGATACTCCGGGAGATGGATAATACGACGAATAGTTAAGTCGGTCTATGATTAGACTGCCCAGACTTTTTGCTTGGCAAAATGAGCCAGCGATAGCTGCCTTTTGCGGCAACCCAGACAGTGTGCATAAGAGAGGAGAATACCAGATGATCGTGATGTCGTGGTTAACATTCAGCGATTACTTCTCATTCTTAGCTAGTAGCTGCGACAAGAGGTGTAGTGTAGGAGACTAATGCGTCGGGAGCGGATAAAGATTCTCTTGTAGTTTCTTATGTATTATCCTTTGACACCTGCTGAGCTACCTCGTCTGGCAAGAACCCCTTCTCATGTTGGAAGTTTGCCTGCCACCGATAGCCTTTGCCATAGCCGAGCTCCTTCATAAGCTTGGTGGGGGCGTTGCGCAGGTGGAGTGGCACTGGTGTATCGGCATAGCGGCTAGCAAGAGCTTCTGCCTCATGCATAAGGTCGGTGATCTCGCGCGATTTGGCTGAGCGAGCAAGCGCTGTGGCACAGTGGTAGAGGTTGTAGCGGGCCTCAGGCAAGCCAACCCGCTCCACCGCCTGGAAGGTCGCGACCGCTAGAGATAACGCACCATTACCTGCCAGCCCGATGTCCTCACTGGCGAATACCACCATGCGCCGCGCAATGAACTTGGGGTCTTCGCCAGCATCGATCATTCGGCTTAGATAATAAAGAGTGGCGCGCACATCGCTGCCCCGCATCGACTTGATGAAGGCCGAGATAACATCATAGTGCATCTCGCCTTGCTTGTCGTAGCCGGGGAGCTTCTTTTGGGCGGCAGCTGTGATGGTATCGAGCGTGACTGTCTCGGCGAGGCTCAGGGCTAGCTCGAGGTTGCCCAGTGCTACTCGGGCATCGCCGCTCGATAGCTCGGCGAGATAATCGAGCGCCTCTGGCGTGACGTGCTCTGTCTTACCTAAAGTAGTGATGGCTCGCTGGAGGATAGCGTGAACTTCGTCTTTGCTCAGTGGTTGCAAGACGAGTACGCGCATCCGGCTCAGCAGTGGTGTAATAACCTCAAAGCTTGGATTTTCAGTTGTCGCACCAATCAACGTAATCAGCCCTGACTCGACATGAGGCAAAAATGCATCTTGCTGCGCCTTATTAAAGCGGTGGATCTCATCGACAAAGAGTATGGTACGCAGGCCAAGATTCCAATTTTGCCGGGCATGCTGGATAACTCGCTCGACATCCTTCTTGCCACTGGTAACGGCACTGAGCTCAATAAACTCGGCCTCCACCTCGCGAGCAATAATCCGCGCCAGCGTCGTCTTGCCCGTACCTGGTGGCCCCCAAAAGATGAGGCTTACGGGCTGCTTCTTCGTAACAATCTGGCGCAAAATCTCGGCATCGCCCAGTAGGTGTGTCTGACCTATCACAGCATCAAGCGACTGTGGGCGTAGCCGCTCGGCCAGCGGTTGGCGTGATGATGGTGACGAATCTGGCTCAGGCATAGCTACGTCTAGTATACCGGAAATGGACTGGCGCGTCGAAGGGCTGTCGGTTTCGGTAATTATATCTGATTTCCTAGCTACCTATTGCAAGATAACAAGACAGCCCCATCTCGCTATTTTGCCACAATGTGGTATGATAAAAGCAATAAGCTAGTCCAAAGGAGGAATATGGAATATATCATTATCGGCATCATCGTGGCGACGATTGTCTTCATGCTGAGCGGGATTCGGGTGGTGAACCAATACCAGCGCGGTGTGGTGCTAACGCTTGGGCGCTTCTCGGGCCAGCGCGCACCAGGCCTACGCGTGGTAGTGCCAATCTTTCAGACGATTATGATGGTCGATGTCCGCTCGACGCCGATCGATGTGCCAAAGCAAGAGGTTATTACGAAAGATAACGTGACAGTTGGTGTGGACGCTGTGGTGTACTTTCGTGTCATTAATGCACCAAAGGCCGTCCTCGAGACGACGAACTACATCTACGCTACCAGCCAGTTTGCTCAGGCAGCGCTGCGTGATGTGACGGGTAACATTGACATGGACGACCTGCTTGCCAAGCGAGAAGAGCTCAGCCAGCAGATCAAAGAGATTGTCGATGCTGAAACTGACAAGTGGGGGATTGACGTTGAGAACGTGAAGATTCAGAACATCGAGTTGCCAGGCGATATGAAGCGCGCTATGGCTAAGCAAGCCGAAGCCGAGCGTGAGCGCCGGGCCAACATCATTAACGCCGATGGTGAAAAAGCCGCTGCAGAGACCCTTGCAGAGGCTGCTCAGATTCTTGCTAACACCCCAGGGGCAATCAACCTGCGTACGCTCACGACACTTGAGCGCATTAGTGCCGAGCCAAGCCAGAAGACGATGATCCTCTTCCCAGCAGAATTGACAGAGGTACTGCGAGGTATTAAGCGGTCATGATCGACTTTCGTCAGAATCGAGCGCGTTGCATTGATGCGCTTGCGGGTGGGCTGGCAGTATTGACTGCGTATGACGAAGTGCAGGGCAGTGGCGATGAGCCAGCGCCATTTCAGCAGGAGTCGAACTTTTGGTGGCTCAGTGGAATTGAGCGACCAGGTTGGAAGTTGATTATCGATGGACGACGGAGCCGCACAACACTTGTGCGACCTCATCTCGATGCGGTGCAGCAGACCTTTGTTGGTGAACTCAGCAGCGAGGAAGCCAAGCGGATCAGTGGTGCTGATGCAGTGATTGACGCCCACGATTTTGAGGCAGAGCTGCGCCAGCTTGCCAAGCGCCATACGGTTGTATACGAAGTAAACGACCGCACCGACTACGGTTTTATGCTCAACCCCGCCTCGCGTGACCTGAGCAAAGTACTACAGCGGATCTTTCCCTCAGTCCAATCGTGTTTGCGTCAGCTGCGTGAATTGCGGGCTATCAAGCAGCCAGAAGAGATTGCTGCGCTGCGCCAGGCAATTGCGCTGACTATTGAGGCCTTTGAGGTAGCCAAGCAGCGCTTACCACACTGCCAGCATGAATATGAGTGCGAGGCGGAATTTGACTATCTATTTCGGCACCACAATGCCCGCCATGCGTATAGTCCAATTATCGCTGGTGGTGCTAACGCCTGCACGTTGCACTACAGCCATAATGCAGGGCCTCTTACTGCTGAGAATATGGTGCTGATCGACGTTGGGGCGCGGGTCAATGGATATTGTGCGGATATCACTCGCACCTATGGCATTGAGCCGACGCAGCGCCAGCAGGATGTCCATGCTGCGGTGGTGCAGGCGCAGCAATACATCATAGAGCTGCTCGAGCCAAATCTCCCTGTGGCTGATTACATCCAGCAGAGCGACGACATTATGCGCGATGCCTTGCAGCAGCTTGGTCTCCTACGTGATCGCCATGATCAAGCCACCTTCCGGCGTTACTATCCACATGCCACCAGCCATGGGCTTGGCGTCGATACACACGACAGCCTGGGTGCGCCGCGGGTGCTGCGCGCTGGCATGGTGCTTACCGTCGAACCAGGGATTTACATCCCAGAAGAGGGCATTGGTGTCCGGATCGAAGATGATATCCTCATTACGCCGAGTGGCCACGATAATCTCAGCGCCAGCTTATCGACAAAATGGTAAAAAACCGCTATACTAGAGCAAATGAAACGACAATTTTTTGCCTTTATTATCCGCTGGGTGCTAAATTCACTTGGGCTGTGGATTGCCGTACGCATCTTTGGTACGGGCTATATCGGTGTCCAACCCGATATGAGCATTGCGGTGTTTTTGCTGGCTGGGCTTATCTTCTCAGTCGTCAATGCAGTCTTTAAGCCGATTGCCATCATCCTATCGCTTCCCGCCATTCTCGTCACGCTCGGTCTCTTCACCGTCGTTGTCAATGGCTTTATGGTCTATATTTCGTTGATACTAGCACCAGGCCTCAAGATGACGTTTCTTCACTCCATCTTGACAGGCCTGATCATGAGTCTGGTAAACTATATAGTAAGCAGCGCGCTCGAGCTAAATTATGGGCGCACGCAGGAGGAACAACATGAATCTTGATAGTATTCTACAAACAATAATGATTGGCTCGGCCATCTTGATGATCCTAGCTATTTTGCTCCAGCAGCGCGGGGCGACGCTTGGTGCAGGCTTTGGTGCCTCGGGCGAGCTCTATACCACGCGGCGCGGCCTCGACAAGAACCTCTTTGAGGCGACGATCTTTTTGGCTGTTACCTTTGTTGGGTCTATTTTGGCGGCACTCTTGTTGCCGTCTGCGGGGTAGAGCATGGCGAATCGGCAGGAGAAGCACCTCCAGCGCCGTGAGACCTCGTCGGCAGTTGTGTCTCAGGAGGATGAATCGCTGCGGGCAGCTAAAGCAGCGAAAT
Organism: uncultured Candidatus Saccharibacteria bacterium; assembly: GCA_963548065.1. Taxonomy (GTDB): domain Bacteria; phylum Patescibacteriota; class Saccharimonadia; order Saccharimonadales; family Saccharimonadaceae; genus Saccharimonas. The sequence continues at coordinate 137,519 of CAUUSZ010000002.1, forward strand.
CGGTGCCATCGCGCCGCAAGAAACCACGCCGCGACCTCAAGCAGCTCGAAGATAGCGCGACGCGCCACGTTGGCAAGTTCTTAGGGAGCCGCTTCGAGAGTTTGCGCCGAGCCCGGCGGCGGGTTGTGCTGTGGCTCGTCCTCATTGCAGTGATTTTGCTTGGTATTATTGCTCAGATCTTTATCCGCCGCGACGCGACAACGGCAACTGGTGGGACTGGCGGGACGTATATCGAGGGGGCACTTGGCCCGATTGAGACGCTTAATCCACTCTTTGCGACCAGCAGTGCCGAGCTTTCGGCCAGCCAGCTTATGTTCTCCTCGCTCTATCATTACGACGCCAAGGGCTCGCTCCACACAGATGTTGCAACGAGTCTTGCCTATAACGAAGCGAGTAAAACTTACACCGCTCAATTGCGTGATGACGTCCGCTGGCACGATGGGCACAAGCTCACCGCCAAGGATGTTGTCTTCACAATCAACCTTATCAAGAACCCGGCAGTGCGCTCGCCCTTGCGCGTCAACTGGGTCGACGTCCAGGCCAAGGCGGTCAACGATACCACTGTCCAGTTCGTGCTGCCTGCCACGTATGCCGCCTTCCCCCATGCATTGACTTTCCCGATTTTGCCCGAGCATATGCTAGGCTCGGCAACGCCAAGCTCAATGCGCCAGGCGCCGTTTAATCATTCGCCAGTTGGTAGTGGGCCGTTTAAGTTCCAGATTTTGCAATCGACCAACAATGCTCGCCGGCCAAAGACCGTGCATGTTGTTGCCTTCGACGGCTATTATGGTGGCCGACCCAAGCTTGATCGCTTCGAACTCCAAGCGTATAGCACGCAGCAAGATATCGTCTCGGCTCTGCAGGCTGGTGAGTTGAGCGGCGCAACCGACCTCTCTGTTGTGATGCGCAAAGATATCCCGCGCAACCAATACACCACAACTACTGTACCAACCGACCGTGGGGTGTATTTGCTCATGAACAATACCAACCCCATCCTCAAAGATCGCGCGGTGCGCAAAGCCCTCCAACTAGGCACCAACACTGCTGCGATTCGCACCTCGCTGGGTGAGGGCGTACAGCGTCTTGACGGACCATTTATCCCTAGTCAGCTTGGCGGTATCGATGCACCATCTGCAGATAAGCATGACAAAGCGAAGGCCGCTGCGATGCTAGATGAAGCAGGCTGGAAGCTCGCCGATGGCAGCAAAGTCCGCAGCAAAGATGGCCAAAAGCTGGAGATTATGATCACCACCACGAAGGGTGCAGAGTACGAAGCTGTTTTGGCTAAGGTGATGGAGCAGTGGCAACAGCTTGGCGTGGCGGTGACGCAGCAAGTGATTGACCGCTCGGCAGCATCATCCACCTTTGTCCAAGGGACATTGCAGGGGCGAAGCTACGATGTTTTGCTCTACGAGTTGGCAATTGGTGCCGACCCTGATGTCTATGCCTATTGGCATTCCTCACAGACAGGCTACCAGGGCTATAACTTCGTCAATTACACGAGTCGCACCGCAGATGCTGCATTGGCCAGCGCCCGTACGCGCCTCGAGCCAAAGCTGCGTGCTGCCAAGTACAAAGCGTTTGCCGAGCAGTGGTACAGCGACGTGCCGGCGATTGGTCTCTATCGGTCGGCTAGCGTGTATGCGACAGGCCCTGGCGTCCAGGCCATCCAGCAGGGCGATACCCTTGTCTCCGGTGCAGATCGCTACGCAGACGTCCTCCGTTGGACAGTGACAACGCGAGATGTTTACAAAACCCCCTAATATGCGGTATAATCAACAGTGTCGCGAGATATGCGGACGTGGCGGAATTGGTAGACGCGTCAGCTTGAGGGGCTGGTGAGCATTGCGCTCGTGGAAGTTCAAGTCTTCTCGTCCGCACCAGATATGATGCCTCGCGACACATCAACACCACCAAGATAGGTGGTGTTTTGCTTTTGTAAAATACAAACACGTTCGAGATATCTATATAACAACCAAAACGGCTTGATCATAAAATGCAACAATTAATCAGCGAACTGCTTGTGTTTTGCAAAAGGGTGGTGCATAATAAAGACAAGCTGGTACGCAAAAAGGGGTACCGTTGCGTCCAAACACAAACATCGTGCTAAAACAAACATTGTGCCCCAGGGTGGGCGCGTAGCAGCTACCGGTAAATCACCTCTAGTCAAAGAGGTGATTTTTTGCTATAGTCTATAGCAGACGGGGCATTAGCTCATTTGGCTAGAGCGCTTCGCTGGCAGCGAAGAGGTGACCAGTTCGAATCTGGTATGCTCCACCATGGATCTTTAGCTCAGTTGGCTAGAGCGCACGATTCACATTCGTGAGGTCGCAGGTTCGAATCCTGCAAGATCCACCATTTTGAGATTATTCCCTTCTGGTGTTGAGCCATAATCGGCATTAGTTAAGGCCTGAGATAAGCGAGGATATATCTCGCTTATTTTTTTATTAATAATAACGAAGTAGGGAGCTGTCATGTCAAAACTATCAGATCTATGGGAAAATGATCCAAATGTAACACCAGATTCGCAATGGTGGGATCATCTCGTAGATGAATCGCTGAGTCCAACGACAGACGACGCGTATCATCGGTGCGTCGCTGAGCTGAACGACGCATTCATCTACTCTGCAATGTCGGTCGAAGAACAGAAAATAGGGGATCGTCTAGCAGCCCCTCATTATTTTGAGGCACTTATTCATGCAGAGATGATGACTGAAGCGTTTGAGCAAGTGGACCCCAATTGCGCTTCTAGAAACCCCAAAGCATTTGACTACGAATCACTTCGTGATGCTATAGAAAATGTCACAACGAAACTCGAATCTAGAATCGAGTCGCAATTTGCTCAAGACAGAATCTGCAAGAACATGGATTACCTGTTTAGCGATTGGCTAGTCAAGTTAACTGATAGCGTCTCGAAGTACTCAGCCGACTGGTTTGATGAGGATTACGAATGGGAGCACAATGACAACTATGCGACTTACTTCGATGAGGGACAAAGTATTCTCATGTTTCTCACACGATCAATAAAACGCGGTGCCATCCACGATAAAGAGTTCATGAGCAAGATCTCGATATATCGCGACAGAATGTCTGGATTCGAAGAACGCCTCCGCCCACTCTTGCCAAAATTACGGGATCTTGAATTCGATAGTTTTCAGCAAGACGATTTGGCGCCAGAATGGCAGTGGTGGAGGCGCTAGACACTGTTGACTGGCTTCATCAATATGAATTATAAAAAATAGCGACGGGAATATGGCTCGTCGCTATAAAAATATAATAACACCTGGTGGAGATAGAGGGATTCAAACCCTCGACCTCAGCAATGCGAATGCTGCGCTCTATCAGCTGAGCTATATCCCCACGGCTTCTTCTATTCAAGCACAAACCAGCGGGAGAATCAACCAGTAGCATTCCCGCTTGTTTCTGATAAAATAAGGATATGTTCAAAAAGTTTATCCAAAAGCGGCTCGAGACGTATGTGAGTCGGTATTTTCAAGCCCATCCAGAGGTCAAGTTAATTGTTGTGGTGGGGAGCGTGGGCAAGACGAGTACTAAGCGAGCGGTGGCTACCTTGCTATCGCAGCGCTACCGTGTGCGCATGCTCGATAACAACCATAATACCAATCTCTCGGCACCGTGTGGCATTCTCGGCGTGACCTACCCTAGCAAGGTACACAGCATTGGTGCCTGGCTTAAGGTGTTTGCAGCAGCCCGGCGACGGATCGCTCAGCCAGCTGACGTCGATGTGATTGTCCAGGAGCTTGGCACTGATCGGCCAGGGGAGATTGCCGACTTTGGCCGCTACCTCCGGCCCGACCTTGCTTTAGTGACGGCAGTAACGCCAGAGCATATGGAGTTCTTTGGCTCAATTGAAGCAGTCGCGCAAGAGGAGCTCTCCGTGACGCAGTATGCACGCCGAGTGCTGATTAACCGTGATGATATTGAGGGGCGCTTTGCTGACCTGATTGCTACTCCACACTTTAGTACATATGGCACAACTGGCCTCGCTGAGTATCGCTTCGAACAGCAGAACTTTGATGCTGAGGTAGGCTATCGTGGGGGGATTATTGCTCCACCAAACATTGCTCAGCCATTTGCGGCAGCCATTAACGTGGTGGGCGAGCACAGCCTACGGCCAATCGTTGGTGCCGTTGCGGCGGCCTTGCTTTATGGCTGCACACCAGATGAAGTAGTGAAGGGCCTTGCACTGATCAAGCCTGTCCCCGGGCGGATGAACCCGCTGCTGGGCCTTGGCGATACAACAATTATCGACGATACATACAACTCCAGCCCGGCTGCCGCGCTGGCTGCTTTGCAGACGCTCTATAGCTTTGCACAGGCACCGCAGCGGATCGCCATCCTTGGTGACATGAATGAGCTCGGTGCCTCGAGCCAGGCCGAGCACGAGAAGCTGGGCATGGCCTGCGACTCACATTTGCTTGATTGGGTGGTGACGGTCGGCGGCGAGACAGAGAAATATCTTGCGCCCGCTGCCCGCCGGCGTGGTTGCCAGGTGAAGGTATGCCGCAATGCGATCGAGGCAGGGCAGTTTGTCCGTTCGGTGGCGCGACCTGGTGCAGTGATTCTTGCTAAGGGGTCACAAGGTGGGATATTCCTTGAAGAGGCGGTTAAGATCCTCTGTGTCCTGAGCGAAGATACCGAGCTGGTGCGTCAATCGCTCGCTTGGCAGGCTATCAAAGCGCCGTATTTTTCGGAGTACGAGACCTTCTTTGATGGGGCAAGCCAGTAGCGTTAATACGCGATTTATGGTATATTCTTACGTGTGAGACTAGTGTATTAAGCGGAGAACTATCTATGTCAACAGAAAAAAAGCCAAAGGCAACCAAGCGCAGCACAACGCGCAAGACGTCGCCAAAAAATGAGCCAGAACAAACTCCGGCCAAGGCTAATGAGCCAGTAACCCCAGCTGCAGAGCCAGCTCCAGTAGCCGAACCGGCTACTCAGCCGATGCCAGAGCAGCCAGCCGCTCCGGTCATGCAGCCAACTCAGCCCCAGCCTCAATATCAACCACACATGGCTCCAGGAGCTTTGAGCACTCAGCCAGCCAAGAAATCCCATCTTGGGCTTATTCTTGGCCTTGTTGGTGGTAGTATAGCTTTGCTAGCACTTATTGCTGGTGTGCTATTGTACTTCTTCTGGTATCAGAACCCACACAAGGTAGTGACGGATGGTGTGGCGAATCTAGTCACTGCACGGCAAGCGTCGTATAGTATGGGCGGTGATGTTACACCAAGCAGTACTAGCACTTCAGGCCCATCGAAGGTTACCTACAGAGTGAATCTGCAGCACGCCAACCAAGTTGCTGGTGGTAATGGTGAGGTAACAATGGACCTCCCGCAGGTTGGCCAGATTATTGTCAAGGCTGAGATCTATGCAGATCGCGAAGCAACCTACTTCCGCGTCAATGGCATCAAGAAAGTATATGAAAAATATATTGATACTATGATCGACCAGTCAATGAAGCGCTATAGCACCTCGAGTATGACCGATGAGGAGAAAGATACTGCGCGGAGCAAGATGCGCGAGCAGTATACCAAGCAAGCACTGCCTATTATCGAAAAAATCGATGGCAAATGGGTCAAGATGACGCAAGATGAGATGCTTAAGATGAGCTCAAACCGCACGACGACCAAGCAGTGCACAGAGGTAGTTGATAGCCTGTATGATGCCAAAGCCCGAAACGAAGTCGCTGCGGTACTGCGTAAGCACGGTGACGTCTTTACAGTAGAGAAGATGAATAAGCCAGCGCTCGATAACGGCGCAGTGGGCTACAAGGTCACAGTAGCGAGCCCGTCGAGCCACGAAGCACGTTTGCTGAGCCGTGATCTTGGCAACACCCGTATTGGGGAACTGCTTCGCCGCTGCAGCAATGCGACGTCGACTCGTGTGACAACACGTCAAAATGGCCGGACCATCAAGACAGAGCGGCACTCTGCTATCTCAGGGCCAGACTTGAGCCAGACAGATCTTGAGCTCTGGGTGTCGCCATTCTCGCACGATGTGAAGCGCATTGTCATGAAGCCAACTAGCCAGTCGTCTCAGCAGCCAGTGACGATCAACGTCAACGATACAAAGGTTGACTTGCGCAAGCCAAGCGACAGCATCCCGTATAGTGAGCTCATGCAGGGCAGTGGCAGCAGCAAAGATAACGACAGCGATACGTCATCAACAGCTACTGGCGAAGCGTAAGCAGAACGCCGCACATGAATCCAACCCCGCTTTCGAAAAAAGAAGCGGGGTTATCTTTGTCCTCGCCCACTATGGTAGAATATGAAAGACATGAAACGATACAATCCTGCAGAAATCGAGCCAAAATGGCAACAGCACTGGGCAGACGACCAGCGCTACAAGGCGGATGACGCCTCTCCTAAACCAAAGTATTATGTGACTGGCATGTTCCCATACCCTAGCGGAGCAGGGATGCATGCAGGGCACTTTATGGAGCATTCTATTGTCGATGCAGTGGCGCGCTTCCGGCGTAGCCTTGGTCATGAAGTGCTCTACCCGATGGGCTGGGATAGCTTTGGCCTCCCCGCAGAGAATTACGCCATCAAGACAGGCAAAACGCCGCAAGAGACGACCGCGACGAACATCGCCAACTTTACCACCCAGCTTCGCCGGGTTGGCGCGAGTATCGATTGGAGCCGCGAGATCAACACGAGCGATCCAGAGTACTATCGCTGGACGCAGTGGATCTTTACGCAGCTCTTTGAGCGGGGCTTGGCATACCAAAAGGACTCACTCCAGTGGTGGTGTCCGAAAGACAAGACCGTGCTGGCAAATGAGCAGGTGATCAATGGCCGGTGCTGGCGCTGTGAAGAAGTGGTGGTGAAGAAGCCAATGAAGCAATGGTTCTTCAAGATTACTGAGTACGCCGACCAGCTTCTAGCTGACATTCCCGCGCTCGACTGGCCAGATAAGATTAAGCAAGCTCAGACTAACTGGATTGGCCGCAGCGAGGGAGCAGAGATCCGCTTCGCCCTTGATAAGCCCGCGGCAGCTACGGAGAGTGACGCCGCCGATATTACCGTCTTCTCGACGCGCCCCGATACGCTCTTTGGTGCGACCTTCTTGGTGCTTGCGCCCGAACATCCTCTCGCGCAGCATCTCGCGCGTGGTGATGCCCAAGAGACAGTCTTGGCCTATATTGCCGAGGCAGTCAAGAAATCGGAGATTGAGCGCACCAATGACACGAAGGATAAGACAGGGGTCTTTACTGGAAGCTATGCCATAAATCCAGCGACGGGCGAGCGAATACCCATCTGGGTGGCCGATTATGTCCTTGGTGGCTATGGCACTGGTGCAGTGATGGCTGTCCCGGCTCATGATGAGCGCGATGCCGCCTTTGCCGAGAAATACGAGCTGCCCATCGTCACCGTCATTGAGCGGCCCGACGACGACCCAGACACCGACCAGTGCTACCATGGCGAAGGCGTGCTCGTTAATTCTGGTGCATTTGATGGTATGCGCAGCGAGGATGCTCGTGAGCAGATCGTGGCCTGGCTCGAGCAGGAAGGTCGTGGCCACGCCAAGGTAACCTACAGGATGCGTGACTGGTTGATTAGCCGCCAACGCTACTGGGGTGCACCTATCCCGATCATCCACTGCCCCGAGCATGGTGCTGTGCCAGTGCCAGCGACAGATCTACCCGTCGTCTTGCCGGCAGTGCAAGACTTCCAGCCGCGTGGTGATGGCAAGTCTGTCCTTGCTGCCCAAGAAGAATGGGTGGCGACGACCTGCCCGACCTGTGGTGGCCCAGCTCAGCGCGAAACCGACACGATGGATGGCTATGCTTGCAGTAGCTGGTATCTTCTGCGCTACACCGATCCACACAATGCTATGCAGGCCTGGGACCCAGCGCTGGCTAACCACTGGGCACCGCTTGATATGTATGTTGGTGGCGACCATGCGACGGCTCACTTACTCTATGTGCGTTTCTGGACGCATGTCTTTCGCGATCTTGGCCTCACAAGCTTTGCTGAGCCGGTGCGAAAGCTTGTCTATCACGGTCTCATCCAAGCCGAGGATGGCCGCAAGATGAGCAAGAGCCTTGGCAATGTCGTCGACCCGCTGGAGGTGATCGATGCGGGATATGGGGCGGATGCGCTGCGCACCTTTGAGCTCTTCCTCGGGCCGATCGACGAAAACTCAAGCTGGAGCAGCCGAGGAATTGCTGGCGTCTATCGCTTCTTGAATCGCCTCTGGACATTGGTGCAAGAGTTTGATGATTGGCAGCAGCAGGGCGGGGCGCCTGGGCAGGTCGACGTCGCGCAGCTTGAGTCGATTATCCATGCCACAACGAAAAAGGTCACAAGTGATATCTACCGCCTGAGCTTCAACACGGCCATTGCGGCGCTCATGGAGTGCGTTAATGACCTCTACAAGCTCAAGACAACTGGCTTTACTGAGCAGTGGCAGCCAGCGCTCAAGACGCTGATCCAGCTGGTGCAGCCCTTTGCGCCGCACATGGCTGCTGAGCTATGGCAGCAGCTGGGCTATGGCGACCAGCTTGATTTTGCCGCCTGGCCAGAGTGGGACGAAGCAAAGATTGTCCGCGATACGATAACCATCGTCGTGCAAGTCAATGGCAAAGTCCGCGCTAAGCTCACCACCGCGCCAGATGCTAGCGAAGCCGATATCACCGCCCAGGCCCTAGCAGACGACCGCGTCGCAAAATACCTCACTGGGCCGCCCAAGAAGGTTATCTACGTCAAGCGCAAGCTCGTCAGCGTCGTTGTCTAGAAATAGCCACCTTCACTAATCGTGCCGTAAAAAACAGGGCATCTCACGGAGCGCCCTGTTTTGGGTTGTGTGACTACGGTCTCGTCATATTTAGTGGATGTTGATAAGCCTACGAAATAGGCAACGTAATTGCTTTAATAGGCTGGATGGCGAGAAGATGATCGATCTAATGAATAGGAACACATAGAGTTACGATCTTCAGATGAAGGTCATCGTCAAACTGCAAGTGTATCCAGTTGCCACTCTCATGATTATAGCGAACCCAAGCTGAGCGCACCCACGTTGCGTTTTGATCTGCTTCATTAGCGGGAGTTCCAAGATGGCGAATAATCTCATCACGCGTTGCCGTATTGGAGAAGTCCGCAAACAGTGGATTGGTGTATGGCTTGTATTCTGAGACAGATGACCTTCCCTTTTGGGGGTATAGGGTAACTGCTTCGAGCGTATTGTCGTTCCAACGAAATTCTATCCCAGCATCGTGCAGTAACCAGAATGATTCGCTTGAGTCGTAGCCAGTAAACTCCTTGTCAATCTCCCGAATTACAGGAGCGCAACCCAACTCATCGATGATGTGTTGCACTTCAGCCTTAACTGATTCGTCGCTTCTTCCGACTAGTTTGATATATCGGTTAATATCTCCATCTATTTTTATTGCCATAGGCGCTCCTTGCTGAGACTAATAGCATGTACCATATCATACAATATATGACAGATATCTGTCATATCAAAGCTATGACCTAGACGTCATAGTGAGCGTATTCTTGATGGGGTAATAAGGTGCAACGGCTCGCTTGGCAATTGGCCACAAATATATTTTTCTATACAAAACAGCGCAAACACTAGAGAATTTTGCGCTTTTAGCGTATAATAGCTACAAGTTTTACGTCAGCCTAAAGAGAAGGAGATTTTTACTATGGCTCAACCAAAAAAACAGAGTAGCCCACGCAAAACCGGTTTGCGCCGCAGCCATCTGCGCCTCAAGCTTGCTCGCATGGTCAATAAAACCTCACCAGTCAAGGTCAAGACGACCAAGCGCGAGACTGGCGCTGCCAAAGCAGCTCGCTAGCTTTTCGTCGATAGCAAAGAATTTTAACAAAAGAAAGAACCAACCAAATGGCTTCGAACCGTCATCTTGGGCGTATAGTTGCACTCCAAACATTGTACGAATATGAATTCCGCCAGCAGGCGAACGATCCGCAGGCCGTGCCACGAGAGATTCTGGCGCGCAATCTTGAGCGTTATGAGTCGATCATTGGCGATCGAGCCTTTGTCGATACGCTCGTTGCTGGGGTGATCGAGACGCAGGCTGCGCTTGACGCTCACTTACAACCAATTGCGCCAGAGTGGCCACTTGATCAGATTGCTCGTGTCGACCGCAATATCTTGCGACTTGGCCTCTACGAATTGCTGCACTGCCGTGCAACTGTTCCACCCAAGGTGGCGATTAACGAAGCAGTGGAGCTTGCCAAAGCGTTTGGTTCGGATAATTCAAGCAAGTTTATCAACGGTGTGCTCGGCACCGCCTATCGCAACTTGCCTGGGGAGACACCAGACGATGCCAACACCGTCACACTTTGACCGACACTTCAATCGGTTTAAAAAATATTTTGGCCGTCGCAAGCCGTCTATTCAGGAAATTGTTCGTGAACCGACGGCTGGCGGCATTGTATTCCGCTACAATAGCGACAACAAACTCGAAATCCTCCTAATTCAGGATGCTAAGGATCGCTGGACGATCCCCAAAGGGCATATTGAGAAAGGGGAGACTGCAGTGCAAACAGCACGCCGTGAGATCGGCGAAGAGGCTGGGCTGCACGACCTTGATATGCTGGGCTGGCTGGGCAAAATTCACTTTCGCTACCGCCGGATGGATAAGCTCGTCCTGATGACGACGCAGATCTATCTCGCCCGCGTCCGCACCAGTGGCAACGAGATCCAAAAAGAAGAATGGATGAATGGCATCAAGTGGTTTCCCTTTAGTAAAGCACTTGACCTCATCGAGTACGAGGATATTGCCAAGCTTATGCTCAAAGCCAAGAAACGCATCCGCGAGGAGCGTCTATAACGACAGAAACGAAAGGAGTTACTATGTCTGGCATGCCAACTGGCCCGTACCAAGCGTGGGCGCAGCAAGTGCTCGGGTTTGAATATCGCGATATTCAGCTCTTAATCACTGCACTCACCCACCGCAGTTATGTCAATGAACACAAAAAATCCGTTACTGAGCACAACGAGCGCCTCGAGTTCTTGGGCGATGCTGTGCTGGAACTTGCGGTAACCGACTATCTCTACCAACACTATGCCGAGCCAGAGGGTATCCTGACGAGCTGGCGCGCAGCGCTGGTCAATACTGAGAGTAATGCCGACTCGGGTGAAGCGCTCGGCTATGGTTCGCTCATCCGGATGAGCCGAGGTGAGAAGCATGGCAGTAAGCGAGCGCACCGGCAGATTCTGGCTAATGCGTATGAAGCCGTGATTGGCTCGATCTACCTGGAACGAGGCTATGAGGCGGCAGCCGAGTTTATTGCCAAGTATACCATTAGTAAGCTTGATGCCATCCTAGCCGATGGCTCGTGGCGCGACCCTAAGAGCCATTTACAAGAGGTGAGTCAACGGATCGACAGTGCTACGCCAGTATATCGTGTCTTGGCGGAGGATGGCCCTGACCACGACAAAACCTTTACGCTTGGTGTCTTTGTCAATGATCGGCTGATGGGCCGCGGCACTGGCCCTAGCAAGCAGACCGCCCAGCAAAAGGCCGCTCGCGCTGCTTTGGCAGCCTACCAGCAGCAAGAGGCTCAAACAGAGAAGACAGAAGAGTCAGCCAAGAGCTCAGACAAGTTTTGACCTGCAGATAAGCAACAAATTGACATCGCCAGCCAAACAGTGTAGACTTGTACAGAACGAACTAACGCAAATATAAGTCAAGAAAAGGAAGTTTTATTTATGCTCGCAATTCGTTTGCAACGTCTTGGCCGCAAAGCCTACCCAGTGTACCGGCTCGCCGTACAAGAGGCTCAGCGCCATCCATCAAGCGGTCGTGTGGTGGCCTATGTTGGCAACTACAACCCGCACACCAAAGAAGCTCACATCAACACCGAGCTTGCTCAGAAGTATCTTGATAATGGTGCCCAGCCAACACCACGTGTGGTCAAGCTGTTGGCTGCTGCTGGTGTATCGCTACCAAAGTGGGTCAAGCAGCCTGCTGGCGACAAGCACAAGGCAGTCCGCAACCCAGAGAAGCTGCGTAAGCACCAACCTCAGGAAGAAGCAGAAGCCTAAAGCAACTCTCTTGTGACATGCATACCAACTGCTCCGCGTATCGTGGAGCAGTTTTGTAATTATCGATATTGTTATAATCTGAATTGCAAAAATGTCGATTTGCTTGGTCTCTACCTACTACTGCTTTTCTCAAGAATATTGCAAAGGCTGATATCACCCTCCCAACCAGAGCCAGCAATCGGTTATCTCAATCTATTCTATCTGAATATAGTGCTGGGGAGAGGCAACGCAAGAGAAGGCTCTGATAAAGAGCAGTCGTATATTTCACTCGTTCACTAGGAAAGGGTATGCAGAGACGTCAGAAGGCTCAGTGTATAGAGCCGTACGCGCTGTATGTTGGTAGAATCCAGCCGGTATGCTACAATGAAAGCACAATCACAATAAATCTGAATGACAGCATAAGGAGGGAAAGAAGAAAGCTATGGCGACAATTGATCAACAGTTTGTCGAATATGTCGTAAAGTCGCTGGTGGAACATCCAGACGACGTGGTGGTCGATCGGGTGATCGACGAGAAGGGTGTGCTACTGACACTCACCGTCAATCCGGAGGATCTCGGTCGTGTGATTGGCCGGCGGGGCAGTACGGCGCAGAGTTTGCGCACCTTGCTGCGCGCGCTTGGCACGAAGAACAGTGCTCGCTACAATCTCAAGGTGGTGAACAATGATGAGCCACACACCGCAGCATCCCAGTCTGTGGATAACTTAACCACTGATACGGTGGATAACGATGATGAGAGCGAATCGGATTTTGCAAAAAAGTCTCGCCAAGAGCTTGCAGAACTCGACGACCTTGATATATAATACAACCAGTTCAGAAACGAACTGCGAGAAAAAATAAAAGCTCTTTGCGAGCAAACCAACAAGGTTTGAGAGCCTTATTTGTGCAAGAAAACTGCTGTGGAGGCAGTTTTTTTGTTGGATGAATGTATAGCGTAGCAGAGACTAAAGTGGTAGCTGTATGAGCTTATATAACAACAAGTTTTATATGCTATCCGGATGACGTAGTGAGTGAGCGAGTGACGCCAAAAAGGCTCTCATATACTACCGCAACCGGCTCAAAATATTCGTCAGGCCAGCAATACCGGCAATAAGCAAAAGTAAGATGCCAATGATCACAATCAGTAAACCATAATGGGGTTGGTACCTTGGTGGATTGTAGCCGTGAGTATGGTGTGGATCGTGGCGGGTGGCTTCGGTATCGATCGAGATATTGGCAATCGCCGGCTCCACAAGGTGTCGAGACACCGCTGCCTCACCGTCGAACTGCTCGAGGGTAATATTCTCGTTGAGCGGCGTGATGGTCGTACGCCGGCTCGATAGCTCGAGGCGCTGCGCGGTAGTATTGCCTGTCTCTGATCCAAAGTCCATAGCATAACCAGTATAACAAATAAAAAACATAAGCGTAAAGACCCAAAAATCTCTCGCGCAATATGTTAGACGGTCTTGCAGTAATTTGCTACACTGGGAGAGATGAAGAAATTCCAAGTGATTAGCCTGTTTCCAGAGATGTTTTCTGGCGTGTTTGAGGCTTCGATGCTGTGGAAGGCGCAGCAGCGAGGCTTAGTGGAGCTGACGACAATCGATCTGCGCCAATTTGGGCTTGGCCCACGCCGCACGGTCGACGACACGCCATATGGCGGTGGCGATGGTATGCTACTACGCGTTGAGCCGCTCTGGAGGGCGGTGCGGCACGCCAAAGAACGCGACCCGACTGCCAAAGTACTCATCATGACGCCGCGTGGTCAGCGCTGGCACCAGGCGCTTGCGCAGCAGTATAGTCAGACCGACCATGGCTACATCTTCATCTGTGGGCGTTACGAAGGGTACGACGAGCGAATTATGCAGGTGGTAGACCAAGCGCTCCGAGTGGGCGACTATGTCCTGACTGGTGGTGAGCTGCCCGCGATGACGATTATCGACTCAATTGTGCGACTGATCCCTGGTGTCCTTGGTGGCGAGATGAGCGCAGCGATCGAGAGCTTTAGTGATGGTCAGACGCTGGAGTTTCCGCAATATACACGCCCAGAGGTGTGGCAGGGGTTGGCAGTACCCGAGGTATTGCTCAGTGGCCACCACGGCAACATTGCGGCTTGGCGTGCAGAGCATTCGCTCCCAGTAGATGACTAGCCCTTTCTATACAAAAGAAACACCCGAGCATGCCATAGGCACTCGGGCGTTCTGTTGTGGTGGATATATCGGAGAGCGACTGATACAAGTATGTATAAAAAATGTTTATGTTTGTAACGTTCGCTCCCTCTATAGTAGCGAACATGTGGCACAAGTGCAAGGAAATGCGTGTAAAACAGGGTAATATCTGATATGATAAAGTTATGAAGCAGCGTATGATTAGATTTTGGCTTGGGTTATTTCAGGCGATTTTTCCAGAGCATTTGCAGCACGATCCTGCATATTGGCGGCGTCTTGCGCTTGGTATCGTCGTAACGTTTTTGATCATCACGCAGCTTTTTACCTTTGAGAAGTTTGCTGATATCACGAGCGGGTGGCATATGGCTGGCGGGGGAGTGGTAGCTGCTCTCTTGGCTGGCGTATTGCCGCTGCTTGAGCTGGGCGGCTTGCCATTTTTGCTCTCAATGGATATGTCGCGGGGGTCGCGCCGTATTTCGCAGGCATGCCTAGTTGCAGTCAGTGCAGCGTGGTTTGGTGTGGCGCTGTGGTGTTTTCTCGCTGTGCCAATGAGTGAATCGGGCCTCTTTGGGGCGACCTTGCCATTACTCAATGGCTGGTGGACAGTAGTATTTACAGGCTTACTTGGTGTGGCAGTGGTGCTTGTGGTACGCGAAGCAAATGGCTTAAAAATCCACTCGTGATTGATGAACGATCAGCCTAGGGTGCCTCAATAGTAAAAAACCGCTATTAATTTTACCGCATCTCCTCCACACTCTCCGAGGAGTATCACTGTAGTTGGTGTTTTCGAGAGTATTAGGCTTCAGTGTTAGGTTGAAATATCGCAGTCCGATCAACTTTGATCTGCCAGAGAAATAAAAAACTTGAAGAGCTAATGCTCAAAATAGGCAAAACCCGAGTGAGGGCGTGATCGAACAGACATCCCAGATAAAGTCGCGATAAAAAATTACCAGCCGACAAAAGGCTGGTAACAATGATAACTTGGCTGGGCCGGAGGGATTCGAACCCCCGAATGCCAGGACCAAAACCTGGTGCCTTACCACTTGGCGACGGCCCATCACTGCGTGGCGCCTCCGTATTGTACCATGCTTGCGAGAGTGGATCAATAGTGCGTAGTTTGTTGGGGCTGTGCTCTATATTGAATGTAGAGACTCTGTGATTGATCGACTTTTGGTGGGTTACGGTGTTGCTGAATAAAAATAACAACAAATTGCTCCGACCACAGTCACATGCTTCATATAACAGAGGTCGTGCCAGCGTATCGGTTGTGAATATTACGCTTGACCCACAGTATATAGAGTAGTATAGTGCATAGTAAGCGCTATATATGGTGTCTATGACACTAGTAATCAATGCTTGCACAATCATAAAAAACAAGGATAAACACTCATGCCGTGGCGCGCGTGCTGCCGTGGCAAGTAAAGGGAGGGATATGTATCACACAATTACCAAACGCGATGGGCGCATCGTGGCATTTGACGACACAAAAATTATGGCAGCAATCGAACGAGCTGGCCTGGAGACGGGTGAGTTTGCTGAGGAAGAGGCCTATCAGTTAGCTCAGGCGGCGATTACCCAGGCGCAGCAGACTATAGCGGATGATACACTCACGGTGGAGCAGATGCAGGATGCGGTAGAGGATACCTTGCTGCGCTCGCCATATAAAAAGACCGCCAAGGCGTATATTATTTATCGCGATCAGCATCAAAAGCTGCGCGAGATTGCTGCGAGTGCACATGTTGACCTGATTGACCAATATTTGCTCAAGCTTGATTGGCGGGTTAATGAGAATTCCAACATGGGTTACAGTCTCCAGGGCCTTAATAATTACATCTCAAGTGAGGTGAGCAAAACCTACTGGCTAAATAAAATCTACAGCCCAGAGATTGGTCGTCTTCATCGGTCTGGTGACCTCCATATCCACGACCTTAACCTTGTGAGTGTGTATTGTGTGGGCTGGGACTTAATGGATTTGCTCCGGCAGGGTTTCACTGGTGTGCCAAACAAGATTTCGTGTAAGCCAGCCCGACATTTTCGCACAGCGCTCGGCCAGGTCGTGAACTACTTCTACACACTGCAGGGTGAGGCAGCTGGTGCTCAAGCCTTTAGCAATTTCGACACCTTGCTCGCACCATTTATTCGAGCGGATGGACTAGCGTACGATGAGGTAAAGCAGGTGCTGCAAGAATTCATCTTTAATGTTAATGTGCCGACGCGTGTTGGCTTCCAAACGCCGTTTACGAACATCACGCTTGACCTCGAATGTCCTAAGCATATGGCAGGCACACCGGTGATCATTGGCGGAGAGATGCAAGAGAGTAACTACGGTGATTACCAGGATGAAATGAATACCTTCAATCGGGCACTGCTTGAGGTGATGACGGAGGGTGATGCCAACGGACGGGTCTTTACTTTTCCGATTCCGACGTATAACATCACTGCCGACTTCGACTGGGATAATCCTGTGATTGACAACCTGTGGGAAGCCAGTGCAAAATACGGCATTCCATACTTTAGCAACTTTGTGAATAGTGATATGAGCCCAGAAGATGCGCGTAGTATGTGCTGCCGCCTGAGGATTGACAATCGCCAGCTGGAGTATCGTGGTGGTGGCCTGTTTGGGAGTAACCCAATGACGGGGTCAGTTGGTGTGGTGACGATTAACTTGCCCCGCTTGGCACTAAAGTCGAGTGACGAAGTAGCGTTTCGGGCTGGCCTCGTCCACCTGATGGAGCAAGCGCGTGATAGTCTCGAAGTTAAGCGCAAAACACTCGAGCGCCTAACCGATGCTAACCTGTACCCCTATACCAAGTTCTATCTGCGCGATATCAAGCAGCGCTTTGGTGAATACTGGAAGAATCATTTCTCGACAATTGGCTTGATTGGCATGAACGAGGCGGCGCTCAATCTCCTTGGTGTGGACATTGGTCAGGCTGCGGGGCGGAAATTTGCCGAGCGGACGCTCGATCTAATGCGTGAGACGCTCGTGAAATTCCAAGAAGAAACTGGCAATAATTATAATCTTGAGGCAACGCCAGCCGAAGGCACGACCTACCGCCTGGCGCAGATCGACCAGCGCGACTACCCAGAAGCAGCGCATTTTGCCAACGGTATTGGCAAGGCGGTGCCAGCGCCGTTCTACACCAACAGCACACACCTGCCGGTCAATTACACCGACGATCTCTTTGAGTTACTTGACCTCCAAGACGAATTGCAGACCAAATATACTGGCGGCACTGTCATCCACTTCTTCCTCGGTGAGCGGATGGATGACCCTACGACGCTCAAAGGGCTCGTGCGAACAATCTGCCACAATTATCGCTTGCCATACTTTACGATCAGTCCGAGCTTTAGTGTCTGCAAGAATCATGGCTACCTGCGTGGTGAACATGAGGCGTGCCCGCAGTGCCAGGAGCCGTGTGAGATATATTCGCGGGTGGTGGGCTATTTGCGCCCAGTGCAGCAATGGAACAAGGGCAAGCAAGCAGAGTTTGCGCTGCGCTACCACTACGACAAAGCAGCCGATACAATTGATGCCTAAATGAATGACAGCAAGAAGGGAGGATGGTGATGGTTCAGATCGGTGGTATCCAAAAGTTCAGTACAGTCGACTACCCAGGCCACACCTGTGCGGCAGTCTTCTTGATTGGCTGCAATATGCGCTGCGGTTACTGCCATAATCCAGAACTCGTCTTACCTGAGCAGTACATTGGCTGCATCCCTGAGGCGGAGATTCTTGATTTTCTTGCGCGGCGGGTTGGCTTGCTTGATGGCGTCGCGATCAGTGGTGGTGAACCAACGATGAGTGAGGATTTGCCTGACTTCATTCGGGCTATCAAGCAGCTCGGTTTCCTCATCAAGCTCGATACCAATGGGACCCACCCAGCGATGCTGCGCCAGATGCTAGATGAGCAACTGCTCGACTTTGTAGCAATGGACATTAAGGGACCACTGGAAAAGTATGTAGAAATTGCTGCGCGGCCAATTGACACAGATGCGATTATGGAAAGTATCGACCTCATCCGAAGCCGGGTCGATCACGAGTTTCGCACGACGATTGTGCGGGGACAGCTTGAGCCAGCAGACTTCGATGCGGTCGGGCAGATGGTGCAAGGTGCACAGCGCTTTGCCCTGCAGCATTTTATTGCAAGCGATACGCTGGTGAGTAGCCGCTTTTGCGATGAAACGAGTTTTACCGACGAGGAGATGGCCCAGGCTCAGCACATTATGCAACGCTATGTGGCAGAATGCGTGGTGCACTGATGCAGTACTATACAGGGACAATCCAGCAAGTGATTCAGCACACACGCGATGTGACGACGCTGGTGTTTGATACCAAAGGCGACGCACCATTTCGCTACACGGCCGGACAATACATTACCGTCATCAAGCCAGAGTCGCGCACGCCTGAGGGTAAGGCATATAGCCTATCGAGTTGGCCCGGCGAAACACATCTGAGCATTACCGTGAAGGATATTGGTGGCGAATATTCCCACTACCTGTGTAGCCGGCAGGTTGGTGACCAACTAACATTCTCGGCGGCGTATGGGTATTTTAATCCACTGACAGATCGCCCGCTAGTGGGGATTGTGGCTGGAGTCGGTATAAGCCCAGTGTGGAGCATTATCAAGAGTGAATGTGCGCGTGATCCGCATCGGAATATTCAGCTCATATATAGCAATCGAACTGTCGATGATATCGTCTTTGCGGCCGACCTTGCTATATATGAGATGCGCTACCCGCAGCTGTCGCTCCACCACTTCGTGACGCGCCAGGCAACAGTCCCACCCAAGATACACCACGGGCGAATTGACCTCGATACATGTATCAACCCAGCGGCACACTACCTAGTGTGTGGTTCAGTTGCATTTACGCGAGCGATGTGGCAGGGGCTCACTGCGCGCGGTATTGCGAGTAAATGTATTGCAACAGAGGTGTTTTTCGAATGAGTGAGCAGCTTGCCAAAGCACCAACCAAGCATTCGCCGGAGGAGATTGCAGCCTGGCAAGAAAATGCACGGCGGATTGCGCAGGAGCGGATTGGCCAAGCGGCCTGTAATGCATGCCCACTTGCCCGCATTTGCAGTGTTAAGAATCCCGAAGCCTGCAATCCGAACCAAATTGCTCAGCAAGCTGGTGGAGAATACACTGGTGGCGACAGCGCAGAAGTGTCATACAAAAAAGTCCTTGACGACGACCGTATTAATGTTGTGATTGCCAATGTCAGGAAGAAGGAGCAAACCAAGCCAAAAGCACAGCGACCTCCTGAAGTACAAAGACCCCCAGCCAATACGATCAACATGCCGCCAGCTAACGTTATCAAAGCTCCACCAGCGCGCTCGAAGATGGAACAATCGACCAAGCCAACAGTCATCCAGCAGATCATCAATGCGGTTGGAAAGTTGCTCGATGTCCCGAAGGCAAATCAGCAGCCTGCTCGACAGATACAAAAGTAATCTCAGATGTGGATTAAATCCATCACACAAAACCCCCGAGCAGTGGTATAATAGGGGTATGAATGCCATTGTTCGCTTGGTTGCTGATGGGCTTATGATCCCGATTGTCGCTGTAGCTCTTTTTGCACTGTTTTTTCGTGCACCTCAAGCCCAACGCTACCAACGTTACACACGCGTATTTATGGCTGGCCTGACGTCCTATTGGTGTGCGAAAGTTATTGGTGCGCTCTGGCAACCCGAGACGCTCCGGCCATTTGAAAAGCTCGGCACCGACCCAGGTGCGCTCTATCTCAATAATCCCGGCTTTCCGTCCGATCATGCACTCTTTGCGATGTTTCTTACCTTAGCGGTATGGTATGTGACGCGCCGGCGACTACTCACCGTAGCGCTATTTGTTATGACGGTGTTGGTGTGTCTTGGCCGCGTGGCAGCACTGGTACATACACCGCTTGATGTTGCTGGTGGGGTGGCCATTGCACTGCTGGGCGCTGTATGGTACGTGCCACGTCACAAAAAATTCTGGCGCAGACTAGCAAAATCGGCAAAAACATAATATAATAGCTCCCAGTAAGGAATTGGAGCTAGATAATATGGACGAACAGATATACGCACGCACCGCCGACCCAGATGAGGTGGCGGAGGCAGCGCGCCAAGCTAAAAAAGCAAAAACTGCCAAGACGGCGACCATCACCAAGACGGTGCTTGACGATGGGCTCGACCACAGCCGAGCAATCGACAACCCCTTTGCTCAGGGTGGTGTGCTCGATACATCCGAAGACACCGAGCATTTTGTGAACTTATCGTGGCCAGATATGGGGCAGATTATGATAGGCGCGGCCATTACTGGCGTGGTGACAAGTGCAGTACTACTGCTCGTTGCCAACCTTGGGGTATTTGGTGCGGTTTGTGGCCTTGGTAGCGCCAATCCAGCAAGCTGTGGCACACCCACATTCTATACAGTCTTGAGCGCAATGGTTGTGGCAGTGATTGTCGGGCTTATATTTTTGGTGCAGCGCCGGGTGTATCGTCCTGCTCTTGTTATGCTTGCGACGGCAGTGGGTCTCTGGCCAGTGCTTACGTGGCTGGCAGCATCGTCATGGTATGTCGTAGTGCCAGTTATTACGATTTTGATGGCATTGAGCATTGGCGTGTTTTCGTGGATCTCGCGCCTGCGCAACCTAGCAGTCACACTTGGTGCAATGGTGGCGATCATTGTATTGATGTATCTTGCGACACTGTAGATATTCCCTGAGAATATCAGACTTCTCGCGCTAGCGCTAAAAAACTCATTACGACACTTCTACTCTTTGTGCTAAATGAGAAAGACACACTCACAAGAAGCTGACACGCCCCGCTCAATAAAACATGAGTGACTGTTTCTGGGGAAATGCTATACTAGAGATATGGAACTTTCTCTTGTGTTTGGAATTATTCTTACTGTTGTCCTCGTTGGCTGCGGGGTAGTGCTGAGTCTGCTGCTGGCGAAGCTTAATGAGCTGAAAGATCAGCAGTCGGTGGCGCTTCTCAAGAGCGACGTGACGGAGTTGTCGCGCACGATAGCCGCTATGCAGCAGTCGGTCGGGGATAAGCTCGAGCGCTCGGGCGCTGCTATGCAAACGTCAGTCCAGAAGCAGCTCTCCGAGAGTGCCAAGCTGGTGGCCGATGTGACGCAGCGCCTCACCAAGCTGGATGAGACTAATCGACGCGTCGTCGATGTAGCAGATGAGCTTAAGACACTGCAAAACGTTCTGCAAAACCCCAAGCAGCGCGGTGTCTTTGGTGAATATTATCTGCAGAGCGTGCTTGAGAATGTATTGCCACCGGCTCAGTATCAGATGCAATATCGCTTTGCTGACGGTGAGGCGGTCGATGCGGTGATCTTTCTTGACAAGGGACGCGTGCTGCCGATCGATAGCAAATTCAGCCTCGAGAACTACAACCGGATGATCAATGCTACGAATAAAGATGAGCGTCAGCAGCTACTTGGCCGTGTTAAGCTTGACCTTAAGCAGCGCATCGATGAAACGAGCAAATATATTCGCCCAAATGAGGACACAATGGACTTTGCCTTTATGTTTATCCCCAGTGAGTCACTGTATTATGATCTGCTTATCAACAATGTAGGGCAGGGTGGCTCGAGCCGCGATCTTATTGAGTATGCCTTTCGCGATCGGCGGGTGATTATCGTTAGCCCAACCAGTTTCTTGGCATATTTGCAGACGGTGCTGCAGGGACTGCGTAGCCTCCAGATCGAAGAGCAAGCCAAGGATATTCAGCTACGGGTTGGCCAGCTTGCGACGCATATCAAGAAGTTTGATGAATTGCTGGGCAAAATGGGCAAGAGCCTCGCCACAACAGTCGGCCACTACAACACAACCTATCGCGAGCTCGGTAAGATGGACAAGGATGTCGTGCGTATTGCTGGTGGTGAACGCCAGAGCGAGCCACAGTTGCTCGAACGACCTCAGCGTGGGGATGAGTAGTTTAGTTTTTCGACAAAGAAAACTCATCACTACTCGGCGTCGTGTATCGAGTAATCTGCTCCATTCTGAATCAAAACTTGCCTATCACCCAGGAATATAACATCATCTCGCTCCTGAGTAAGCTTTGCCACTGTCTTGGCAAATGCTGGAGTATCGGCGTGAGGTAAGATAGTCTTATCAAGCAGTTTGAGGCCATCCCACACAATGTACTCGGCAAACTCTGGTTTATCGAGCGCAGCAATATGGCGCAAGCTGGCACCAGCGACCACTGCACCAGCACTTGCTCCACCGTAGACGACGGCGTCCTCATTGAGTAAGCGGCGTAGTATATCATCAAAGCCAGTCTGTGCCATAGCATCGCGCAACATAAAGGTATTGCCGCCAAGCACCCAGATTAAGTCATAATGTTTGAGAGCGAGATATTGATGATTCTTTAGCCTTGGATCGGCAAAGTGCTTTAGGTCAATCACAGCAGGCCTCTTCTCGACGCCAAGTGAGCGAAACATCTCCCTCGCCTCAGTGATGCGAAGCATACGAATTCGCCGGATGTAGCAGTCTAGCGCGTTGGGAATCAGTGCAATATTCGTCTCGGCCGGCTCTTTGCCAATCAATGCGAAGAGCTGGTCTGGTGCAGGAACGGTGCAGGATGATAAATAGAGTCTCATGGAAAAATACCTCACGAGTTAGGGTTATGTTGATATGAAAGTCGACTTTGAAGCGAAATTACCTGATATCCGTCGTGGTCAATCTCTCGTGAGTGACCGCTACCTGCTCGAGAATATCATCCGGCTCAATCGTAATATCGGCGTTACGCATAGCACGTGTTTTTCGTCTGAAAGTACGTATTTGAATAGTACCGGGTATAATCTCTCCTCACGACCTTCATGTAGTGTCGCTATTGTAAATCCTCGCGTGAGATTTGTCAAACAGAGGTAGCAAAAACCACAACGTATTTCGGAGTATAATACATACGCCATATATTGCTTCTTCGTGCAAAAAATGACCTCTGGCAGATCGATGTATATGATCAAAATAGACTATCTTGCTTGCAAAAAATATGGATAAAGTTATTGTCTTGTGTTTGGCAAAGCAGAGTAGCTGTGATTAAATAAGAACAGCTAACGAACATAAGGAGGGGATATGTTGGCAACACGAGCAACAAAACAAGCAAAAGCCGGCTTGACGCTTGGGCTCACCATGGCGTGCGCTATAATGGGTACAAACTTTGCCATAGCGCAGTCAGCATCGGCAGTCGATCATCTGCCGCGTGATGTACAGGCACATTATAAAAAAGTGTGGAGTGATGAATTTGACGGTAATAAACTCGACACAACCAAATGGGCTGTACCGACGGGCTGTTTTGATCTTGCGTCAGGTATGGAAGGGCGCTTTCGGACAGACATGGTGCGTCAGTACGACGGTAAACTCCATCTTCTAGCGCAGCATGATAAAAATGGCAAACCATGCCAGGCTGGTCATGCTGCCTTCTCGACAGGGATGGTAAACTCACACTACCTCAGCGACTGGAAAGACAAAAGTGTCGCCTATGCCTGGGGGCCAGGTACCTATTACGAGGCGTCTATCAAGCTGCCAGAGGGTAACAAGAACAGTGGTGCTCGAGCAAGCTGGACGTCATTTTGGCTCACAAGCACAACATTCAATTGGCCAACCAGTGGTGAGCTCGATGTCTTCGAGTCGCGTGGCTATGATTCGGGCTGGTTGCAAGCTAATGTCCATACGCAGCCACGCCAGGGTAATAAAGAGCGTTCACACCAGCACCAGCACGTTCTCGATCGGAATATTGTCGGCAATACACAAACTGCCTTCCATACCTACGGTGTCTTGAATAAGAAGGATGGGACGATCGAATTCTACTATGATGGGCACATGGTACACCGCGTGACGCCAGATGATGCAAACTGGCCCTTTGCCAAGGCGGCTAATAAACTCTTCATTCGCTTGAATCACCAGATCGGCGGCCTCAATGAGCCATACAAGAAGGCTAGCCCTAAGGATTACGAAGTCGCAAAAGATATGCAGGTCGACTATGTACGGGTCTACCAAGAAAAGACTGCTGCTGATAAGCCACAGGACGCGGTGGTGAGCGTGCCCGATTGGCGTCTCCGCAACAAGCTCAATCAAGCTATTGCCCAAGTGACCCATACAAAGCGCGGTGATGCACAGCCCATGCTTGCCTCAGATCTCGAAAAGCTAACTACGCTCGACCTCAGCGTCCGTGATGGCGCAGAGTCGTGGGAGAAGATAAAGAACCTCGAAGGCATTCAACATGCAAAGAATCTCACCTTTGTTTCTCTCAAAAACACCGAGGTGAAGGATCTCACACCACTCAACAGCCTAAAAAAGCTGAAGAGTGTCGAGCTGAGTTGGCCGTTGACGATTAATCGATAGATTAGTGTACTCCATAGAAAATACAGGGCAAATGCCTTGTATTTTCTATGAGAAAGGTCTATCTCTTGAATGTAATTTTTTTGCGGGTATAAATAATAATAATAACCATCGGTCGAATCTTCGCTGTTTGTCCAAGTCTCGGTGATGGGCATATTACCGCTTAATAGCTTCTTGGATTTTTGTACGTTGGCGAGTAAAAGCATGAGGGAAGATATGCTCGATTGCCTGCGGGCCGTTTGTAGTTAAGACAGTAATACCTGGCGCATAATCGTGAAAGATCTGACGGCATTTGCCACACATGTCGACAATTCCGACCTTTCCTGCATCATCATTTTTGCGTACAGCGACGATCGAATCGAAATCGTAAACACCTCGATTAATAGCGATTGCCAGTGCGGCTGTCTCGGCGCAGACGAAGCCAAGAAAATGGTCGATATTGACTGCGGATATCACCTCGCCGGATTGGCAACGCAAAGCTGCTGCCACAGTGTGAACTGGTGATGTGTGTCGCTGCTCGAGGAGCGCCTGGGCGGTGACAAAGAGCTCATTATCATGATGCATATGGTGAACCTTGGTTATAAAACGAATAGACGAGGCTAAAACTGCCGCAAAAAATCCAACTTACCGCTCTCGAAATGCCGCACGTCTTCGATGCCGTATTTCATCATCACGAGGCGGTCGATGCCGCAGCCAAAGGCAAAGCCGGTATAGGTATCGGGGTCGATGTTGGCTGCCCGCAGCACGTTGGGGTGGATTAAGCCACAGCCAATCAGCTCCACCCAGCCTTCACCGCTACACACCTTGCAGCCGGGGTCTTTGCCTTCGCAGAAGGGGCAGCTCAGGGCAAACTCAAAGCTTGGCTCGGTGAAGGGAAAGTAGAAGGGATTGACCCGCACATCAAGCTGCTTGCCGTAGTAGCTTTGCAAAAATTCCTGCAAGGTCGCAATCAAGTTGCCGACGTTAACCCCCTTAGCTACATAGACACCCTCCACCTGGTAGAAGGTGTGCTCATGTCGGGCATCCAGGTCTTCATTGCGGAAGACGCGGTCGGGTACGATGGCGGCGATTGCTTCACCCGCATCCAAATTGTGGCGATAGGTGGTCAGGACGCGGTTTTGCATAGTGCTAGTGTGAGCCGGCGCGATCAGGCGGTCGCCCTGCGCGTCTGTCTCGACCGTCATGAAGGTGTCGTAATCATCGCGGGCGGGGTGGCCTTTGGGGAAGTTGAGGCTCTCGAACATATGGAACTGATCATCGATCTCGCGCGACTCTTCTACCACAAACCCCATGCGGTAAAAGATATCGCTAATCCGCTCGATCTCTTGCATCAGGGGGTGGATTGACCCCTGGTTTGTTGGCAGTAATGCTGGAATAGCAGTGTTGATATCCATTGGCGCCGTGACGTCAATCGGTGTGCGCTCAACAGTCTCGAGCTCCTCGAGGCGGTGCTCGATGGCAGTTTGCAGGGCTTGCTTGAGCTCATTAACACGCTTGCCAAATGGGCCACGCTCCGCTGGGGGGAGTGATGTGATATGTCCATACAGTGCGCGCAATTCCTCGTGGCGCAGTACTTCGCGCGGGGTGGTCGATTGGCTCACGGCCAGGAGTAGCTTTTGCTGGATAGCGTCAAGGTTTGTCATACTGTCACTCCGTTATTGTTGTCCATTGATGGTTAGCGCAACAAAAAAGCCAAAGGTAAGCAGCGCAAGAAAACCAACAACCAGCCACACCCCAGCTAGTGTCGTTGTTTGCTTGGTGCCTTTGAGATATTCGGATTGCTCGACGCCAGTATCACCGCTTGCTGGTGCGGTGCCATCACCAGTGTGGCTGCTGGCAGCTGCTTTGGCGCGGAGATCAGCCGCGATACGCTCTTGCAGCTCACTGCGCGTTTGGTCTTGTTTCATATATTGTCCCATGTCTTTAGTATAGCATTATTTGGCACAATCGACATCTGATATCGCCGACAAACAGGGTGATGTGATATACTAAAGGCGTAGTATCAACCTAGTAAGGAGGGACGTATGGCTACCAAAAAAGCCGTTTCGACCAAAAAATCGGCCGCGAAAGACTCGGCCTCCCAGCCTCAGGCTGCACCAACCGTAAAGGCTGCATCGACCACATCAGCCACCAAGACTATTGTTCATAAGCGGCGTGAGTCAGCTTTGCCGAGCAACTTGCTCAACATTATTTTTGCTGAGCTGCTTGGTACATTTATGCTCACCATTGCCGCAATTGGTGCGGCAACTCAATTTGCACCACTCTACCTTGGCCTCACACTGCTTGTGATTGCTGTGGCGGTGGGTGCAGTGTCTGGCGCACATATCAACCCAGCGGTTACCTTTGGCCTCTGGACGATGCGCAAGCTCAAGACAGCGCTGGTGCCATTCTACTGGATTGCTCAGCTGCTTGGTGGCGCGCTGGCTGTCGTTGTGCTCAACGGCTTGAGTGGGAGTGCCTTCAAGCTCAGCTTTGAGCACTTTACTACCTTTAGTTGGGCGGTCTTTGGTGTTGAGCTCGTCGGCGCAGCAGTGCTAATGTTTGGCATTGCAGCTGCTGTGTCGCGCGTGGCCGAGCTTAAGCAAACAGGCCAGGCAGTGGGAATTGGCCTATCTTTGACCGCTGCCGCTATCGTGGCTGGTGGCTTGCTGACTCAGGTGCAGGCTTCGGTGGACACATCGTCAGTCCAAGATATCAAACACTTGCCACACGAACTGCGTGCAAAGAGTGCAACACTCAACCCAGCAGTGGCTATTGCTGCAACAGAGGCACCAGACAGTAGCTTTACTGGCGCACAAGCAAGCCGTGGCGAGACTGGCTATAGCCGGCTGAGCCTTGAGGTGATTGCCGGTACCTTGATTGGTGCCGCACTTGGTGGCAACCTCTACCTGCTGGTAGCGGGCCGCAAAGCAGAGTCGTAAGCGATACGCATCAGACTGAGACCAAGACCACTCTCTCAGTAGGGTGGTCTTGCTATATTGGCAACTATTCGCCATACTATAGCGTATGAAAGATTCTTCCTCACCCCAAGCCGGAATTATAAAAGTAATTGCCACGCTTATTGGCGGCATCGTTGCAGTCGGCGCGATTGCCATTGCAGCTGCCTTCTTGTGGCCCGCCCAGAAGGCAGAACTACGCACAGCAGATATCAAGCGACTAGATTATGACGGCTCGATGGCGGCTATTAATCAGCAAATTGCCCACGATACAGCAGAGGCTGGCCTGCGCAGCGAATGCCGCTCGTTTGCCAAGACGCACGGCAAGAAAACAGCTAAAGCTATCTTACTTATCCACGGCATTAGCGGCTGCGCCAGTGATATGGCAGATATTGCCAATGTATTCTACGAGCAGGGCTACAACGTTTACGCGCCGCGCGTGCCACAGCATGGCTATGCCGACAAGAAGCGCCATGGTCAGATCTCCTTCAGTGATATGGTCAACTATATGACCACGAGTGCTCGCCAGGTCAGTGGCCTTGGTGAGGAAGTTGGGGTAGCGGGCCACTCTGGCGGTGGCAATATGGCAACGTGGCTTGCACAGTATGGTAATGGGCTCTTCTCGCGGGTGCTTCTCATTGCGCCATTTTATGAACCATCAGCTAGCCAGGCTCCCAAGTGGCAGATCCCGCTCATGCGCAACCTCTACGGTAATAATATCTTACCAGATCGCTACAGTGGTAATGATGAGGTGAATGGCCTGTCGTATCGCACCCTAGCAAAGTATGTCACGCTCAAAGAAAACTACAAAGCCAATCTTGCTGCACCAGGCCTCAAGCATGTTGGTGTGGTCGTGAGTGAAGGGGATCACGATATCGACCCAGACCTCGCGCACGACATCCCGCAAAAAATGGCAACCAACAACAATGCTTCCTTCCAATACAAAAAATTCCCCGCCGGCATGAATATTGGCCACGACATGACACGGCGCGCTTCGCCGGGGGTGAGCGCTCATGGCGAGGAAGTCTTCCAGACCTACCTTGCTGCATACGAAGGGAAATAAACAATGGTATAATATATAATTACAAAAGAAAGGAGTGAAATAGATTATGAGGAATTCCAGAGAGAGCAGCAACAACGGCCACAATACTTCACTTGGTGAGGCAATCTCTCCTGATCCAAAAGAACAGAGCGAGGCTTCGTTCGCTCATGTGGTGGGGCCGGTCATGCGTCTCGATGATGTATTAAAACATTTCGCAGAGAATGATAGAGCAGTTGACCGGAAAGACCTTATTGTTTTGACAACAGCTGACGGTACGCTGGTTTGTCCAAAGCAGCAGTTGACTGAGCGCACCGATGAAGCGGGCAATCGTACATGGGAGATCTCGCCGCATGCGATAGCATTGTGGAAAGTGACTGAGTTGAGCGGCAACGACGATTGGACACGTGCAGCGAGTTTAGCTGATCCAAAATATGAAATAAATGGGCACCAATGTAGCTTACTTGACATTGTTACTAACCCAGAGATAGCTGATGAGGACAAACGATCTGTTCTCCAGTATGTTTTGGATGAGGAAGATGAAAGAGTAGCTTGGAACGGCGACCGTGACTTTAGTCAGAGACGTAAGCAAGTTGTTGCATATATTGAGGATAGCCTTGGTATCTCTGTTTCAAAATAGATAAGCAAAATGAATATTGGTCACGACATGACACGGCGCGCTTCGCCGGGGGTGAGCGCTCATAGCGAGGAGGCTTTCCGAACGTATCTTAATGTATACGAAGGGAGGCAATGATGGAGGCGCTAGTAGCCTTTGCTGGTTTTGGCTTGTTTATTATTCATGAGCTGGAGGAGATTGCTCGGTTTGTGCCGTGGATTCGGCGCTATGAGCATGACCCGGCATTTGCTGGGCAGATGATTATAGCGAATCGCACCGCGTACCCATCAACAGAGACAGTCGCCATCATCATTCTCGAAGAGTCAGCTGGTGCACTGGCTCTGCTTGGAGGTGCAATTGCCCTGCACTCACTTGCGCTGGTATGTGCAGTTATTCTTGCAAATATGCTGCATTTGGTTGGGCATCTCGTTGATGCAGCAAAGTATCGAAGCTGGACGCCTGGTAGCGTCACGGCGCTTATGACACTCCTTGGTAATGGTGTCTGCATAGCCTATAGCTTTGTTGCTGCGCCACAGGTGATTGGCATGTCGCTAATACTGACACCTGTCGTCGGCTTGCTACTGATTGGTAATCTATCGTTTATGCTGAGCCGGTCGCAGGCGATTGAGCGGTGGCGCACGAAGCATCTATAGCAATAACAAGCGCAGTCGATACGTTAAATTATAAAAAACCAGCAGAACACACTGCTGGTTTTTGCATATCAAGACTATTCCGTCATATAAAAGAACATACTATTGACATTATATCGAGCTACGGTATACAATAAGACTATACGATATATCGCACTACGATACATATGACTTCGATGTACCAATCGAGAAAGGATGATTAATGGATAAAATAACGAAACGACGGGATGACGTAAAAATTCTGCTGGCATACTTTGCTGGCTACATGGTAGGTATGACAGTATTGTCGTATGCGCTAGAGCGATTTGCCGCTATATCATCGACGAGCGTGCTTGGGCTCATCATCAATGCTGTAGCAAGCGTGCTTCTGCTTGGCTATATTGTAATGAAGAAACGAGCTGAACTTGCTGCTGCATGGCGCACTGCACGGCAGGCACCAGGCAAGAATAGCTGGTTTGTCATCAAGTATTTTCTCTTTGCATATCTTGCAACGATGCCGGTAGCACTCCTGCTTGCTGCGCTGCAGGTGACTAACCAAAACCAAACGGCGCTTGTTGGCCTCTTTGGTGGAGCGCTGTGGTATGCGGTATTTATGGCGGTGGTATTTGGGCCGATCGTTGAGGAAGTTGTCTTTCGTGGAGTTATCTTTGCTCGCTTATTGCAAAAATCTCGTGTTCTTGCTTATGCAGCATCAATG
Source organism: uncultured Candidatus Saccharibacteria bacterium (assembly GCA_963548065.1). Classification (GTDB taxonomy): domain Bacteria; phylum Patescibacteriota; class Saccharimonadia; order Saccharimonadales; family Saccharimonadaceae; genus Saccharimonas. The sequence goes on from CAUUSZ010000002.1 coordinate 167,992, forward strand.
GTACTCTTTGCACTTGTACACGTAGCACCATACATGCTTACAGGAGGAATCAAGAATGGCCTAGCAATTATTAGCTATTTGCCGCTGGCGTTCTTCTTGTGCCGAGCCTATGAGCAAAAGAAGAGTCTCTACGCTTCAATGGGTGTACACCTCCTGCAGAATAGCCTCGCGACGATACTTCTTGTGCTCGCAACTCATGGCTAGGCAAGGTATAATATACACAAAGGAAGCGTGCATGATCCAAGCAAGACTACGACGAATTTACTCGCCTATGACCGAGACAGGGTTCTACATCCTATTCTGTCTGCAGGCAGAGATGCATGGCTATACGATTGGTCAGCGCGTCAAGCAGATGACGGATGGCCAGGTGCAGATTAGCCCCGGCACAATGTATGGCACGCTCGCCAAGATGGAGAAGGACGGTATAATTCGCTTCGTACGAGAAGAGGACAAGCGCAAAATCTATCACATCACACCACTTGGCCAAGAGATATTAGCCTGCGAGCTGCAGCGGATTGAGCGGCTGTATAACAATAGCAAAGGAAGGAAATAGCTGAATGTCACGAATCATGTGTCGCTACTACATGTTGCCCGAGTATGGAGAGGAGGAGGCGTTTTTTGCTGAGCAACATCGGCAGGGATATGCCCTCAAACGCTTTATTATCCCGTGCTTTTATATATTCGAGCCGTGCCCGGCGGCGCACTATACGTACAAAATCGATTTTCAGAGTCTTACTCGGCGCGAAGAAAACGCGCAGTACCAGCAGCTCTATGCCGATTATGGCTGGGAGTATGTTGCATCGGCCAATGGCTTCCATGTGTTTCGCAGGCCGAGCAGTGAAGCTGAGGAAGACGATATCTTTAGCGATAACGAGTCTCGCCTGGCAATGGTGAAGCGCATTAGCAAGCAGCGTATGGTGCTGCTGATGATGATTGTTGTACTGCTGTTTGCTTATATTGGGTATAAGCTTGTGCAGACGCCAGCTGTCTTGCAGCGGCCTGAGTTCTACGGGTTAGTACTCGTCGCGCTCTTTGATGGGTATCTTTGTGTGCGGTGCTGGCGTGGCTTGCGCCGGCTGAAGCGTGCGCTGATTGCTGAGCAGCGGTAGAGTCGTAGAGTCTGCAATATTAAACTTCTCTGTTCTTTCTAAAGTTTTCTCCTCACACTCCCTTTGGTTATGCTAAGAGAGTATCTATTTTTTACACATAATACGCCAAGTGGATGACCGATCGATAGTCTATTGCAACAGAAATAACCGAGAGAAGGTAGCTAAGAAATTTGAAGCTCACATTCTCAAAAATAAAAACACTGCAGCTGGTGAGCTGCAGTGTTTTTGTGAGTGGCTAGAGCCGGCTAGATTTCGGCAGTTTGGCGACCCTCGTAGAGGTTGAGGTACTGTGTGTAGACTGCCTGGTGGTAGGTAGCCATACCACCATCAGTTGACCCAACCATATTGTGACCGATGTTGAGCCGCTTTGGCAGGTTATAGTGCTGGAACGATGCATTGTTTGCCTGAGCCATGCGCTGTGGAATACTCACTGCTAGGCCGTTATCGACAGCGTCATCATTCTCACTCGTCACTGTCGCAACACGCTTGAGGCCCGGTGCAGCGAGGTCTTTCTTGAAGTTCTCTTTGACGATGAGATACTTGCCGAGTGCGCGGTATGACAGGCCACTTGGGCTAAACTTATCTGGCAAGATGTTATAGCCATACAGCGTGCGCAAGACGGGTAGCTGCCACTTAGGGGCTTGGCTAGCTGCTGGCTCGTAGAATGGGGCAAGTAGCAGCACATTCGTAAAGAAGCCATTACCATACTGTGCAAGCCACGTCGCCATATCACCACCACCAGAGTGACCAACAATACCAAGCTCATCACCGAGACCACTCACTTGCTGTGCACTCGTCTTCATGAAGTCGGCAATGTCTTTGGTAGAGATCTCGCCATGGCGTTTGTTGTCGGTGTAGCCATGCTTGGGTACGCGTGGGACGTAGACATTGTAGCCTTGGTTGTAGAATTCATCTGCCAACTTTTGGTAAACGTTACTGCAGCCACTGATGCCGTGAATCATGAGGACGGCCTTTGCAGCACGCTTGCCATGAGTCTTCGTGTAAGTGCGGCACTCTGGGCGAATGCTGCTGTCGCTCTCTTCTTGCTTGATTTGCTGGTCGATGCTGCTCATCGCCTCGTTGTAGTTCTTGCGGCTTATAGTAGCTGAGCGCAAATCGCTACTGGCGGCCGCTTGGCTTGGCGCTAGGAACGTTGTTGCTGCCACAAGCCCTGTCACGCTCAACAGGCCAGCAACAACCCAACTCTTTAGGCTGATATAGTCTAGTTTTGTCATGTCAGTCCTCCTTTAGTACTCTCCAGTATGCCGGAATGTTGCGTCAATTGCAAACACTGGTTATATATCTTGAGACAAGCTTATACTGTTATAGTTAGAAACTAACAGAGGTCGTATTGATGTAAAAACCACAATAAAACCGCATTAAGTATACAAATGCGGTTTTTTGGTATAGCACTGGTAGCGAGTATTAGTCGTGATTAAACTCAAGCCGCTTCAGCCGCTCATACTCATCGAATTGATAGCTGACGCGGATACTCGTGCCAGTATCATCGGTGACACGGGCGTGGTGGACGCCATTGTCATCGTCGTTCATCTCGATGCTCCAGCCTGGCATCAGCTCCACAAAGCCCTCCAGCGACCATGCAATGTCATCCACCTGTTGCAAATAGCGTGGCAGGCGTGAGTAGAAGTAGTCGAGCGTAATGGGAGGTACGGGCTCAGAGATGTTCTCAAGCAAAAGCACCACACGGCGACCACCACGAATCGGTGAGCTGTAGTAGTAATAATCCGTGCCAAAGATAGTGATAGCAGCAAAGCCGATATCGTGCGCGACACTGGCGATTACAAGCTGCTGGTCTATATCGGATGGGAAGGTATATTCAACTTCTGGGCTAACAAGATCATTCTCTTTGTGCTCTAAGCCATATTCGCGTACCTTGTGGGCAAGCTCGACGGCTTTGCCAAACTGTGCAAGCTCGTCCGCGTAGCCCCACATGAGAGTTGGTGGCTCGACGGCGATGGATGCAAGTAGGTGTGCCTTGGCTGTTACTTTGCCTGTGTCTGATACCATGGCGAAATACTGTTTATTGAGATCGACCTCGTAGCGAGAAGAGTCGTACGACCCAACCTTGTCCTGAAACATCGTGTCCATTAATTCTTGGCGGAGCGCGCTATAAATACAGTTACGCTGTCCCATTCGTCGAATACCGGTATGCATATAAACCTCCAGATTATGTTCTTGTATGCTTTTGTAATTGTAGCATAAGCAGATGGATAATGTAGCATATTCTGGATAGTATCGCTATTTTATGTCAACACTACAGGGGTAACACACTGCACTCTCAAGCAACCTTGACAGCACCACAGAAGATAGATACTATATACGTATAACTATACATATAAGGAGGAGTATGATGGCCAATAAAACAATCTATTTTTCGCACAACGACGAACGCTATATTGAAGGGACTTTGCCTGGCCTTAGTATGAGTCTATCTGCAGCACTGATGGCGGGTTATCGTTTGTTAGTTGAGCGGCAGCAAGCAACACACGATAGTTTTCATGAAGTACAGCTGCGCGTTGGCAAGGATGGCGTGTATCAGCATAAGATTTTTATGGGCCGTAAGATATACAGGACAATAGCAAAGGACAAAGCAGCTCTTCGCGAACAGCGAGTGTATCTTACGCAAAAGGGCCGCTATGTGTACTATGAGCGCAACCACGCCGACTGGAACTATTGGCCTACAGGCACGCAGCGTAGCACGCAAACCAACGACAATCCAGCGACGGTCAAACAATGGGGACGAATGGAGGTTGTCGATACGATCGATGAGCTCGCGACGTATATCCCAGAGCGCGCTGTGCAAAATTTGCAACAAAGCCTGGAGCAGCCAGTAGAGCATCTGGATATTTGAGAGATAAGACGGTAGATAGTTTCGTATCTTTTATATGTAGTAGCGTTGATATACGACGAAAGAGAATACGGTTTGTAGCGCACGTTTGTTACACGAGTAAAGCAATCCAGGAGGAGGATTTATGACACGATATTGGCTCGGTGTGGCCTCGAAAGACCACGTCCAAATAGGAGTAGGGGGTGGCTTTTGTCAGCTCTGCCATGGCAAGAAGGCACCACTGACCCGCATGCAGCGTGGTGATTATATCCTATGCTATTCGCCCAAGCAGGCATTTCAATCCGCTGAGCTCTGCCAGGCAATTACGGCATGTGGTGTGGTAGCGGGTGATGACGTATACCAGCACGAGATGTTCCCGGGGTTCATCCCATACCGACGAGATATTGCCTGGCATGCGCCAGTGCGTGAGGTACCAATTGCGGTGCTGCGCACGCTGCCTGGCTGGCGCGATATCACGCCTAAGCTGCGCTTTGGCCATGTAGAACTGCCCGAGGAGCTATTTCGGGCAATCTACGAATATATGACGGCCACTACGCAGCATGCTAATATTTCCACCTCCGAGAAACGAGAAGAGTAGCACAGCTTTACCTCGAGATGGTATACTATAACTCAGTATGAAAGTCAGCCTTAATGTTATAAAACAACTTATTAACTTTGAACTACCGCCGGTGGATGAGCTGGTGCGGCGTATTAATCAGCAGCTTGGTAGCGTGGAGCAGGTAGAGAACCTGGCCGAGCGTTACCGCGGCGCGCGCGTGGTGCGGGTGGTGGAGTGTGCCAAGCACCCCAATGCCGACCGCCTGAGCGTGACCAAAATTGATGACGGCATGACAGTGCCCGATGTGCCGCGCGATGAAAACGGCCTGGTGCAGGTGGTGTGCGGTGCGCCCAATGTGCAGGCTGATATGTGGGCCGTGTGGCTGCCGCCTGCAAGCACGGTGCCAGCTAGCATCCTCGAGGGCAAGCCCTTTACGCTTGATGCGCGCAAGCTCCGTGGGGTGCTGAGCCAGGGTATGCTGGCTGCGGCTGATGAGCTAGCAATTGGCACCGACCACGAGGGGATTGTGGCACTGACGCCACGCGACCTGCCAGCGGGTAAGACGCTGCAACCAGGGGCTGACTTTGCCGCGCTGTTTGGCCTCGATGACTATGTGCTTGATATCGAGAACAAGATGTTTACCCACCGGCCAGATTGCTTTGGCCAGCTGGGTGTGGCGCGCGAGATTGCTGGCATTCTCCACCAACCATTTACGAGCCCTACCTGGTATAACCTGGAGCAGGTATTTGGCGATGGTGATAGTGTGTCACTTGCGGTTTCGAACGATATTCCGCAGCTTGTGCCACGCTTTATGGCGGTGGTGATCCGCGGCGTGCAGGTAGCGCCCAGCCCGTTTTGGCAGCAGTGCCAACTGGTGGCGATGGGGGCAAAGCCCATTAATAACATTGTGGATGCAACCAATTATGTGATGCTCATGACGGCCCAGCCAACCCATGCGTATGATTACGATACACTCCATGGTGGGCAGCTTGGCGTGCGTATGGCGCGGCAGGGTGAAACGCTGACGCTGCTGAGTGGCAAGACAATTGAGCTGACACCAGATGATATTGTGATTGCCGATGGGCAAGGCCCGGTGGCCCTGGGTGGTATTATGGGCGGCAGCCGCACTGAAGTATCGGCCACGACCACCACGATTGTGCTGGAGTGTGCCACCTTTGATATGTACGCAGTGCGCAAAACGGCCATGCGCCACGGCGTGTTTACCGATGCGCTGGCCCGCTTTAATAAAGGCCAGTCGCCCCTGCAGAATGCGGCTGTGCTGAACCGGCTGATTGGTATGGTAGGCGGCGAGCAGGCGAGCCACGTAGCGGATATTAAGCCATTTACGAGTGAACATGGTGGGATTCTTGATGAGTATTTTGCAGGGAAGTACGAGCCCGCAACCATAGACATAACGAGTAGATTTATTAATCAGCGGCTTGGCTCTCATCTTGCCGAAAACGACATCTGTACTTTGCTCAATAACGTTGAAATCCACAGTCATGGCCCAGAGAAAGAGCTTGGCTATATCTGCCTGCAGGTGCCTTTCTGGCGGACAGACCTGGAAACTAAAGAGGATATTGTTGAAGAAGTTGGCCGGCTGCACGGCTTTGATGCTGTGCCGCGCCAGCTGCCTATGCGCCGTATCCGGCCGGCGCGCAAGAACCCCCGCCGTGAGCTGAGGCGAGTTGTGCGCGAGGCGCTAGCTAGGGCGGGTGCTAACGAAGTACTCAGCTATAGCTTTGTGCACGAGCGCGTACTGAGGGGCGCAGGCCAAGATCCGGCCCAGGCTTTCAGCCTCTCGAACGCCCTCAGCCCAGACCTCCAGTACTACCGCTTGAGTGTGCTGCCGAGTTTGCTCGATAAAGTCCACGCTAATATCAAGGCAGGGCATAGCGAATTTATGCTATTCGAAATCGGCAAGGGTCACACCAAGGCACGAATGGGTGAGGACGGCCTGCCAGCTGAACAATCACTGATCGATCTTGTGTATAGCAGCAAAAAGCCTCGGGCTGGTGCTGCCTTTTACCGGGTGCGGGCAACGCTAGATCAGCTGGCGCATGATAGCGGCCTGACTCTCGTGTATACGCCAGTCACGGCAGCTCAAGATGATCCAGTATATGCACCTTTTGACATCAATCGCTCAGCTCATGTCTGGGTAGAAGGTAGCGAAGCGGCTAGCCAGTCCGAGCGGCAGCTTATTGGTGTGGTTGGTGAGCTGCGCCCGGCAGTAGTGAAGCATTTCAAGCTACCTGATTATACTGCAGCGGCATCACTTCGCCTTGATGTGATGGAGCAGGTATGGCGTGATACGATGGTGCACTACCAGCCAATTAGTCGCTACCCTACCACCGCGCGCGATATCTCAATCCAAACAAGTACAGAGGTTACCTATAATGAACTCGTGCAGGCAGTCTCGAGCGCTATGACTCGGGCTAGCGAAACATACCCAGATGTAACGATCCGCGATCTCACGCCGCTGAGTATTTACAAAGCAACCCCTGATGCATCGCACCACACCACGACATTCCGCCTAACGCTATCGAGCAGCCAAGCAACATTGAGCGCCGAGCGCGTTCGCTCAATTATCCGGACAGTGTTTGCACCTGAGCAGCATACGCTGTTTCAGGGTGTGGACTTTGGTGAATGAGGTTGATGTAGGCGGCGCTGCGGTAGGCGATTGCGCAGGCGAAGGAAGCTCCGCCGCGTGGGTCGGCCAATCAGCACGCCAAATGACGCACCAGCCGCAATGGCAATAGCAATGAGGACAGCGCGCACTAGCAGACCTGCCTCGCTTGAGCCCGTCGTCACGACGCCCATGAGCCCATTGTAGAGCGTGACACCTGGCACGAGTGGGACGATTCCGGCATTGACAATGGCAAGGCTGGGCATATGCCACAAGCGGGAAGCGGTTGTCGCAATAAAGCCAATTACCAAACCCGCTGCCGCACTGGCCGCAATAGCAGACATGCTCCAGCCAGTAATGGCAAGGTATATATCATAGCCAAGCATGCCAGTTGCACCAGCTAGGATGATGCCGACCGGCTGAGTGTGGTTGCCCAGAGCAAAGGTGGCCGCAATAGCAGCTGCTCCAATATACTGATACATCGTGCCGGTCAGCTGCAACTGATCGGGTGTGGCAACAAATTCAATCCCAAAGCGCCGCGCTGTATACAGGCCAATCATCACACCGATCACCACGCCCATTGTCATCATTGCCACTTTGAGTAGTCGACCTGTCGCCGTCACGTAATATTCGTCGATTGCATCCTGGAAAGCACCAACGATCATCATCCCTGCCACCAAGAGCACGATACCGCTAACGGTTATGATGGTTGGGTTGATGATACCAAGAACATCGAGATAATGGTTGGTGGCAAGCCATGTGATGATGGTTGCAACCAATGTAATAACGCTTGCTGCGATGATTTGAGTAAAGAACACAGGGAGGGCAATGCGATTTAAGCGGCCTAGCAGCCACATAATCGCCACACCCATCACAAAGGTGGCAAAAATCACTGGTAGTGACGCTGTATAGAGCAAGGCTGAGCCAGCGCTGAGCCCGCCGCCTGCCAGATAAATTACCCAAGGTGGATAGCGTCGTGGCTTGGCAAGGATGGCGTCGAGCTCGCGCTCGGCAGCATCGAGGGTGAGCGCTCCCTCGGCAATAGTAGCAGCCAGAGTTTGGAGGCATTGCATATGTTGGTAGTTGATCTCGCGCGGCGGGATGGTGCGTAGGAGCGTCAGTGGCTCGTAGTCGTTGCCTCTGTCTTGCGATAGAATAAGCTGTGACGAAATCACGTCGATGTGCACTTTGCGGGTACAGTAGGTGTCCGTAATACTGAGTGCCATATGGACGACGTTTTGGGCTGGTGTGCCCATTGAAATGAGCTGGTCGGCAATGCTCATTGCCAGGCGTAGGGCGCGCATATTGGGTGTGAGAGCACCATCAAGTTTCTCAACTGGCGTTGATTGCAGCGCGGTCGTGCCACCAATAGCCAGACGAGCAAGCAGGGGTGAAAATAAGGTGTGGAGACGGTTCATCGCTTTTTAGTATACTGAGAAAAATCGTCATTGCAAGAGGCGTGTTGGCCGATGGTTGTTCGCGTGGTGTTTCTGCGCAAAGCAAGCTGGTAGTGAGCGACAGGATCAACAAGGAATATACAGCAAAGACTAGACAGCATTTATCATCGCGACCTCTGTTATCTAGCAGTCATACCGGCAAGTGTGCTATACTGGGCAAGATAGATTAGTCGATGAAACAAGAGGAGTTATGGCAACAACCAAGACACAACGCTGGATTATTATTGTTATTTTGGTCGCGACGGTTGTCGGGACGCTGGGGTCATTTGCGGCAATGATTCTTGCCTCGGAGAATTACAAAAATGACCAAGCCAAAGCGCAAAAGGCGCAAGAAAAATACCAGAAACTTATGAAAGACTACCAAGCCAAGACAGCTGCTCAAGCGCAAGAGTTGTCAAACAAATATTATCCAACCTTTAGCCAATATACGAGCCGGGTTGGGGAGTTTGATCGCGATAGTGTGAAGGAGCTCTCCAGCGAAGACTTGGTGGTTGGCGATGGTGAGGAGATCAAGGATAATACGGCATTTGCGGCCTACTACATTGGCTGGAATCCGAAAGGCAAGGTATTTGACCAGTCTATCAAAGACGGCAAGCTTGATGCACCATTTGCCGTTGAGGGTGGACTCAAGAGTGCGAGTGTCATCACTGGCTGGAAGGAAGGCATCAAGGGGATGCGCCTTGGTGGAGTACGTGAGCTAACCATCCCTTCCGACAAAGCATACGGCGAGAAAGGCCAAGGCAATGACATTCCTGCCAATACACCACTGAAGTTTGTCGTGATGGCAGTGCCAAAGCCAGCTACGATCGATACTTCAGAACTATTGAAGGCATACCAAGAAGGCCAAGGAGGGGGCAACTATGGACAACACTACCAATAACAATAAACCAACCCAGACACCAGTCTACGACGTTGTCATGATTGGCGCGGGGCCAAGCGCTCTGGCTGCCGCGGTATATACGACGCGTGAGAACCTGCAGACGGTATTGTATGAAAAAGCAGTGATTGGTGGCCTCGCAGCGATTACCGATAAAATCGATAACTACCCAGGTTTTGCTGACGGCGTAGCAGGCCTCGACCTCGCCGAGCAGCTCCAGCGCCAGGCAGAGCGCTTTGGGGCGCAGATTGAGCTGGGTGAGGTGTCGAGCCTCCGCAAAGATGGCAATGATACGATTGTGACAGTTGATGGGCAGGATGTGCGTGCCCATGCGGTGTTGATTGCCACTGGTAGTGCATATAACAAGCTTGGTATCCCTGGCGAAGATGCATTGTATGGTCGCGGCGTACACTACTGTGCCACCTGCGACGGTGCGTTTTATAAAGGCAAGCGATTGGTGGTGATCGGTGGCGGCAACTCTGGCTTGCAAGAGGCGATGTTCTTGACTCGCTTTGCAGAGCATATTGACCTCCTGGTGCGGAGCACAATCAAAGCGAGTGAGATCCTCCAGACCGACCTGCAGCCCTTTATCGAGCGAGGACAAATTAGCGTTCATCTTCATACCGAATCGACCGAAATTATAGCAGAGGACGGCAAAGTGACTGGTGTTGCAGCTATCAGTAATGGCCAGCCAACTACCTTCGCCTGTGATGGGGTGTTTGTCTTTGTTGGTCTTAAGCCAAACACGGGCTTTTTGCAGGGTACGCCCGTTCAGCTCGATGAGCGGGGGCTGATTATTACCAATGAACATCTTGAGACGACGATGCCTGGCGTCTTTGCCAGTGGCGATGTGCGTAGTGGCGCAACGATGCAGATTGCTACAGCGGTGGGCGAAGGTGCAACGGCTGCTTTGAGTATCCGCGAGTATATTCAGCAGCACAAAGCGTAGAATAGATAGTGCTGGTGTGGGATGGCTAAGAGCCTAAATCTCAAAACTTAGCTCTTGAGTAGCATCTCCTTTCTATCTGGTAAAGTAAAAAATCAGTCGTAATGGCTGATTTTTTACTGGTATGAAGACGAAGTTGATATACCTAGAGAGATTGCTTGCCAACTGCACTGAAGGGCTATCGTCTGCTCTTTTTGGTCGCTTTTTCGATAAATCATCTAGGCGCTTACCTAATCATTACTCCTCTGTATCGAATTGGATAGTGGTAATATTCGTCCACAGAAAAGAACGGAGAGGCCTATCATCACCCAAATGAGACGTTAGTTGGATTCAGACAATATTCCTAACCTCTAAAGCGCTGTAGCTCAGCAAGAAACTTATCCGGATAGTTAGTAACGACGCCGTCTATGCCGCGCTCGGCAAGCTGCTGCAAGGCACCTGGGCGATTGACCGTATAGACGTAGGTAAAGAGATTCGACCGACGTGCAATCTCTATCGCCAGTGGATGTGCATACAAGCGATGAAACCCTACTGCGGTGAAGTCGAGCTTGCGCTGATAGGCCAAGAATGCAAAGGGATTATTGCGGTGAAGTAGGGCGAGATTGGCCTGAGGCGCAAGCTGCCGAAATTGCCGAAGCTCGCGTACGGAGAATGACGAAAGTAGTACATTATCCCAATCATCTGGCGATGTGATGGAGCGGGTGAGGAGCTGATACGTTGGCTCGGCGCTACCGTGCCCTTTGAGCTCAATATTGAGTAGCACAACGCCAAAAAAACGATCTAGCACTGCGAGGAGCGATGGAATAGGCTGCTCACTGGTGAGGGCCTGCAACTCGGTGTACGTCAGGTGGCTAATTGATTCATTTCGGTGGTGGGTACGTAGCAGGCGATTATCATGTGCCACCACAGGAATACCGTCGCGCGTCAATCGCACATCTAGCTCAAGCATATCAGCGCCCGCCGCGACACCCGCTGCCATAGCGTCGATAGTGTTCTCTGGTGCGAGTCCAGCCGCACCGCGATGACCAATGATTAACATGCTAGCAGTATTATACCATCAAATGGGTTAGTGATGAGAATTAATGTGCCTGCAGAGCAAGGTTGCACTGCCAGCACATCTTCTTTTGCTATTATCGAGCAGATTTTGCTAAAATAAAACAGATAGCAACAGAAAGGAGCTAATATAAATGGCAGATTTTAATAAAGTACTGACGCCTGGCGACGTTGACGCTGGCATCGTCAATGTGGTGGTGGAGATTCCGCAGGGGAGCTACCACAAAATTGAATGGGATCGCGACCTCGCAGTGATGAAGCTCGACCGGGTTGAGCCAGCAATCTTTGCCAAACCAACCAACTATGGTTTTATTCCACAAACCCTAGATGAAGATGGCGATGAGCTCGACGCGCTCATCATCACCGACCAGCCACTGACAACTGGCGTCGTTCTAGAAGGCAAGGTGATTGGCGTGCTAGAGTTTGTAGACGATGACGAGGTGGATGATAAGGTGATCGTCGTACCAGCAGATGACCGCAACACAGGTGATGCAATCAACTCGCTCGAAGATCTCCCTGCTGCAACACTCAAGCAAATCGAGCACCACTTTAACCACTACAAAGACCTCAAGAAGCCTGGCACTACTGTCGTGAAGGGCTTCGGTGATGCCGCGCGTGCCAAGCAGATTATTCATGAATCTATTGCACGTTGGAATGAACGCTAGATAGCATGTTCAAGCAAATACAAAATACCCCACTGGGGTATTTTGTATTTATGATAGTTATTTATTCCTTGACTTCTTCGAAGCAGCCTCAGGCTTACTAATTGGCATAATTTTATCCGTCAGGCTAATCGCACCATTAACAGCTTGAACACGGATTTTGTTGAGCTGGAGGCGGAGCTTATCGCGCGCGTGGCTGGTGGTAACAAGCTGCGCCCAGCCCGGCTTGGGGTAGGAGAGCTTGCGGGTGAGGACTTCGATAACATCACCATTCTCAAGTGGTCGCTCGAATGATTCCATTTTGCCATTGATCCGGAAGCCGTAGGCGTGCTTGGCGATATCAGAGTGGATGGCATAGGCAAAGTCCAGCGGCAAAGCACCCTCGGGGAGGTTATAAATATCACCCTTGGGAGAAAAGACGAAGATGCGATTGCCAAAGAGATCGATCGATAACTGCTCGCGAGGGATATCCTCGCCAGCGCGCAGGCGAGCGGCGATTTCTTGCAGTTGCGTAATCCACTGCAGCTGAGCCGGCAGGTTTGACACGCCGCGTTTGGAGTCGCCTTTGAGGTACTCCTTGCTGTGTTTTTGCTGCTGGTAGTGGAAGCTGGCGGCAAGACCACGCTCGGCATACTCGTGCATATCACGGGTGCGGATCTGGAACTCGACGATCTGCTTGTTGGGTGTAATGACCGTGGTGTGGAGGCTCTGGTAACCATTTGGCTTGGGGATGGAGATATAGTCTTTGATGCGAGCGATCATCGGTTGATAGAGCGAGTGGAGAATGCCCAGCACGAGGTAGCACTCTTCCTTGGTGTGGACAATGATGCGTAGTGCCATCAGGTCATAAATATTGTCGAGGCTACCGCGCTTTTGGAGTTTGCGGTGCAGGCTGTAGAGGCTCTTAACTCGCCCATTAATCTCAAACTCGAGCTTCTCGTCCTTGAGCGCTTGCTCGACCTCAAGGCGGACGACGCCAAGCTTGCGGGTGCTTTTGCCCAGGCGCTGCTTCATGACCTTCCCGAGCCGCTTGTATTCTTTGGGGTCAAGGTAGCTAAAAGCAAGCTCCTCCAGCTCCATCCGCACGCGCCCCATACCTAGTTGGTCAGCCATGGGGGCAAAGACCTCGAGCGTTTCGCGGGCGATCTTTTGCTGCTTTTCGGGCGACTTGAATTGCAGCGTCTGCATATTGTGCAGCCGGTCGGCCAGCTTGATGATAATGACGCGCACGTCTTGTCCCACAGCGATGAGTAGCTTGGTAAGGTTGTCTTTTGTCTGAGGGAGATAGTGGTCGAGGTCACGCATACCAGCCCGGGCTTGGCTTACCTTCGTCACGCCATCAACGAGGAAGGACACATCATGTCCAAAAAGTGACTCAATGTCGTCTAGTGACGTCTCGGTATCCTCGACGGTGTCGTGAAGAATACCTGCGATAATGGTGTCGCTGTCCATCCCCCAGTCAATCAAGATAATTGCAACGCTCAGTGGATGGGTAATGTAAGGTTCACCGCTTTTGCGCTTTTGCCCGTGGTGAGCTTGGGTGGCGAAGTCGATCGCATGGTCAATTTCATACAGCTGATCTTCGCTATAGAGGCCGCGGGCTTTTGTCAGGACGTCTTGTTTGGTCACCATAAACCTAGTATATACTGCCAAGGAAAAAAGTGCTATTGCCCTTGATCATTCCACCTGCTATAGTGATGCTTAAATATGCTTATGCTAATGGAGGGAGAAATATAATGAGGCAAAGCAGGGCAGTATGGTGGATGCAGCGGAGCCAGAAGGGTTTCACGCTCATGGAGCTGATGATTGTCATTGCGATCCTGGGCTTACTCGTAACGCTGTCTATGACGGCGTATTCGGGGTATCGGCGGCGCTCAGTTGATGTCGCAACGCGCGCAGCAGCCACCAGTGCACTTGAGGCGATCAAGACACATCACGCCAATGCCAGCGCTAGTGGTGCAAGCTATAGCACTAACCTCGAGCAAGTTGGTTACCGTCCACCAAGCGACACGGCCGTGCAGGTTACGCTGAGCGCCGATGCCACCAAATTCTGCATCCAAGCCACCGACCGCCATCTCACCGACATTCGCTACTACGCCACCACTGGCATGGCACGGCCGCAGGCAGGGAGTTGCCCAGCGAGTTTGTAGAGCATTATTATGTGAAAGGTCTGCTATAAAGAATGTTCTGTAGTTGCTTAACTGTCCGATATATTGTGCTAAAGTATGCATATGAGTTTGACAAAAGCAATACAAGACTACATCGACAAAAGTCCCTACCTAACAAATATTGACGTGGAACTAGCGACAATGTTCAATGATGCGGGCGAATGGGCTGTCGCCCTTGAGCATATTTGCACAGTATTAGCCGCAAATGACTGCGCGTTATCTTCACAAGAAATGGCAGAATTGGAATCCCTAATTCATATGACAAAGAAAAAGAAATACGAGGACTTTGATGACGCTTTCTTAAATGCTGTTAAGGAAGTGTCAAATACCTACTCTTCGCGCACGTCAGTCTAACACTCCCTCCTTAGCTCTCGCAAACGTGAAAGAACGCCGTCGCCGTCTTTACAACACACGTCAGACGCCGTATAATGTCTTGCATGGCTGTCATAGCACCAATTATTTTGAGTACAAAAACTGATGAATACAAGGCTGCGGTAGAGCATTTTATGCCGTTTGCCAAGCGGGTTCATATTGATATTTCTGATGGCGTATTTGCGCCCCGTCAAACGGTAGGGATCGGCCAACTGTGGTGGCCTCAGTCATGGACGGTTGATATCCACGCTATGGTGGCGCGCCCTAGCGTGTACGTTGAGAAACTGATCAAGCTTCGGCCTAGTACAATTATCTTTCATGCCGAAGTCAAAGAGGATTTGATCCCTGTCTTGCAGCAGATCAAACAAGCTGGTATTCATGCTGGTGTGGCCCTGCAGCGTACGACAGTGCCGGAGACGGTGGCGTCGTATATCGAAACGGCCGACTACGTGTCGATCGTCAGTGGTAAGCTGGGTGAGTTTGGTGGCAAGGCGCGGATGATGCAAATAGAGAAGATTCGGCTGGTGCGAGCCATCCACCCTCGGGTCGAGATTGGCTGGGATGGCGGCGTGACGGTAGATAATGTCTTCCATATTGCCCAGGGTGGGGCTGATGTGATTAGTGTTGGTGGGGTGATCAACCACGCCAAAGACCCGCAAGCAACGTACAACAAACTCCTTGCTGAGATGAATCGCCAGAGTGTGATTTAGTTAGTCTGCTATGCTACACTAAAGAGCGTGACACACATACCATTTCGGCTTCGTTCTGCTTACAAACCGACCGGTGATCAGCCACAGGCGATCGCTCAGTTACTTGGTGGCCTGGATGCTGGTCAGCGCGAGCAGACACTACTTGGTGCAACGGGTAGCGGTAAGACCTTTACGATGGCAAATATTATCGCTCAGCGTGGCGTGCCGACGCTGGTTTTGGCACACAACAAGACGCTTGCGGCGCAGCTCTTTAGTGAGTTTAAGCAGTTCTTTCCAGAAAACGAAGTACATTACTTCGTCAGTTATTTTGATTATTATCAGCCAGAAGCATATATTGCCAGCAGTGATACATATATCGAAAAGGATTCGGCCATCAATGAGGAGATTGACCGCCTCCGCCATGCGGCGACTGATGCATTACTCACGCGCCGCGATGTGATTATTATCGCCAGTGTTAGCTGTATCTATGGCCTGGGTTCGCCAGCTGATTATTATGAGCTATCCGTCACAGTGCGTCAGGGTGAGCGGCGAGTTCAGGATAAATTTTTGCGCCAGCTGATGGATATCCAATACCATCGCAATGATATCGATTTTGCACGCGGTGCCTTTCGCGTCAAGGGCGATGTGGTCGATGTCTTTCCGGCAGGGCAAGAGACGGCCTATCGGGTGGAATTTTTTGGTGATGAGGTGGATCGAATTACACACATCAACCCGCTTACTGGCGAGATCCTCGATGAGCCAGCGGAGTTTACTATCTTTCCGAGTAGTCACTATGCAACGCCTAAGGAGAAAATTAAGCAGGCGATTGACCGGATTCGACAGGAGTATGAGGATCGTGAGCAGTGGTTTGAGGCGCACGGAAAACTGCTTGAGGCGCAGCGCTTGAGTCAGCGCACCAAGTACGATCTGGAAATGCTCGAGCAGACTGGCTTCGTGAAGGGGATCGAAAACTATAGTCGCTACCTCACCAACCGCGAAGCGGGTGAGCAGCCAGCTACCTTGCTCGATTACTTTCCTGACGATTTCTTGATGCTGATCGACGAGAGTCATGTAACCGTCCCCCAGGTGCGCGCGATGTATAATGGTGACCGCGCTCGCAAAGAAGTGCTAGTGGAGCATGGCTTTCGCCTGCCAAGCGCACTAGACAATCGCCCACTGCGCTTTGATGAATTTGATAAGCACATCAACCAAGTGATTTACGTCTCTGCTACCCCTGGCGATTATGAGTTAGAGCGCAGTCCCGCACCCGCTCAGCAGGTGATTCGCCCCACTGGTTTGCTCGACCCAGAAATTATAGTTCGTCCAACTGAAGGGCAGGTAGACGACCTCATTGCAGAAATTCGCGAGCGCACCAGCCAGCAGCAGCGCGTGCTCGTGACAACGCTCACCAAGCGGATGGCTGAGGATCTCTCTACCTATCTGACGGACCTCGGCATCAAGACAGCCTATATTCACAGTGAGATCGACACGCTCGAGCGCGGCGACATTCTACGCGACCTGCGCATGGGCCTGTATGATGTCCTGGTGGGGATCAATCTCTTGCGTGAGGGGATCGATTTGCCAGAGGTCAGCTTGGTGGCGATTATGGATGCCGACAAAGAAGGCTTCCTCCGTAGCGAGCGCAGCCTTATCCAGACAATTGGCCGAGCAGCTCGCCACGTTGAGGGTAGGGTAATTATGTATGGCGATAGTATCACCGATAGTATGCGCCGAGCGATTGACGAAACCAAACGCCGACGCGAAATTCAGCAGGCATACAATCGCGAACATGGCATTACACCGCGTGGTATTAATAAAGCGATCGACGAAGGCCTGCGCTCTATCATCCCACAAAAAGAAGATGACGCGCCCAAACTTGACCTGCGTAAAATCCCTAAGGACGAATACAAGAGCCTTATCAAAGATCTGACTGGTCAAATGAATCTCGCCAGTGCCAATCTTGAGTTTGAGCGGGCGGCCGAATTGCGAGATCTGATCGCCGAAGTGAAGAGTAAGTTGTAGAGCAGTAGCTGAGTGAGCCTACGATCGGCACATGCACAGAGTGTATAATATGATGTAGTATGCCTATACGTGATACTCATGCCCTGCCAGAGTATGTGATATATTTCTTGGCGACGATCGATCGTCGACCGAAGTTTATCCGGTGGTCAATCCTTATTGGACTTGCTATCTGCAACGTTATACTGCTCTGCCTGCCAGTGATATTCTTTATCGTTTGTTATTGCATCGTGTTTTGGAGGACGCGCGGTTATTACAAAACAGTCGAGTTTCAAAGTGTCAAGCAGAGGCTTGCCAAGCAAATACAAGAATATAACGACTTCAATGCCTTTTTACCCGAAACCAAGCGTTTTATTCGTCAGCAGCAGTCGAGGCTTTCGCATGCGCATGTGAAAAATAGCACGCTCACGGTATATAAAAATGCGCAGCTTGACCCATACCGCTATATTGTCAAATATTTTTTTGCGCAGCGCACAATAAACGAAGAGACAGTGCAAATACTCGAGCAAATCCTCCAGAAATACGACACAATTAAAAAGACTGAGGAAATACTGCGGAGCGAATACAACGAAATTATGGACTTCATTGATGCCAAAATGTACGTTGGAGCCTATATTTTCAAGAAAATGACGATGAAGCAGCTTGGGTCGAATACATTACCTAAGTTTGAAAAGAATTATTTCCTCGTATATTCATTTAAGTACACCTCGCCCGCCAAGCGCAATAACTATTCGTTTGATATCACTCTTACAGAGAAAAAGCTCCAAAAATTGGCAGAATATCTCAGCCAGCAGATAACCTATCGCAAATCTGCGCGGTTTCAGCGTCAGCTTATGACGCCAAAGCTCAGACGGTTTATCTTGCGCAGAGACAACTACGAATGCCAGAAGTGCCATGTCTCGCGCCGGGATGAGAAACACCTCTTGCTCGAAGTTGACCATATTGTGCCGGTGTCGAAGGGTGGTATCACGACTGAGCAAAATTTGCGAGCACTCTGTTGGCGCTGCAATCGAGCTAAGGGTGATAAATTAGAAGCAACCTAGTCTAGCATTGTATCCTGTGTTAATTATACTCTCTACTGATACATTCGCGCTGCTCATTGATATATAGCGATTCCACGCACAAAATGTGGTACAATATATCCATAATGAGTAATATTACCACTGAAGATGTGCAGCACCTTGCACAATTAAGTTCGATTAGTCTTGGTGATTCAGCCGACGTTGCCGCGCTGCGCCAAAACCTCGAGGATATCCTGCACTACATTGAGCAGCTATCTACCCTCGACACGACTGGTGTCGAGCCAACCTACCAAGTAACTGGCCTGACTAATGTATGGCGGCCCGACGTAGTAGATGCCAGCGACGTATCGCGCGAGCAGCTATTGGGGCTAGCCGCCGAGCAGGCAGATAAGTGTGTAAAAGTACCGAAGGTGTTGTGATATGAATATTACAGAGAGAGTTGCTCAGATCAAACAAGGCCAGACATCGGCTACTGCCCAGGTGCAAGCGGCTTTGCAGCGGGCGCGTGACGCCAAGGAATACCATGCCCTGCTGAGCCTGACAGAAGAGCGGGCTTTGCAGCGGGCACGAGAAATTGATGAGACACTGGCTCGGGGTGAGGACGTTGGAGTACTGGCTGGCGTGCCGTTCGTCGTTAAGGATAATTATCTTGCGTATGGTGCACCGAGTACGGCAGCTAGCAAGATGCTTGAGAACTTTGATACGCCTCTTCAGGCAACAGTGGTAGATAAGCTTGAAGCAGCTGGAGCGATCTGCATTGGCAAGAGTAACCTCGATGCCTTTGCACATGGTGGGAGCACAGAGAACTCATACTTTGGCGCCACGCGCAACGCTGTGGACAAAACGAAAGTCGCTGGTGGCAGCAGTGGTGGCTCGGCTGTGGTGACGGCGCTCGACATTGTGCCATTTGCCTTAGGGACAGATACAGGAGGCTCGATTCGCCAACCCGCCAGCTTCAATGGCGTGTATGGTATCAAACCAACCTATGGCACAGCGAGCCGCTATGGTGTCGTGGCAATGGCCTCGAGCACTGATACGATGGGCTGCTTTGCGCGCAGTGCTGAGGATGTTGCTGTGGTAATGAGCGTCATGGCTGGCCAAGATCCGAAGGATATGACGACGCTGCCCGACTTCTTCGCGCCTACGGCAGAGATGCCGCAACAGCTGAAAATCGGTATCATCAACGAAGCAATGGGTGATGGTGTTGATGCGGAGGTGCGTCAGGCGGTCAGCCAGTATGCCGATACCCTGCGATCGCATGGCCATACCGTCGAGACAGTTAGTATGCCGATGCTTCAGCATGCCCTTGCTATCTACTACATTGTTGTGCCGGCTGAGATCTCAAGCAACCTGGCGCGCTACGATGGTGTACGTTATGGCCATCGCGCTGAGGGAGTTAAGACACTGGCCGAGCTTTATGGTCGGAGTCGCGACGAAGGCTTTATGCCAGAGAATAAGCGGCGCATTATGATCGGTAGCTACGTACTGAGTAGTGGGTATTTCGACGCGTACTATCTCCAGGCGCAAAAAGCGCGGACGTTGCTCATCAACGAATTTAACGCCCTGTTTGAGCAATACGACATGCTTCTTTTGCCGACAGCACCAACTCCTGCCTTTGGTCTTGGTGAAAACAGCGACGACCCGCTTAAGATGTATCTCGCAGATATCATGACAGTGCCAGCCAGTCTGGCAGGCTTACCTGCACTGAATGTGCCGGCTGGAGTGAGCCAGGCGGGCTTGCCAATCGGTGCGCAGTTGATTGGCCCCATGCAGAGTGATGCAACGCTGCTTGCTGTGGCAACCCAAGCAGCTACAGAAAGGAGCGCCTAATGTCTGGCAGTGTCACGATCCTTTTGGTGGGTATTATTATCATTGCTGCGATCTTGGTTGTCGTTGTTGCCCTGACGCGCCAGGGCGGTAAGGTGCTCAATGTCGAGAAATACCAAGCACGCTGGCTTGCCATTGAGAACAGCCTCGATAAATCCAATATTGGCACATACCAGCTAGCTATCTTCGAGGCAGATAAGTTGCTCGATCTTGCTCTCCGCGAACGTGGCTTTGCTGGCGACACGATGGGTGAACGCATGAAGTCGGCCCGCGAACAATGGAGCAATAGCAACCACGTATGGGGTGCTCACAAGGTGCGCAACAAGCTGGCGCACGAGGCTAATGTGCGGCTCTCGCGCGAGATTGCCTTGCGGGCATTAGCTGCGTATAAACAGGGGTTAAAGGATTTGGGAGCGATATAATTATGGCAGTTTCTCACGATGTTTTGCAAAAATATGAAGTGACGATCGGTATCGAATGCCACGTACAGCTGGCAACCGACACAAAACTCTTCAGTCCAGCAGACAATGACGCCCGCGATGCCGAACCTAACAGTAAAGTTCATCCAATCGATTTCGGCCTGCCTGGCATGCTACCAGTCCTGAATCGCCACGCTGTTGATCTTGCGATTCGGGCTGGCAAGGCACTCAATGCACCCATCGCTCGTGTTTCGCGCTTCGATCGTAAGCATTATTTCTATCCAGATCTACCGAAAGGCTACCAGACAAGCCAGATGTACCAGCCAATTATCCTAGCGGGCTATGTCGATGTGCCGCTTGATGATGGCAGTACCACGCGCGTCCGGATCGACCATGCTCACATGGAGGAAGATGCTGGCAAGCTAACACACCACGATGGTTACTCATTAGTTGACCTCAACCGAGCGGGTACACCACTGATCGAGATCGTCTCGCAGCCTGATATTCACTCAGCAGCCGAGGCTCGTGCCTACGCAGCAGAGCTCCACAAGCTCATGACCTATGCTGGCGTCACACACGGCGATCTCTACCATGGTAATATGCGCTTTGATGTCAATATCTCAATCGCGCCAAAGGGTTCAGATCAGCTTGGTACGCGTGCTGAAGTGAAGAACCTCAACAGCTTCCGCAGTGTAGAAAAGGCAGTGGAGTATGAATTTGCGCGTCAGGCAGCTTTGCTCGAGCGCGGTGAGCGTGTCGTGCAAGAAACCCGTGGCTGGAGTGACGATAAAGGCATCACCACGAGCCAGCGCAGCAAAGAAGATGCCCAGGACTATCGCTACATGCCCGACCCAGACATTCCACCAATTGTCCTAACGGACGAAGAGATTGCTCGTGTTCAGCAGGATGTACCGACGATGCCAGGTGAATACCGCGTGCAGTGGCAGAGCCTTGCGCTGGATAACTCGGTGGTTAATACAGTGCTAAACCATCAGCCACTGGCTATTTTGCTGAGTGATATCTACCCGCTCGAGCATAATGCTGCGTCGATTTTGCAATGGCTTGGCGTCGATGAGTCAGTGTATCAGCGGCTTGTCAAGCGGATCTTCAACTGGTTTGCCTCCACACCGGAAGAGTTGATGGATATGAGTAAGGTTGAATCGGGTTTTGTTGGGCCGCGGCGACTCTTGCTGCTCTCACAGTTGGTGGAGGACAACAAAGTCAGCTCGACTGGCGCGAAGGAGCTCTTTCTCGACCTTTTTGACGAGCAATATGCTGGCACGATGCCTGAGGCGATTGCTGAGGCAAAGAATCTCCTCCAGGTGTCAGACGAGGGGGCGATTGGCGCAATTGTCGATGAGGTGATGAATGACCCAGCCAGTGCGACGTCCATTGCCGATATCAAGGCCGGCAAAGATAAGGCAATTGGTTACCTCGTCGGGCAAGTCATGAAGCGCTCTCGCGGCAAAGCCAACCCAGCTCTGACGCAGAAGCTGATTCGTGAGAGGCTGCAGTAATGAATCCGTGGCGTCGCATTGGTGACCAGGCTGTTCTCTATGATGGTAACTGGCGGAGAGTGCTCCAAAAAACATTTGTCATGCCAAATGGGCACACAATGCAGGCTGAAATATCGAGTAGTCATTGCCTTGAGTCGGTTATGGTTGTTGCCTTGACGCCAGAGCATCAGGCAATTATTGCACGGCAATTTCGCTGTGGTCCTGAGCAAATTTTTGATGAGTTGCCAGGTGGTGCTGTTGACCCGAATGAAGCACTAGAAGAGGCGGCGCGTCGCGAGTTGCGAGAAGAAACTGGCTATGACGCGGGAGAGCTAATACTTTTGGGCACAATATACAAACACGCCTGGATGGATACCAAGTCACACTACTTCTTAGCACAAAACTGCACACCAAGCGAAGCTGGCCAACAACTCGACGATAATGAATCTGTTGAAGTGTGCACGATATCGATTGATCAACTGTTTAAGAATGGCAAATCTGGCAAAATGACAGATACAGAAGGTCTATTCTTAGCATATGAGCAACTAAAGGATATTCAGAGAGGTGAGCAGTAATGAAGAGATTTACCCGCAGTGAGCCAACAACAGTGACACCAGTAGGTGAGCGGTTTAAGCAGTCAGTGGTCGTAAAGCATTTTCAGACGGATGACGGCTTGACGCATGAGTTTACGACGTTTTTTGCTGAGGATAGTTGTGCTGCGCCAGTGATTGCTCTCACATCAGAGAGTAAAGTGGTAATGGTATATCAGTTTCGAGCAGGACCTGAGGCGTGGCTGTATGACTTTCCGAGCGGAGCTGCCTTGCCCGGCGAAGACCCAGAAGCAGCAGCGCGACGTGAATTGGCGGAGGAGACAGGGTATGTTCCGGGTGCGATGCACTACTTGGGGAATTGCCACGAGAATGGTTACATTAATGGCAAGAGTCCAGTTTTTCTTGCGACTGATTGCACATATGATCCACAGGTAAAGCAGCTCGACCAGACCGAACGCGACCAGGGAGTTCAGACGCGTCTCGTCTCGATTGATGAATTGTTTACAATTGCTAAGAATGGCGAGCTTTGCCTTGCAGGGCCGTTTGCCTTAGCATTTGAGTATCTAAATAACCGACGACAGGAGGAATCATAATGAAACGACCAACAAAAGCAATCATCGCCGCCGCGGGTTTTGGTACGCGGTTCTTACCTCAGACGAAGGCAATGCCTAAGGAGATGATGCCACTGATCGATAAGCCGATCATCCAGTATGTAGTGGAAGAGCTCGTCCAGGCGGGAATTCGCGATATTATCATCGTGGGGAGTGCTAATAAGCGTGCAATTGAAGACCACTTTGATGTGCCAAATGAGGATCTGCTCGCTAACCTCCGGGCTGGCGGGCCGAAGAAACAGCCACTGATCGATACCGTCAAGCAGCTCTCGGAGATGGCAAACTTTATCTACATCCGCCAAAAGGGTCCATACGGCAATGCAACGCCGCTGGCCTGTGCAGCACACCTCATCAACCGCGACGAGCCCGTCATCTATACCTTTGCCGACGACTTCATTGCTGCCAGCCCAAGCCGCTTCCAGCAGATGATCGCTGCATCGCAAGAGCTCGATGGGGCAGTACTATCGTGCAAAAAGATCGTCGACGATGCTGAGTTTGATCGCTATGGCGTGGTGGCTGGCCAGCAGCTATCGGACGGTGTTATTAAGATGAGCAACATCGTTGAAAAGCCAGGCAAGGCTAATGCGCCATCTGACCTCGCTAGTGTCAGTAGCTATATTTTGCCTGGCGAATTCTTTAGCTATCTTGAGCATGCGAAGGAGCATTTTGATGGGCATGGCGAGTTTACTGTCCAGCCTATTATGCAGCGGATGATTGATGACGACCACGCATTCTTTGGTGTGGAGATTACCAACGGTACATATTATGACACTGGCGATAAGCTAGAGTATCTTAAGACCGTCGTAGATTTTGGTCTCAAAGACCCAGTGCTTGGTCCAGAGTTTGCAAAATACCTGCGGACTCACTATACTGATACCCAGGCATAGTATATATGCTACTAACATAAAGGAGATACCGCATGGAGTGGGCCCAGATATTAGTTATCATGTTATCGGTATTGCTAGCGCTACTGCTGGTGCTTGCGATCGTCTTGACGATCATATTGATTCGCATTACGCAGCGGATTAGTGCTGTGGTCGAATCAGCTGAACGCGTAGCAGCAAACCTTGAGGCAACGACTGATAATATTACCCGGGTTACCTCGCCGTTTTGGCTAGTCAAGACCGCTGTGTCTTCGATCAAAAAATTGTTTACCACCAAACATAATCGATAAAGGAGGGATATATGTCGAAAGGTAAATTTGTGCTTGGTGCAGCAATCGGTGCTGCCGCTGGCGTGGTGGCTGGGCTCTTAACAGCGCCAAAGTCAGGCAAAGAGACGCGAGCTGACCTCAAGAAAAAGGCACGTGAGCTCAAGCAAGACGCAACCGCAAAGGGTGACGAATTGCGTGCTAAGGGTGAGAAGGCATACTACGATGCACGTGATGCCGCTCGTGACCTGCATGACCGCAGTGGCCGCGCTCTGCGCAGTGCTCGCGATGAGTTTGCAAAGGACAAGAAGTAGCCAGTAGGCGACAAAGGATGTGGTGAGTATTCTCCTTATAGGCAGAATGCTCGCCGCATCTTCGCAATTATCATTATTATGACAAAGCAATCATCCCCACCGCAGCATTCATCGGATGAGTCGGCGACTCGTGAGCAGCGTGACCACCCTGGGCTAGTTACTGGGCTTGCACGGCAGGTTAAGCAAGCCAACGAGACCGATGCACGCAAGGCTATCCTCGAGGATTTATTTTACGATTTTCATCGTAGCCGCGCAGAAGTCTACAAAATGAACTTCATCCGCGGGATATTTTTTGGCCTAGGGAGTGTGCTTGGCGGAACGATTCTTGTAGCGCTGTTTGTCTGGTTACTCAATGCCATCGGCCTCTTGGTGCCAAGCCTGGCGGACTTTATCGATAGCATTATCAAGGTGATGAGCACGCGGCATTGATGTGTCGTGCAGAGGTAAGATGACCCATTCAGCGTGACTGGCCGTCACGTTTCTCTTGATAGGGCAATAGGGGCGGTTAGTGCCGACAAAGCAAATAGCTCTGACACCTCAGCTCTTATCAATCACAAGCATCCCGGCGTTGGCGTCACCACCTACTCATTTGCTATACTAGATAAGTATGACCTCTCACTCATTATCAGCTTTGCAACCATCGGATTTTGTTCACCTACACAACCATACTCATCACTCACTGCTTGATGGCTTAACGAAGATTGGTGACCTTGTCAGTACTGTCAAAGAGTATGGCATGACAGCAGCAGCCATTACCGATCACGGGACAATGAGTGGGGTGCTTGACTATTACAAGACGGCGAAGGCGGCGGGCATCAAGCCGATCCTTGGCATTGAAGCATACGTTGCCGCTCGCTCGCGCTTCGACCGTGACCCCGCCAAGGATAAAATGCGCTACCACCTGACTATCATTGCGATGAATAATCAGGGGTACCATAACCTGATGAGGCTGAGTACAAAGGCAAATCTAGAGGGGATGTACTATAAGCCGCGGATTGACCACGACCTCCTCGAGGAGCTCAACGAAGGGCTGATCGTCCTGAGTGGCTGTGCAAGTGGTGAGATTGGTGAGGCGCTGCGCTATGATGACTATGCCAAGGCGGTCGAGATTGCTCAATGGTACAAGGGTGTATTTGGCGACCGCTATTACCTTGAGTTGCAAGACCATGGTCATCCCGAGTCTAATACACACTGGGACGTGCAGGCGAAGATTAACGAAGGTCTGCGCCGCATGGCTGAGGAGTTGGACATCCCTCTGGTTGTGACGTGCGATGGCCACTACCTGACGCACGACTTCCAAGATGCGCATGAGATATTACTCTGCGTGGGGACAGGCTCATTCTTGAGCGACGAAAAGCGGATGAGTCTGAAAGACTTCGAGCTCCATTTGACCGACCCACGTGATATCATTGCTCGGTGGGGCAGCGAGCTGCCTGAGGCAATTACCAATACCAAGCAGATTGCCGACCGCTGCACTGTCGATATCGAGCTGGGCAAGATCCTTATCCCAAAATACCCATTGCCTGAGGGCGAGACGAGTGAACATAGCTATTTACACAAGCTGGTGTATCGTGGCCTAGCCCAGCGTTACAATGGTGCAAAACCCGAAGATATCGCTGATCAGCTCCCTGAGCAAATAATCCCCACCTTGGCTGATAGTGTGCGTGAGCGGGCCAAGATGGAGCTGGGCGTTATGGCAAGCATGGGGTATGAGGGGTATTTCTTGATCGTGCAGGACTTTATTAACTGGGGTAAGAGCCAGGGGATTGTCTTTGGGCCAGGTCGAGGTAGCGCCGCGGGGTCGATCATTGCGTATGCGCTTAATATCACTGATCTTGACCCGCTCAAGTACGGTCTACTCTTCGAGCGGTTTCTTAATCCCGATCGCATTAGTATGCCTGATATTGATGTCGACATCCAGGATACGCGGCGCGATGAGGTAATCGACTACTGTGCAAATAAATATGGTCACGACCACGTCAGTAATATCGTCACCTTTGGTAAGATGGCGGCCCGGGCGGCGGTGCGTGATGTCGCACGCGTGTTGGAGGTGCCGTATGCCGAAAGTGACCGCCTGGCTAAGATGGTGCCACCACCTGCCCAGGGGCGGCACATTCCGCTGGCAGTTAGCACTAAAGAAGACCCTGACCTTAAGCACGAATATGAGACGAACCCAACTGCCAAGCAAGTTTTTGATTATGCTATCCAGCTAGAGGGAACGATTCGCAGCCATGGGGTGCACGCGTGTGGTGTGGTGATTGCGCCCGATGAGCTCGTTAAATATATCCCGCTTGAGCAGGCGCAGAAAGGCGTGGTGGCGACGCAATTTCCAATGGGTGAGGTTGAGGATCTTGGTCTGCTCAAGATGGACTTCCTTGGCCTATCGAACTTATCGATTATTAATGATGCAATGCGGATCATCCGAAAAGTCTATGGTGATACGATCGACCTCTCCACGTTACCACTTGATGACGAAGCAACGTACAAACTGTTTCAGCGGGGTGATACAACAGGGGTATTCCAGCTTGAGTCGGCTGGCATGAAGCGCTATTTGCGCGCCCTCAAGCCATCGCACTTTGAGGATATCATCGCAATGGTGGCGCTGTATCGGCCTGGACCAATGCAGTTTATCGATAGTTTTATTCGGCGCAAGCACGGCGAGGAGGAGATCACCTACCTCCACCCGGGAATGAAGAGCTCACTTGAGAACACGTATGGTATCTTGGTCTATCAGGAGCAGTTTATGCAGATCTCCAAGGAATGGTGCGGCTTTACTGGTGGGCAGGCTGATACCCTACGTAAGGCCGTTGGTAAGAAAAAGATCGACCTGATGAAGAAGGTTAAGCCGGAGTTTGTTGAAGGAGCAGTGAAGGTCGGTGGAGCGACGCGTGAGATGGCTGAGACATTTTGGACGCAGCTAGAAGAGTTTGCCAATTACTGCTTCAACAAGAGCCATGCAGCGTGCTATGGGCTTATTGCTTACTGGACGGCATATCTCAAGGCGCACTACCCCGATGCCTTTATGGCGGCCTTAATGACAAGCGACCATGATGACGTCGACCGACTAGCGATCGAGATCACCGAGTGTAAGCATATGGGCCTAACGGTACTCAACCCTGATGTCAATGAATCATACGAGGAATTTGCGGTGGTACCGGGCAAGAAACAGATCCGCTTTGGTATGGCAGCAGTGAAGGGTGTTGGTGTGGGAGCAGTGGAAGAGATCGTCAAGATGCGTGACCGCGATGGGAAGTTTGCTACGGTGGAAGACTTTGCCAAGCGTGTCTCGACGAGTAAATGCAACAAGCGAGTTTGGGAGTCGCTCATTAAATCGGGCGGCTTTGATGCGCTGGGTGATCGCTCTGATCTTCTCTTTAATCTTGAGAATGTCCTTGCTTTTGCGAGTAAATTACAGAAGGAAGCACTGAGCGGCCAGACTGACCTCTTCGGTAGCCTAGCCGATAGCTCTACAGAAGTCATGCCGTCGATTGAGCTTAAGCCAGCGCCCGTCAAACACACTGACAAAGAGCGCCTGATGTGGGAGCGCGAGCTGATTGGCCTCTACATTAGCGCGCACCCGCTCGACCACTACGACACGTTCTTTGCTGAGCAGACCGTGCCACTGCGCACTGTCTCACCACAGATCGACGGCCAGACAGTGACGATCGGTGGTCTCGTGACGCGTTTGCGGACGATTGTGACGAAGTCGGGTAGCAAGATGGCTTTTGTAGGGGTTGAGGACAAATCGGGTGAGAGCGAGATCATCATTTTCCCGAATCTGTATGAGAAGCTTGCTGGCCAGCTGGAACAAGATGTGGTAATCACTGCCAGCGGCAAGGTGAGCGCGCGCGATCGCGATGGCAACCTTGGTGATGAAGCAAAGCTAATTGCCAATGAAATCACCGTCGTGACCGATACCGACTTAGCCGAATACCAAGCAACTGGTCGCACGATGTCTGCACCAACTGGCCCAGCAGCTACGCCGCGCCGCCGGTCATCATCGCAAAAAAATACCCAGCGCTCAGCACAAGCATCGGCACGTGCAGCCGCATCAGTGTCAGTAGGGCCGCCGCCCAAACCGCTCGATACACTCCCAACGGTCTATGTGCGGGTCAAGAACCCCGATGATATGGCTGCTCTTACGAAGTTTAAGCAGCTGTGTACGCAAAATCCGGGCCAGCACGATATTATTATGATGCTCGGTGATGACAAAACATCAGCGATTCGCCTGCCATTCCGGGTCGACGCGCAGCAGCGATTGCAGGATGAGCTTGCACAAATCCTCGGTAGAGACTGCGTTGTTGTTAAATAATGCCGTCCCCGCGTAGGGGGGTGACTCGCGCCGCCCTGGGAGTCTGCTGGCTGCGCGTGTAATCTTTACTTCGAACAGTAGCGTCTACGACCAGGGCGGCGCGAGGCCAGATACTTGCGAGGCGAGCGAAATAAGCTCAAGCACAGGCAAGTTGCAGGCGGTAGCTCGATTGTGCCACCTCCTGCTAGTATAACCCGATATTTGCCACAACGCAAACAAAATGGGTACATATGACGCTGCAACTATCCAACGGTTGTGAGCGCATAGAGCGCGATACCGGTTGCGACCGACACATTAAACGACTCCTTCTGTCCATACATCGGAATCTCGATGATGTCATCCACAAGCATGAGCGTCTCGGCTGGAATACCATGGACTTCTTCGCCAAGCAAGAGGACAAGTTTGCTTGGCGGCTGATACTGCTGGAGAGAAACGGAAGTAGGAGCTTGCTCAAGCGCAACAATGCGATAGCCGGCAAACTGCTCAAGGTCAAGCTCTGGCTGGTAATCGAACGGTACGAGAGCTTCGGCACCAAGCGCTGTCTTGTGGATCTGCCGGGTGATCTTTTCGCGGATGTGCGGCAGGCGTGGGTCGGCTCGCACTGTCTCTTCAGGCTGGTAGGCACATTGTGGTGGGGTTGGCTGAAGGGCAAGATCGGGGTAGGGTGTGTAGCCACTGAGGATAAGCCGCTGCACACCAAATCCTTCGCAGGTACGAAAGATCGCCCCGACATTGTGCGTTGAGCGGATGTTGTGCGCGATAACAATAATCTCTAGCATAGTTGTATTATACCTGAAGTGCTTTGGACTTACCCTCTATATTTACCACGAGCTTTTTGTTACACTAAGAAGGATGAATGAAGATGAAGTCCAACAACGTCGTCGCCAGCAAGATGAGGCGTCGACCGAGCAACGCTCGCGCATTCTTGGCCTTAAATACCTTGATATGCGCCCCATCGAGGAGACACTGCCACTAGCACGCGACCTAATGACGATCGAGGAGATGCACAACCTCTATATGCTGCCGCTGACTGATGGCAATGAGCAGGAATCGTATCAGTTTGCCGTTACGACACAAACACCCCAGTCGGTTATCCAGCGGACACGGCGCACGTATCAGGACCAGGGGCTACCTGTCGAATTTTATTTGATTAGCCTTAGTGCTTACCGCGTGTTGATGAACCGCTTTGACCCGCCAAAGAAGATCGTCTACGATGATATTAAGATTGCCAAAGCGGGCGATAGCGAGACCATCGCCGAGGTGAGTCAGACACTTGGGCGAGTGAGCAGTGAGGAGGTTTTTGACTTCTTGATCAACCAGGCGGATATGCTTGGTGCGAGCGATATCCACATCGAGAATGAACGCCATGATATCCGGATTCGCCTCCGTGTCGATGGTGCGCTCCACCCCGTAGCGACGATCAGCCGGAGTCGCTACCGCGTGATCATGGGTGAGCTCGCCAGCCGAGCTGGCGTGTCGAGTGCTTCGATGGAGCCGCAGTCTGGCCACATCCAAAAGGACGTAACACATGGCAACGCAACGCACTTGCTCAACATCCGTGTTGAGACTGTGCCAACCATGTATGGGCAGGATGCCGTGCTGCGTCTCTTTAATTTCGATGAAAGTTTGCTTAATCTTGATTTGCTGGGTATTCCACCCAAGCAGCGCCAGCAGATTGATGAAATCATCAGCCATCCGCGCGGCCTTGTGCTGATGGTCGGGCCGACGGGCTCAGGTAAATCTACCACGCTTTACAGCATGCTCAATGCCCTCAACACGACTGATCGTAAGATTATTACCCTGGAGGATCCAATCGAATATGGCCTGGCTGGCATCTCGCAGATCCCAATCAATACCACCGCCGGCGGGAGCTTTGGCGAGGGTTTGCGCAGCGTGCTTCGTCTCGATCCAGATGTCGTGATGGTAGGTGAGATCCGCGATGTCGATACGGCGCGCACTGCCATTCAAGCATCGATTACTGGTCACTTGGTAATGTCAAGCTTCCACGCTAATAGTAGTAGTGCAGCCTTTAGTCGGATGATCGACCTAATTGGTGTGAACCCGATTTTTGCCAGTGCTATCCGCCTTGTGGTGGCGCAGCGTTTGGTGCGGCGTCTCGTGGACGAGACCAAAGAAGCCTATGAGCCGGATGACGCCACGCGCAGCTATATTAAACGAGTCCTTGCAGATATCCCTGAAGAGGTAGAGCATCCTAATCTCGACACCTTCAAACTCTGGCGGCCAGTACCAAGCGATGATGCACCATTTGGTTACAAGGGTCGCATGGTGATTATGGAGCAGCTTATCGTCACCCCAGGTATTCAGAAGTTCATCCGCGGAGACTTTACCGATGTCCATCCAGACGTCATCGAAAAAGCCGCCCAGCGCGAAGGTATGCTCACCCTCGAGCAAATTGGCGTCCTTGCTGCCCTGCGCGGCGAGACAACGCTGGAGGAAGTCGGGCGGGTGATATAACACCGCGGTGTACGCTTGCTGTATATTATCTCATTGATTATGCCTGCATACCAAGCAAGGTGTGCTGGCTCATAACTTTGACGCCTATCATATATTCTGCTACGATAATATCACATGTTGAAGCCGAAGCCATTATCGAGCGAACAGTACCCTTCGCAAGAGCAGCCCGTGGGGGAGTGTAGCGAACAAGAGCTAACCGAAAAAGGGGCGTGTATTTATGCAGCGTTTGATGTTATGAATAGCGTCTTAGAAAAGATGGGCGGCAAGGCAGCACACACCGGATCTTTTAAGAATGGTCTTGCTATATCTCTCGATGATGCGGTGACAAGCATTGGTAAGTATCGAATCGATCCGATCAATCTGACTGATCTCATGTCGCGTATTTATAATAATAACCCACACGATAAAGACGCGTGGAATTATACAAATCAGCGACTATACCCAGAGGCAAAAGAACGGTCAAAAGACTTGGTAGTGCACCAGTATGAAGAAGTTGTGCTGGAGCATTTAGCAACGATAGAAGCGATCTTTCTTGGTGACAGTCGAGGGGTTGATTGGAGTGGCCAGTACGATGTATCAGTACCGACTGTCAAGAGCTGGCGACGCAAAAAGCAGCTTGATCCGCATGCCGCAACAGAGGTATATCAGCAGTTTGCCCAGCAGGCTGTCGAAAGAGCAACTCAGCAATTACGCTCAACGATAGACACAGGTCGCCACACGCTTGAGCAATACGAACTAAGCCAGGTAGAAGCTGATGATGTATGCAATGCAAAGGCTCCATATCTTGCAGCCTTTGCTAGTAAATACGAGGCGTTATATACGCAGGCAAAACCAGTCGCCAACGCTCATCAGTACTTTCAGCTTGTCTATAGCAAAAGGCTATATAGGCTCAGCCAGCATATTATTGCCGAAGCACCAGTCATCAAGCAATTGCAAAGACAAATATATCAATGGTATGACCGGCCAGACCAAGAAATCGTTGATGATCTTGCCCTTGAGTGTGCTGAGCGGCTCTGGAGTGACGATCTGAAGCAGGCGATTCATCAGCAGCTTGCTACCGAGTCGGATAATGCGGTTATCAATGCATTGTGCTGGCTCGAGCAACAGCTTGATGGCTACCAATCAGAGCGCTGCCAGGCCAACCACGCGGCCGTTATGCAGCTTGATGAGCCATCAGGTGAGACAACTTCGCAAGCGGCTGAGCCAGCTCACAAAGCAATGAGCCATAGCAAACCACATGAGCAAAAACAAGCAATAACAGAGGTGCAGCTGGATGCGATAATTGCTCCGTGGCTTGGGAGAGATGGCGAGCGCTTGCTGCCAGTTGATGTGCTTGTCAATAATGGGTCTGGAGTGCTTGTGCTCGACTGCCGGACAAAAGCAGCCAAAGATATCGAGCACCAGATGGCTGGCTACGAGACAAAAGAAAAGCAGCAGGGCATCGTTAGTGAAGTGCTCGGTAGACTGACGCATTATGCTGATGCAGCGCTTAATGAGCATGGTCTTAAGCAAACGCACGCAATGAGTAGGCTCAGTGATATACGCCATAGCTCACCATATAAAGCACATACAATCTGGTATAACAAAACAGTCAGCCGAAATGTAATTCGTGTCTACGTTGCGGACGTCAATGTTGGCAAAATACCGAATCGGCGTCTGCGATCTCAGCTAAAAAAGCACGGAATCAAGCATACCCTGCTCTTTGTCGGTGCGTGTGATAAGCAGCACCAGCTTGATATGCTGCAACACATTACCCAGCAAGATCGCAAACGCATCAGAGGTAATGGCGCTGGGTCAGTCTAATGTACTACCAAAGTAAATAGCACCCAATACAAAAGGCCGGTACATGTCAGTATCGGCCTTTTGTAGTTTTTATATGATAGATAGCCTACCGAATAACCTTCGCCACAGCCTCCACTACGCGCTCATCAAATGGTGAGGGGATGACGTAGTCTGCTGTGGGCTCATCGACCAGCGCTGCCAGTGCCTGGGCGGCGGCGAGCTTGTGCTCGTCGGTGATTTTTTGCACGCCATTATCGAGCGCACCACGGAAGATACCTGGGAAGGCCAGGGCGTTATTAACTTGGTTGGGGAAGTCGCTGCGGCCAGTGGCGATGACGGCCGCGCCGGCTGCTTTGGCACTGTCTGGCATAATCTCTGGCACTGGGTTGGCCAGGGCAAAGATAATCGGGTCTGTGGCCATCATCCCGACAAGCTCTGGAGTCAGCAGCCCCGCACGCGATACACCGATGAATACATCGGCATCTGCCATGGCGTCTTCGAGCGATCCCTGCTGTGAGGCATCAACGTACGCAAGCAGGGCAGTCTTCTCGGCGTTGAGGTCGGTACGGTGGCTACCTACGATGCCTTTGCTATCAACCGCCACGATGTGCCGAGCGCCGTAGGTATGCAGTAGCTTGATGATAGCAGTGCCAGCAGCGCCAGCGCCGACCACGACGAATTTACTATCAGCTAGGCTGCGGCCTGTCAGCTTGGCAGCGTTAATGAGCCCAGCCAGTACCACTACGGCAGTGCCGTGCTGGTCGTCGTGGAAGACGGGGATATCCAGCTCGGCTTTAAGGCGCTCTTCAATCTCAAAGCACTGAGGCGCGGCGATATCCTCGAGGTTAATTGCACCAAAGCTTGGTGCGATTGCCTTAACCGTAGCAATAATCTCCTCTGGCTGGTGCACGTCCAGCACGATTGGCACGGCATCCACACCAGCAAAGTGCTTAAACAGCAATGCCTTACCTTCCATTACCGGCATCGCAGCCTTAGGGCCAAGGTTGCCCAGGCCTAGGATGGCCGAGCCATCGCTAATCACCGCCACAAGGTTATTCGTCCACGTGTAGGTAGGTAGCGTAGCGGGATCGTCTGCAATTGCCTTGCTCACTGCGCCCACACCAGGGCTGTAGTAGCTGCTGAGTTTATCGCGGTCAAGCTCATCGCTATCGCGCAGGCTGGTGGTGATTTTGCCCTT
The DNA here is from genome assembly GCA_963548065.1 of uncultured Candidatus Saccharibacteria bacterium. Classification (GTDB taxonomy): domain Bacteria; phylum Patescibacteriota; class Saccharimonadia; order Saccharimonadales; family Saccharimonadaceae; genus Saccharimonas. The sequence continues at coordinate 202,534 of CAUUSZ010000002.1, forward strand.
ATATTTTTTGTGTAGGTCGAGTGCAAGTTTGTTATAATCCATAAACTCTAGTATACCGCACACAGGCGAGAAAGAGAAAGGAGTAGTACAAGGACAAACAGCCGTTATTGCAATACTTTCGCGCCAAATGCTATTATATGATGCATGATACAAACCGAGCAAGGAGCCCTGCATAGCCGCAGCGGCTCATAATACGGAGTGATAATGAACAAATCCATAGATCAGCAGCCATCTCATCACGATACCCGTCCCGAGTATGCATTTACAAAAATAGAAGTTGCAATCAAAGAAGATAATAAACTCCATAGAAAATTCAAGCTGGCCCTTTGTGACGCGAAGAAATCAAAACACGAGAAGGATATTTATAAGCAGGCTCTGCAGATGATTAAAGTCGACCAGCAAGAAGCGCTTGAGGAGCTTGTGCAGACTGGCGAGAGGAGCACGGTGCCACCAGGTGTTCTCCAACGCTACCAAGAGGAGCGAGCAAGCTGCGAGGCTATGCTTGCCGCAATAGCCAGAGAAGAAGATCAAGCAATGAAGGATGGCGGCTATGGAGCAGAAGATAAAGTGATGGAAGCTACAACGCATCTTGGCTATGCGCCATTGACGCCCGATGAAGCAGCAGAGCAGACTAATGAAATATATAACGCAACCCCGCTTGGCAAAGACGTACAGCAGCGGCGCCAAATCGTCAAAGATAGGATTGGTGAGATCAACGCCGAGCTGGCATATTATATGGGCCTTGCGGAGCCACCCTTGGCGGTTATATCCGAGGAGACGGCAATTCGTATCTGGGGTAAAGAAGCGGTTGAGAAAGCGCAGTCGACCGACAATGAGAGCGAGCCCGGGCATATTGATGTCTTTCCTGATAATGACCGAACACCACGCTCAGGCAACAAGCTGGGATATGGTAGCCGTACTACACCAGAGTTTATCAAAAAAGACGCCAGTCAGCGGCTAGCGGAGGTGCTTGTGGGGTCTGCTGGTGAAGCGTGGACAGTGCAAGAGCTAGGTGATGCAATTTATGATCCAAGCAAAGTGCAAACAAAGCTTGAGCGGTATAGACGAGCAAATGCCTTGCTCTATAGTGCACAAAAATTAGATAGCCCCACTATGATCATTACAGAAGAGCTGGAGCGTAGTGGTCTTGTACTCCAGCGCGGCCGGCGATACCTCATAAATGAGCATGGCCAGCGAGGCTATTCAACCAATGTCTATCGTGCGGTGTCGGCAGACATTGCTATGCAAGGGCTAACAGAAGAGAGGCCGGTAAGTGGCCGCCGTGCCAAGCAACAGATTCAGTGGACGCCATATGATACTGCAGCTGCAGCGCATGAAGCAGCCAACACTACTCGCAGCGAGGCATCACGAACCACTGATAATACAAAACATGAATCTTCGGCCAGCAGCGTGCCTGGTATCGATGATGCACTGGCAAAACGAGCTCTCGAAGCCGCCCGTGTTGCCGCTGACCGTCAAGCAGCAGAAGCCAAAGAGCAGCAAGAAGCCCTCCACGCTGCAGAGGTCGCCCTCAGTGCAGAAGTGCGCGCCCAGATCGAGCAGCTTGTAGAGCTTGCACAGCCACTGATTGATAGCTTGCGAGAAAATAGCGTAGACGATAATGCAGACAAGCAGGTATTTCCTATTCAAGATTTGCCCGAGATAAGGAGCCAGTGCGCTTCTGAGCACGACCTAGAGATATTCCTCAACAAAGCTCGGCAGGCTGGGCTCATCAACAAAAAACAGCTGCGCAATCGTGCGTTGCCGTCTGCTGGTGAGGCGCTTGTGCTTATCCTTTATGCATACGACCCGCATACAATGTATGACCTAGTACGCAATGATGCCTCCAAGCGTGTGCTCCAGCATAAATTCCAGCAAGCGTACGAAAACAGAGCTGTACAGGTAGTGAATCGCCGCGAAGGTGGAGCAAGCGCAGCCCAAGAAAGCACCACCAGCTAAACTAGTTGCTATATATACCAAAGTGCGGTATAGTTTAGATTATAAATCCAAAATAGGCATCATCCACCAGTGATGGTACAGAGAAAGAGGAGGAAAAATGCGTAAAAGACATGAAGATTTGAGAGGTGTTGAGAGAGTACTTACTGCTGCTACTGTAGCTGCTTTGGGCGCTGGTGCTTTGGTAGGCTGTGGCTCTTCTGAAAAAGCGCCACGAAACGAAGCACAACCAACTCAACCTGCTGCCGCTGCCGAAGCAACATCGTCAGCAACAACACCAAGCGCAGATCCATCCATCAAAGCGCCAGCACGCAACAAGACTTCCCAGCCTGAGCGACCTCACTCTACTGACAAAGCAACGGAGATACCATCTTTCCCAGCATCTCCAACCCAATCGTCCGAACAACAATCAGCAGAAAAGGTCCGGCCTGGCGAAAAGAAGCTGTCTGCAGAAGATAATGAGACTCTTCGTACACGAGTCGATGAAGCGCTAAAAAGCAGGACGAAAATCAATGTCTTACGCGGCAGTGTGGTCATTCCGGATTATGAAAACAGAACGAGTAGGGTGTATCATAATATTTTTGTCGGAGATGAGCATGGTAATGTCACAGGTGATATGTCACCTGATAAAACCATGACCTTCTATGTGCAGGACCAACAAGGAAACTGGTCTACAGTTGATTTAAAGACTCCAGGCAGCTACAGAATAGACGAGCAAGGCAATAAAGCAGAGAAACTACCAGTCCAACAAGTAGGGTTTTACACTCAGGAGCAAAATGAACCAGGTAGCAAGCTTGGCGATGTATATGAGGTTCGTAATGGTAAATTGACTGTTGTAAAGGGCAATTTTTATGAAGGTGTGTTTGAGCCAATGGCATCACCGTTTGATATTGATACTTTGTCTGAAGACCAGAAGACAATTAAAGCTATATATGATGCAACACACCAAAAAGTAGGGTAGAGAGGTTCTTTGTTATAATAAAAAACTTCTTCGTGGTGCTGAGCGGGGCTGTTGCTAGTTCGCGTTAAGCGATGTTTGGGGTATTGGTGCAAAAGCGCTCTCTCCCTCTTCTCCCTGCACGCAAAATATGGTACAATCAATAACTGAATTGTCATCTAATAATTAAATAGAGAGAAAGTCATGAGTTTTGCACTGATCCAAAAAGTCAATGACCAGCAGAAGAAGCCTGCCGTCGTTGATGTGCGGAGCGGCGACACAGTCCGCGTCCACCAAAAAATCAAAGAAGGCAACAAAGAGCGTATCCAGATGTTTGAAGGCGTGGTGATCCGCACCGACAACAAGGGTCAGCACACCAGCCGCATTACCGTACGCAAGATTACCAGCGGCGTGGGGGTAGAGAAGTCGTTCTTGCTGCACAGTCCACTGGTTGAGAAGGTCGAGGTGATGCGCCGCGCTAAGGTGCGCCGCAACTTCCTGAGCTACCTGCGTGGCCGCAGTGGTAAGTCAGCTCGCCTGACCGCCGTACAGTTCGACCGTGAGGCGGTGAACAACGTGCACGATGCTCATGCCGAGGCTGAGGCTGCCCGCCTCAAAGAAGAAAAGGCCAAAGAAGCTGCCGAGAAAAAGGCTGCAGAAGACGCCAAGCAAGCTGAGCTTGACGCTAAGGCTGCCGAGGTTGCCGCTCGCCACGAAGCCGCGTAGAATAGCCTCTATAAGAAAGCTTTTACATCCGCCTCTATGTCAGGGGCGGATTTGTATGGGAGCTAGTCTTTAGCCTGCTCAGTCTTGGACGCTTGTCTTGTGATATTCTGACAGTAACTTCTCTTGAGTGTGAAACGAGGATACGATGAATGGGTAAGGTGCGGAGATAATATATCAAAGTATTTGCTGAGGTAGGTATATTATAATACGCGATAGGCCTGTGGCAGCTAGATTGTATCTGATGTTATACTAGACAATATGAGTATCTTTACCATTGTCTCAATTGTTATACCAGTTGTCTTGGCGAGTAGTATACCGCCTATCTTGCAGCATTATGGCTATACGCGTGAGCAGCGCTATCGCTGGCTCCTGTACCTAGCGTGTGGGTTGTTCTTTATCTCATGGTATGTGCCGTCGCCCTTGATTGATGGGCAAGACACGGCATTTAATACCCACTTCATTGGTGGTGGGATATTTACCGGCTGCCTGTGGCTCTATCTCAAACACGCGCTGGGGTGGCGCCGATATTGGCTGGTAGAGGCATTTTCGCTGTTTGCGCTGGTGTCGGCACTTGGCTGTATGAATGAGCTATTTGAGCTGCTGGTGGCGAAGACTGGCGTGGCTCGCTTGCCGCTGGATGATACCAACTGGGATATTGCAGCCAATACTGCTGGGGCGCTGCTTGTTTGGCTGGTGTGGCTGGCTGTAGTGGGGTGGCAGCAGATAGCTCGTCGAAGCGCATAAATAGCTAAGTAGCGAGGCATAAAGCAAAGCCACCGCTTGAGGGTGGCTTTATGCTTTCGTGTACCGATGCTATTATTTTGTCTTGCGAGATTCTGCTTGCTTGGCGAGGATGGCGCGAATCGCCTCGAGATTCTCGTCGATCGCAGCCACGTGCCGTCTGATCTGCTTGGTGCGTCGGCCCTGCCGGACGACCCAACAGACGCCACAGATCAACAAGATAAAATACGCGGCGTTAAGTGTGACTGCTAGTATGAGGAGCGGTGCTGGCCCGGTAATTTCCATAATAGGTACCGATAATCCTTTCGTATTAATGCTATATGGTTCGGTGCTGTATCTTTTGCGAGGGTGAGCGCTATGGTACGCACTGCCAGGTTGGCTGAGCCTGCTGATGGTTAACCATGGCGCGCGTGCCATGGTGGCGAGCCGTGCAATATGCCTGCATATTGAGGCTGCCCTTGTCTGTGAAGGTAAAGCCCGAGAAGAGCGATATCGAGTAGGTGAGGTCGTAGCACGACCACCTGTAGGGGTTGCTCTTATCAAGCGTATATGCGCCCGTATGGTGCTGATGCGTGCACACCTCGTGTGGCTGTATGGTATACACTGGCACTGCTGCAGATGGCCCGGTGGGGATGCCAGCACACCCAGGAATAGCACATGCAACCACTCCGGTAGCGAGAAGCGTGTGCCAAAGCGTCCTTGTCATACTCCTCCTTGTGATGAATTGATAGTTGCTAAGCCGAGGGTATGCCTTGATTGTAGTGGATTATCCGCACTCTCGCAACAGAAAATAGGCGAATCAGCAAGCAATATGAATAAAAACAGAGATAAAGGTTGTATATTATACAGCATAGACTGCAGCACGGTGCTCGATAGTTTGGCATGGTTGCTGGTATGGCGCGGCACTGAACTAGCCCGCAGCTCGGCAGTATACATGGTGCTACGAAATATGAGACAATCGTAGTATGATACTCGGAATCGACGAAGTCGGACGTGGGCCATGGGCTGGGCCGCTGGTGATTGGCGCAGTGGTGCTGGGTGGTGCGACAATAGATGGGCTAGATGACAGCAAGAAATTAACGAAAAAGTGCCGCGAAGCCCTTGCTCAACTTATCCAAGAGCAGGCAGCGGCGTATGCGCTTGGCTGGGTAAGCGCGGCGGAGCTGGATGAGGTAGGGATGAGCGAAGCCCTCCGCTTGGCAACACGGCGAGCGGTAGAGGCTGTGCAGCAGCAATGCCGCGAGCAAGCTATTGCGCTCACGGAGATTGTGATCGATGGCAGGGTGAACTTCTTGGCTGGGACGGCATTAGAGCGGTACGTCACGATGCTACCCAAGGCAGATGCATTGGTGCCAAGTGTCTCGGCGGCGTCGATCATTGCGAAGGTGGCGCGTGACCAGTATATGGCCGCGCAAGATGTGCTCTACCCCGGCTATGGCTTTGCGGCGCATGCTGGCTATGGCACAGCGCAGCACCGAGCGGCGATTGCTACTCACGGAGTGACGCCACTGCATCGGCTGAGCTTCAAACCACTTCAGCACTATCGTAATGATAATCCTCGCCCAGCAGACGAAGCGCATACTACTCAGCAACCTGACACAACGACTACACGTGGCCATGCTGGCGAATCAGCTGCAGCCGCCGCTTTGCAGCAGCGCGGCCATCAGATTGTGGCGCGCAACTGGCGGACGAAATATTGCGAGATCGATATCATCTCGAAGCGTGGCGATACGTTGTATTTTGCTGAGGTAAAGCATCGCACGGATGACTATGCAGGCGATGGCCTCGCGGCAATTACGCGCAAGAAGCGCAACCAAATGCACTATGCCGCGCGGTTCTACGCGCACCACGAGCACATCACCACTATGAACCTCCAGCTTATTGCGATTGCTACCAGTGGCAGCCCACCGCGGGTGGTGCGGATTGAAGTTGTTGAGTAGTTGTGATTTTGTGACTTAAGCTATATAGACCTATAGCTTTTTCTGTGCGATCACACCTTCTTGCTGCTTCACTCGGTAGAGTGCAAGAATTCTCTGTTTTCTGACAGATTAGCTTGCGTCGACAAAAGCCAATAGTATTGGGAAATGCAAGTGCGCGGTTTGCGCCTCGCTATATCCTTGTGAGCGCTGCTACAACTGCTGGGCCATCGCGCTCGATGAGCTCGACGCGGGCAGTAATGTCTGTGATGCCCATATCTATCACACGGGTGAGGGCTGGCTCCTTGCGCAGTGGTGCAAAGAAACGCTGATACTCGCCCAGCTGTTGGCGCGAAGCGAGGATATTACCGGCATAGCGTGGGAAGTAGTCGAAGCTCTTGTCGCTGCCGAAGTGCTCTTCAATCCACTGCCAATTATCTTGCAGCCATTGCCACGTAGCATTTCGTGCATCACGGTTGCGCAGCAAGTAAACAAACCAAAAGACGGTATCTTGGGTGCGAACTGTCTTGGTATCCATCATGAGAACAAGGAGCTTGCGAATACTTGCGGCGTCGCGCGTACTCGTCACGGCACTGGCGATGTCTTGGCGCAGGTCGCTACTGGCAGTTGCCCGATAGTGCGCCAGAAGCTCATCAATTAGTTGCTGAGGCTGCTGGCTGTGGCGGACAACGCTACTGGCAATCAGGCTGCGTAGCTCGCTATCAAGAGCCAATAAGCCGCCTGCTGCATAGCGCTGCTGCGCCTCGGCAATCACCGCAGGTTGCTCGCTATAGAGCATGTGCGCGATGATCGTCGATCGCAGCTTGGTGTCATTCTCAGACTCACCAGGGCGTGTACTCCAGCCAAGGCGATCATAACTCTGCTGGGCAAGCTGGCCCACGAACTGCCGCAGTGCCTGCTCGGCAGGGCTATGCGGTTCAACGAAGAGCTTGAGGTGGGCAACCACTGACGACATTACGCTCCAGACGTGCTCGTCTGTCTCATTGCGGTAAGCGTCAAGGAGGGTAAGTAAGCTGGCGCTCGATACGCGACCACTCCGAGCAAGTAACAGCTGTTGGGTGAGTAAGAGTGAGCGATCGACAACAGATAGCTCACCGCGCCGCACTTGGCCAAGCAAACGCTCTAACAGTGCGTCATCATACTGCGTAATGAAGTGCGAGACATTGCCGTGATTGAGAAGGATTGGCTCATCTAGGCTGTGCTCTACTACCGTGCGCTGCGTGGTGAGCAGTGCTGGTATAGCTAGTGATAAGCTATGGAGTGGGATCTGCCAGGTGGCATCATCCGTCTTGTGTGGGCCAATAAAGAAACGCTGCTGCTCAAGCATGAGCTGCGAGCCGCTATGCGAGGCTGTAACGACCGGGTAGCCAGGAGTGCGGATCCAGTGGTTCATAAGTGCAGCAACATCGCGCCCGCTGGCTTGACTCAGCGCATGCCATAGGTCATCACCCTCGGCATTGCCATAGGCATGGGTGGCGAAGTATGCCTGCAGACCAGTGCGAAAAGCGTCTTCGCCCAGCCAATGCATAAGCATGTAGAGGAGGCGCCCACCCTTAGCATAGACAATCGCCCCGTCAAAGAGCGTGCTAATTTCATCTGGATGATGAACAGCTGTTTGGACTGGTTGCACGCCATCAATCGCATCACGGCCAAAGGCCAGTGCACCCTCGTGGTTACAAAAGTCCGTCCACACATGCCACTCGGGGTGGATGGCATCGACCGCTAGGTATTCCATCATGTTGGCAAAGCTCTCGTTGAGCCAGAGGTTGTCCCACCACTTCATCGTCACGAGGTTGCCAAACCACTGGTGGCTGAGCTCGTGGCTAATGACGGTGGCAATGTATTGCTTATCGGCGATGGTCGTCGTGGTTGGATCGGCTAGCAGGGCAGACTCACGGTAGGTGATGAGCCCCCAGTTCTCCATTGCACCGCTGCTAAAATCTGGTACTGCAACGTGATCGGATTTAGGTAAGGGGTAGGGCGTGTCGAAGTATTCATTAAAGAACTCGATCGAGCGGATGGCATGCTCAAGAGCGAAATCAAGGCTCGCAGGGGCTTGCGCTGGCGTAGCCCAGACGGACACCTCTACGCCGTCTTTCGTCTGACCAGTGATGTGCTGCAACTCGCCCATCACGAGAGCCACCAGGTAGGTACTCATGCGCGGCGTCTGGGCAAAGGTAGTGGTGAGTCGACCATCTGCTTCTTGCTGCGACTGGACGGGCATATTGCCAAGCACCGTGATGCCCGGCTCAGTTGTAACGGTTATGTCGAAGGTCGCTTTGGCGGCAGGCTCATCAATACAAGGGAATACCTCGCGCGCATGATGACTCTCGAACTGCGTCATAAGCAATTCTTTCTTCGCACCGTCGTGCTGATAATAACAGGGGTAGAGACCATGGAGTGAGTCAGTAATCGCTGCTTCGTACGTGAGAGTAATGGTGTGAGTATCAGCACTCAGCGTTGGCAGATGTAGTGAGATCTCGTCCTCATTATGCTCCACAGAGGCCGGCTGGCCGTCGATCGTCGCGCTGGTGATCGTGAGGTCTTTGGCGTGGAGCTTGATCGGCATATCGGCCTGCGTTGTCTCGCCAGTGATCGTCACTTGCCCTGTGAAGCGCCGCTCCTGGCGATCAATATCCAGCGCCAGCTGATAGTGAGTTGGTATAAAGAAATCGATGAGATGAGTAACCTGTTGCATAAAACTAGTATACCGGAATATGGATGAGCCCGCCACAAATTGACCCTATGCTATGATATGACTATGGAATATCGCCGTCGCCGCGTCATAACGATGTTTTTGCTCGCTGGTATTGTCATTGTTGCGCTCGCGATATATGCAGCGTGGCAGTTAGCGCAGTCAAGCCACTCGCCACAGGGCAACGGCGAGGCATTGGCAACACTGGAGGCATTGCCCGTTAAGGGCCGTGCACCTAAGACTGGGTATGCGCGTAGCCAATTTGGCGCGGGCTGGGCAACGACGAGTGGCTGCGATACGCGCAATATCATCCTCGCACGCGACCTCAAGCAGGCGGTGGTGAATGGTAATTGCAAGGTAGCGAGTGGCCAGCTCGACGACCCATACACAGGCAAGCGTATCACCTTCCAGCGAGGGAGTGGCACGAGTACTGCAGTGCAGATCGACCATGTTGTCGCTCTGAGTAACGCTTGGCAAACCGGTGCACAGCAGCTCAGTAGCGAGCAGCGGCAGCAGCTTGCTAATGATCCACTTGAGCTTCTGGCGGTTGATGGCCCGGCCAACCAGCAAAAGGGTGATGGAGATGCTGCGACGTGGCTGCCCAGCCATAAGCCGTTTCGCTGCCAGTATGTTGCCCGGCAAATTGCCGTCAAACGTAAATATCACCTCTGGGTTACCACAGGCGAAAAAGCCGCCATGCAGCGCGTCCTCGCTACGTGCCCTGGGCAGGGAGTGCCTGGCTAATGCAGCCAAAGCTTATTGTATTCGACCTCAATCACACCTTAATTCGCGACAACTCTTGGCGCAATCTCAATCTCGCCATGGGCATCACACCAGAAGAAGATGCTGCCTTGATGGCGCGTGCCGCTCAAGGCGAGATAACTGATGCCGAAGGCCAAGCCTGGTTGTTGCAGCGGTATCGGCAACGGGGCGACTGTCGCCGCGTGGTGGTGCGGCGCATCCTCAGCCAATATACCTACATGCCGCACGCCCAGATGGTTATTGCAGTGCTTCAAGCGCGAGGTTACCGTGTGGCTATTAACTCTGGTGCGATGGATATCTTGGTAAGCATGGTAGCAGAGCAGCTTGGCGTCGCACTTTGGCGCGCGAGCAATCATTTTATCTTTGATGATCAGGACATGCTATGCCAGATTGATGCGCCAAATAACGATGCGGCGGCCAAGGTGGAGCAGCTCCACCAACTGGCTGCCGAGCAGCAGGTCTCGCTGAGCGACTGCTTGGTCGTGGGCGATGGAGCGAACGACGTACCGCTCTTTACAGTGACAGGCAATGGGATAACCTTTGCTGGCTCACCCGCTGCTAGGTACGCACGATGGGTTATAGCTGAACTCCGTGATATGTTGACGATTGTTGAATAAGAACCCCCGCTATTCCATTTGACATCCTTCGCGCTATTCGCTACACTGGTGGGTAGATATCCGGCCGGCAGGTCGGAGTTTTTCATAGAAAGGAGTAATGTAATATGGAAGACCTTAATATCAAGCAGCTCGCCCTGGCTTTGCGTACAATCGCTGACGAGAAAAACTTACCTGAAGAGACAGTTCTGGGTGTGATCGAGCAAGCAATTGCTGCCGCGTGGCGCCGCGACAATGGTGAGCGTGACCAAAACGTTCGGGCGGAGCTCAACCTCAACGACGGTACAGCAAAGGTGTTCGTCATTCGTGAGATCGTTGAAGAAGTTAACTTCCCATCGACAGAGATTAGCCTAGAAGAAGCACGGGCGACAAACCCCGATGCCGAGTTGGGCGGTACCGTTGAGGAAGTACATAATGTGACGAGCTTTGGCCGTGTGGCAGCTCAGACTGCCAAGCAGGTGGTGTTGCAGCGCTTGCGCGAAGCTGAGCGCGAGGTGGTGCTTGCAGAGTTTGAAGACAAGATTGGTACCGTTGTGACGGGTATTGTCCAGCGAGTTGAGCCACGCGTCGTGCGCGTTGAACTGGGCAAGGCAACTGGCATCTTGCCGCAAAGCGAACAGATCCAGGGTGAGCGCTATGTGCCAGGCAGCCGCATTAAAGTATTTATCAAGGACATCGAGCGCGACAATCGTGGTCCACAGCTTATCCTGAGCCGTGGTAACGAAGCCTTCATTGAGTATCTCTTCCGTCAAGAGGTACCAGAGCTCGAGACAGGGGCAGTTGAGATTAAGGGGATCGCCCGCGAAGCAGGTCGCCGCACTAAGCTGGCTGTTCTGAGTACTGTGCCAGGGATCGACCCTGTTGGTACCTTTGTTGGTGGGCATGGCACACGGGTCAACGCCGTTGTTAATGAGATTGGTGACCAAGAAAAGATCGATATCATTATGTACGACGAAAACACCGATACGTACATTCGCAACGCCCTCAGCCCTGCCGAGGTAGTGCGGGTCGAGATTGACCGCGAGCACAAGCACGCCAAGGTATATGTAACGGAAGACCAGCAGTCGATCGCGATTGGCCGTAGTGGGCAGAATGTTCGCTTGGCGAGCCGCCTTACGGGCTTTGAGCTTGATATCGAGACAGCAGCAAGCCAGCCAGCTGAGCGCAAGCCACGCAAGAATATCGAGGATGACCTCTTTAGCGCCATTGAAAACCAAGCGTAAAATTGCAAAGCGCTGCGATACGCTAACCCTGCTCATAATAGAGCAGGGTTTTGCGTATTATTAGCACTCCACCTTGACGAGTGCTAATAAGCAGCGTATACTGAGTAGGGTGGCTTTTTTGGCCACAGATTTTGGAGGACGACATGGAAGATGATTTTGCAGATTTTATTAGCCATTTGAGTGATGATGCTCGCCTGAGCGTCCAGTATGCTGATGCAATTGCCCGTGGGTATGGCAACCCCTATATTGGTACTGAACACTTATTGCTTGGTATTCTGAGCCAAAGTGCCAGTCTTGGTACCAAGGTGCTCGCCGATGCTGGTATTACGCTGCGCCGGGCGGAGGATTCACTTCACCTGCAGCCGCTCAAGAATATTACGGTACGGACTGGTGGGGCAACTGGCCTGTCCGAGACGGCTCTATTGACACTTCGGATGGGATGGGAAATCGCGAAGGAATATGAGCATGATGAGCTCGGCACAGAGCATATTCTCTATAGCTTGCTCAAGCAAAATAACGCCCGCGCAACTGTATTGCTACGCGAAATGGGGGCAGATACCGAGGCGATTGTCCGCAACCTCGAAGCCCACTTTGATGATATACGTGAAGAAGAGAGTCGCGGTGGCACAAGTACTCGCACTGATACGAAGTACCGGCCAGCGCCACGGGGTGGTAATGCGCTGAGCAAATATAGCATTGACCTAACCGCCAAGGCAGCTGATGGTGAGCTTGATACTGTGGTAGGGCGCGCACGCGAGACCGAACGCCTTGTAACAATTCTCAGCCGTCGCACCAAGAATAACCCTGTCTTGCTGGGTGAGCCAGGGGTAGGTAAGACGGCCATCGTTGAAGGCCTCGCGCAGCGGATTGTCCGCGAGGATGTGCCAGATAATTTGCTCGACAAGCGGGTGGTTATGCTCGATATGACGGCGATTGTCGCTGGCACTAAGTACCGTGGGCAGTTCGAGGAGCGGCTAACGGCACTGATTCGCGAGATTACCAAGCAGGGCAACATCATTGCCTTTATCGATGAATTGCACATGCTTGTAGGAGCTGGCTCAGCAGAGGGCGGAGCGATGGACGCAGCTAATATCCTCAAGCCAGCACTAGCCCGAGGTGAGCTGCACCTCATCGGTGCGACGACGTTGGAGGAATATCGCAAGCATATCGAGAAAGATAGCGCGCTCGAGCGTCGCTTTCAGACAGTACTCGTTAAGGAGCCAAGTGTGAAGGATACGGTGGCAATCCTCAAGGGGCTGCGCAACTACTATGAGAAACATCACGGGGTGAAGATTAGTGATGATGTGATCGAGTCAGCGGTGTATATGAGTGACCGTTACGTGGCCGATCGCTTTATGCCTGACAAGGCGATTGATGTGATTGATGAAGCAGCAGCTCTGGTACGCGTTAAGAAGGGACATAAGCCAAGCAAGCAGCGCGAGTATGTCCGTGAGCTCAAAGCACTGAATGAGAAAATGGAAGATGCCGTAGCAGCAGAAGACTATGAGCGCGCTGCGCTCTATAAGCAGCGTATTAGCCAATTGACCGACCAGCTTGAGCAAGCACGTCGTGAGCAAAGCCGCAAAACTCCACTGGTACTCACCGAGGATAATATTGCTCATGCCATTGCTGTGATGACACACATCCCGGTTGAGAAAGTTCGCACAAGTGAGGCGAAGCTCCTGCGTAATCTTGAGAAACACCTTGGCAAATATCTGATTGGCCAGGAAGAAGCGGTCGGCAAAGTTGCTCGTGCTATTCGGCGCAGTCGTAGTGGGGTGGCGAGCAGCCAGCGGCCGATCGGTAGCTTTGTCTTTATGGGGCCAACTGGTGTCGGCAAGACTGAGCTGGCGCGCGTGCTTGCTCGTGAGGTGTTTGGCTCGGATGACGCACTGATTAAGATCGATATGAGTGAGTTTGGCGAGAAGCATACCGCGAGCCGGCTTGTTGGTGCGCCTGCTGGCTACGTGGGCTACGACGATGGCGGCAAATTGACAGACAAAGTGCGGCGCCAGCCCTATAGTGTGGTGTTGTTTGATGAAATCGAAAAGGCTCACCCCGATATCTTCCAGATGTTGCTGCAGCTACTTGAAGATGGCACATTGACCGACTCGACTGGTCGCGTCGTGAGCTTTCGCAACACAATCATCATCCTCACCAGCAATCTTGGAGCAGACAAAATACAGCACAATCGCAGCCTCGGCTTCCAAGCAAAATTGGCGGACGAGGACGATACAGCGCAGCAGCAGCGACGCAATGAGTCATATACTCGTGAGGCACTGGAGCGCTTTATGCGACCAGAGCTAATTAATCGGTTTGATGCGATCATCACCTTCCGCCCGCTTACCAAACCAGAGGTTGGGAAGATATTCGACTTGCAGATTGCCGAGCTTAATCGGCGTTTGGCTCGTCAGAGCCTCGCCGTTAAGGTATTGCCAGCGGCAAAGCGACGGTTGATTGCTCAGGGCTACAGTCGCACTTTTGGGGCGCGGCCGCTGCGGCGCACAATTGAGGATGAGCTGGAGCACCGCCTTGCCGAGGGGATCTTGGCTCATCACTACGCCAAGGGGTCGGTCTTGACAGTTGGAGTACGAAAAGGGGAGCTGACGATTGACGCACGCAGCGAAAAGGCCTAAGCGCCTCCTCTCAACACTGGCTGGCCTGATAATGATCGGTGGCATGGCCTGGGCCGGACTCACCTATGGCCCGGAGCTCTACGATGCTGCAGTAGCGAGCCGGTATCAGCCCGATAGTGCGATGCAGGCGGTGATTGACCAGCTTGAGCTGACCGACAAAGGTCGGCAGCTGCTCTATGCGAGTCAGCCACAATTGCAGGACAAGACTGAGTTTAACAAAAGCTGCAAATCAACAGAGCGCACAGCAGCTATCCTTGGTTGCTACCACTTGCGCCGGATTTATGTCTACAATGTGCAGAATCAAGAACTGACTAACGCCGAACCCGTCACGACAGCACACGAGTTATTACATGCCGCATATGAGCGGCTTAGCCCAAGCGAGCGACAGCGGATCGACAAGCTTATCGAAGCAGAGTACGCCAAGATCAAGACCAATCCGGTCATTGCCTCAATGGTGAAGTATTATGACCAAGCTGAGCCAGGCGAGCGCAATAATGAGCTTCATTCTATTATTGGCACGCAGATTGGTACAATCAACAGCGAGTTAGAGCAGCACTATAGTCGGTATTTTCGTAACCGTGCGGCGATTGTCGCACGCAGTGATGCTTACCAAGCTGTCTTTGACAAAGTCGATCAAGAAGCCAAAGCGCTCAGCAAAGCAATCAACCAAGAAGCTACCCAGCTCCCCACTGATCAAGCACAGTATAAAGAGATGGCTGAGCAGTTGTCGGCTGATATTAAGGTGTTTAATGCGAGAGCCCAAAATGGCGGCTTCCGCGATGATGCATCATTCCAGGCAGCGCGCAAGAAGCTCTTAGCACGTCAGCGAGCGCTTGAGGCGCAGCGGCTAGCGATTAATCAACGCGTTGAGATATATAATGCGAAGATCACTCGGCTCAATGCCTTGTCGGTACGCGCTAATGAGCTGAACCAAAGCATTAATGGCATTGAGCAACCCAAGGAGCAAGTGTAATGGCACGAGCTCGCACGGTGTTTGTTTGCCAGCAGTGTGGTGCGCGCTCACCAAAATGGACCGGTAAGTGTGAACAATGCGGCCAGTGGAATAGCCTCGTCGAGCAAGCGCCAGCTCCGGTGGGTAAATCGGCCGTGGCACGCAGCGCTGGCCAGGGTACGTTGCTACAGCCGCGGCCAATTACCGCCGCTGCAAGCCAGGATGAGCCAGCGGCACGACTTGCAACGGGTATTGCTGATCTTGATGTAGTGCTAGGTGGTGGTATTTTGCCTGGTGGTGTGCTTCTTCTGGCGGGGCAGCCAGGCATGGGCAAGAGCACTCTCTTGCTCCAGGTCGCGCATGCAGTTGCTCGACAGCAAGCGGTGCTCTATATCAGTGGTGAGGAGTCGGCTGGGCAGGTAGCGCTGCGAGCGACGCGACTGGGTGCCGACCAGCACGAGGCATTGTCGTTTGCAGCGAGCACGAGTGCTAATGATATTGCGGCTACCATCCGTACCAGCCAATACCAGCTAGTAATTGTTGATTCGATTCAGACGCTGAGCCTGGCTGAGATCACCAGTGCACCAGGCACTGTAAGCCAAATTACTAACGCCAGCAACGTTATTATTCAAGCCGCCAAGCAATCAGGGACGGCGGTAGTGCTGGTGGGCCATGTGACGAAGGAAGGGTCGATTGCGGGGCCTAAGGTACTTGAGCATCTCGTGGATGTGGTGCTGCAGTTTGAGGGCGATCGCTACGGCGGCTTTAAGGTGGTGCGGGCCATCAAGAACCGCTATGGTAGCACGAATGAAGCGGCAATTTTTGCTATGGGTGAGCACGGACTGACAGTAGTAGAGAACCCCTCAGCTGCGCTGCTTGCCGAACGCCAAAATGCTGATGGATCAGTGGTACTGGCTACTCTCGAGGGTAACCGCCCCATCCTTGTTGAGATCCAAGCACTTGTCAATCCAACCCATTTCGGGTATCCTAAGAGGACAGCCAGCGGATTTGACCTCAACCGACTTAACCTTTTGATCGCTGTCCTCGAGCGGCGCACCAAATTGCAATTATCCGATAAAGATATCTACATCAACGTTGTCGGTGGACTCAAACTGGCTGATCGGGCGGCCGACTTAGCCGTCGTCATGGCAATTGCTAGTGCTGCTGCTGGCCGACGCCTTGATGATGGTGTAGTAGTATTTGGCGAAGTGGGCCTTGGCGGTGAAGTACGTAGTGCCCAAGCGGCCGAGCGGCGCATTGCTGAGGCGCAAAAACTCGGCTTCACCAAAGCAATTGCTCCGCATTCTGGCCTTAAGACGCCCTTTGTTCATGATGTGCGCGATATCCGTAGCGCACTCATTACCTATCTAAAAACATAACAAAAGGAACAACATGCAATTATCTACTATCGTGTTGCTTATCATCACACTTATTATCCTTGGCGAAGTCAGTTATCTCCTGGCTCGGCTGCCGCGTAACACACTCAAGACGAAAGGGCGAGCGCTGTTAGTCGATACGTCGGTGCTGATGGACGGTCGCATTACGGCCGTTGCCAAAACAGGATTTATTGGTGACACGCTGGTAATCCCCCGTAGTGTGGTGGGTGAGCTGCAATTTTTGGCAGATCACGCTGACAGCGACAAGCGAGCTCGCGCTCGTTATGGCCTTGACGTCGTAACGGAATTGCAGGCAATGGACGAAGTTGAGGTAGAACTCTTGCAGGATGGCAGCAAAGCACGCGAGGGCGTCGATGAGCGATTGCTAAGCCTAGCTAAGCAGCATGGTGCATGGCTACTCACGATCGATTATAACCTCAACAAAGTCGCCGCCGTGGAAGGGATTGGCGTGCTCAACATGAATGAGCTGGCGCAAAGCATCCGGATGGCACATTTACCAGGTGAGCACCTGACGCTGGCGCTCCTTCAGAAGGGGCAGGATGCTCATCAGGCGGTTGGGCATTTGCCAGATGGCACGATGGTGGTCGTGGAGCAAGCCAGCAGCCAGCTGGGCCGCACCTGTGAAGTGGAGATTATTCGCAACCTTCAGACTGCTGCAGGTAAGATGATCTTTGCCAAGCTCGTCAAAAAACCAGTAGTTCAGCCAGCCAAAGCGCGCTCAGTTGAAGCATCGTCAGGAAAAGCAGTAGCGCAAGAAGAGTCGGCTGCTCAACCATCTACTCAGCCCAAACCAGCAAAGACCTCGCGCTCTCGCCAACCAGCGCGGACCCGCGCTGCCACAGCTCCAGCAGAAAAAACAGATAAGAAAAATGACCAGCTAGCCTCAAGCCAGCCCCAGCGAACGGCGCGTGTGGCTCATGAGAAAACAAAGCCAGTAGAGCAACCACAACCAAAACAGCTAGCCAAGCGTACCTCTCGCGCACGAGCCGCTACAACTCCGAAGTCTCCGCAGGCTGCTTCATCCCCTCAATCTAGACATACCAAGCAATCAACAACGAGCCGCACCTCACAGGCAACCACGCAAGCTGCCTCCAAGAAACGAACCGCTCGCTCGTCATCACGTCGCCGTGTTGACCACGAAGCGGCGCTGCTTGATTTGGTAAAAAAGCAGACGGATTAGCGTCGTTGCGAAGCTAGCAGATAGTAAAGAGATATTGTTTAATTTTTGATACGTGATTCTCAGAGTGTTATACTGATGGTAGTAATGCCATGAAAGGGGAAGCAATTATGCATACCTATCGAGACTTTCTCACCACCACCCTCACCGCCGCCGCGAAGATTGCAGTCGCGAACTTTGGCAACCTCTCTCACTCGGTCAAGGCGGGAGATCGCAATCAAGTCCTGACAGAGACTGACCTAGAGATCGGTCATTTCCTGACAGATGCAATCCGCACAGTATACCCTGATCATAATATTATCGATGAGGAGCTGGGCTGTGTCGATAACAGGTCGCGCTACACCTGGGTGGTTGACCCGATCGATGGGACGAGCAACTTTGCGGTGGGACTACCACAGTATGGCATTATGCTGGGGCTGCTCGATCACGACACACCAGTGGCTGGTGGAATAGCCCTGCCTGCTTTTGGCGAGCTCTACGTTGCGACTAAGGGTGCGGGTGCCTGGTGTAATGGCCAGAAGATCCATGTCTCGCGCGAATCCGACCTTGCCAATAGTCTTGTCGCGTATGGTATTGACGGCCACCCTGAGGATCCAGCCCGAACGAAGCGCGAGGCTGAGCTACTTGGTACCATCATCCTCTCGATCCGTAATCTCCGCTCCTCCAACAGTGCTTTCGACCAAGCAATGGTTGCGAAGGGTGCCTATGGTGCCTGCGCCAACCAAACGAGCAAGATCTGGGACAACGTCGCGCAGCAGATCATTATTGAGGAAGCAGGCGGCGTCTATACCGATACTGCTGGTAACCCTATGGATTACCACAACGCCCTGAACCGCTCTCACGAGAACTTCACCTGGCTGGCGGGAGCACCGGAGCTGCATCGGCAGTTGGTGAAGGTGGTGGAACCTTTATTGTTTGCCGTATAGCCCTCGCTTTCTTATGTGGTTGTGAATCCTAATTTGGCTGTATCTCAAATAGGCTAGAGGTATTATCTGGACTACAATATTAGACACGTCATACTCTCATCTTAGACCTCAAGCCGCTAATTAATTCTGAGCATAGCAACAAATCCTCCATTATGAAAAATCCTGCAGCTGTAGATGCAGGGTATTATAACTATTCTCTGTTAAAGATGCACTAGCTCGTCCGTTGGCCGTGAGCGGTGTTTTTGTCACTGTAGTATACGCTGTCTGTCAATGTGGCAGTCACGGTGAAGTTTTTACCAGCAGAGGAGGGGATAGAGACGTTGGTATCGCCATCGCTATTAACCTGGCGTGTACCAACGAGCTGGTCACCTACCTTCACCTCTAACTGTTGGAGTGGGTGACTACCCTGCCGGTAGTATACCGTCGCCGATTGCCCACTCGAGCTTACGGCGACGGAAACACTTGGCTTGGAGTCGGTACAGTGATGAGTATCGTCGTTACTGGTTGCATCATAGCCATCTTGAGCCGAAACAGTCTCTTTGCCTGACGAGTCCTTTGACCGAGTGACAGGGATGTCAACGCGGGCTGACTCTGGCGTACAGTTTGTGGCCTTTTTCTTAGATACTCGATCGAATGACATTGTGTTGCTGCTGCGGTTAGAATTCTTATTGTAATACGATGGGTAGACTTCATTATTAATCCGTTGGATGCCACTCGGTGCAGAGAACCAATCGCTGTACGACGCTTTGTTTTGGCTAACGTAGTATTGCGTGGCATCGGCCATGGTGTAGTCCAGCAGCATGGCGGGAATGAGTGAGTTACCGTTGCGTAGTGGTGACGTATCAGAGTTGCCCAGCCAAACAGCCATCGACAGTGCTGGGGTATAGCCGACTGTCCAAATATCCTTTGCTACCACCTTGCCGTTGACCTCGGAGTTTGATGTACCGGTCTTGACAGCGGTCTTCGCCTTGAGGCGGTTCATTTGTGGCATGTAATCTTGCCCGCCACCGAGGTTGGCCCGTGCACTGGAGTCGCCCAGGATATCGTTGACGATGTAGGCAGCTTGCTGATCGATCACCTGTTTCGTAGAGGCTGTGTATTGCTTAAGGACTTGGCCGGTACTGTTGGTTACTTTGAGAACGGTTGATTGCGGGGTGTAGGTACCCATCCGTGCCAAAGATGCGATGGCATTAACGTGATCGACGAGGCGTGTGCCACAGCTACCTATGGCGCTCGATAGGCCAGCTTGGGCATCTGCGCCCTGGGTGCAGTAAGCACTGTCGCCCATCTCGCGAATGGTCTGCCAGGTACTGCCGCGCCTATTGCGCTCGTTCTCCTGCATAGCTTTGATGGCGGGGATGTTGCGTGAGCGAGCGAGAGCTTGACGGAGGTTAATGTTGTTTTGGAACTTACCATCGGCGTTTTGTGGTGTCCAGCTACCAAAGCTAATCTTTGAGTCGGAGAGGACAGAGCCGCTCCCGTAGTTGGTCTTGCCATTGCCCTTGTTTTGGAAGAGCTGAGCATAGACTAGTGGCTTAATAGATGAACCAGGTTGGATAAAGGCAGTGGCGGCATTGTCTTGTCCATAACCAGCATGGTTAAAACCACGGCTCCCAACTAGTGCTATGATCTGACCAGATTTATTATCCTCGATCGCCGCTGCGCCATTAGTGAAGCCAGCATAGGTTGCGCAGTTGGTATTACCACAGTTAGAGTTCGTGAGTTTGCCATTAAACATACTCTCCATTCGGCCCTCAAGCTTACCTTGGAGTGTTGAGTCAAGCGTGGTTGTAACGGTGAGGCCGCCTTTGCCAACTGTTGACTTACCCAGCTCTTTTTCGAGCTGGTCGCGCACCATCAGGACGAAGTGCGGTGCTTTGATATCGGCGAGTTGGTCTGCCATTGGCTTGATCGTATCAAGAACAGCGACCTTCTTAGCTTCTGCGGCTTGTGCTTTGGTGATGTAATTCATCTCTACCATGCTATCAAGCACCTTATGTTGGCGAGCGATGAGAGCGGTATTGCCAGCAGTGTTGTACGGGTTGTAGAGCCCAGGACTGTTAGGAATGCCGGCAAGCAGTGCAGATTCGGCCAGTGTTAGATCCTTAGCTGGTTTCTGGAAATAGGTGCGCGCAGCCGACTCAACACCATTACGGCGGCCACCGTATGATGCTTCGTTGAGGTAGAGGTTCAGGATTTGATCTTTGTTGTACATACGCTCGACCTCAATCGAGAGAATCACCTCCTTGATCTTGCGTGGTATACCATCGAGGCCGCGTTTTTCGATCTCGCTCTTCTCGAAGAAGGCTTGCTTGACGAGCTGCTGTGTCAGTGTTGAGCCACCCTGCACGGCATTACCCTGCGAGTTGCTCAGGAACGCGCGAGAAATACCAGCCAGACTGATACCGTGGTGGTTATAAAAATCACGGTCTTCCACGGCGATTGTTGCCTTCTTGACGTAGTCGCTAATTTGGTTGCCATCGACCACGAGCTTGTAGTCGCCACTACCTTTATCCTCCCAGAGGAGCTGGCCACTACGGTCAAGGTATTTAGTAACAG
The DNA here is from genome assembly GCA_963548065.1 of uncultured Candidatus Saccharibacteria bacterium. Taxonomy (GTDB): domain Bacteria; phylum Patescibacteriota; class Saccharimonadia; order Saccharimonadales; family Saccharimonadaceae; genus Saccharimonas. The sequence continues at coordinate 223,772 of CAUUSZ010000002.1, forward strand.
TGGTCTGGACGCGTTTGTCTATCTCGCCTGGGCGAATTGCGTCGAGGTCTTTGCGGTAGTAAGTGAAAAGCCCAGCGATAATAAGGGCGAGCACGAGGAAAAACCCACCAACTACCTTGAGGATGGCATAAGCCCCACGCTTGCTAAATAAGAATTGTGCCACGCGGCGTGGATGCAAGCGATAGAGTAGCCGTTTGAGAGGCTGCTTGGGTAGGCTTGCCAAGTACTCCGCTCTGCGGCGGGCTTCGGCGTCTTTTTTGGTGCGGCGCTTGGCTGCAAGATTGGAGTAGACGCTAACTCGATGTGATAAATTATTTTTGACCACGATCTCTTATTTCCTCTAACACGCAATATTCCTCTGCATTATAGCATTATGTAGGTGGGTAGGGCTAGTCTTTTCCTGCGGCGCAGTCCCACTACTTCACGCTGTTTCGTGCTAAAATAAATAGCAATACACGAGCATAAGAAGGAGCAAGAGTGGAGGACACATGACCTTAGCAGAAGAATTAACCTGGCGCGGATTCATTAACCAAACGACGTTTGCTGATATTAATGACATCAATGAGCCGCGCACTTTCTACATTGGCGTTGACCCGAGTGCACCGAGCATGACGATTGGCAACTTGGCTGTCATGATGCTATGCCGGCACTTCATCGACCATGGACATACACCGCTGTTGCTTGTGGGAGGTGCAACCGGGATGATTGGCGACCCAGACGGCAAAAAGCAAGAACGTGATCTCCGTAATGCCGAGACGGTGGCGCGCAGCGTTGAGGGCTTAACGGCGCAATTTCGGCAGATATTTCGCGGCCAGGATTTTGCGGTGGTCAATAACGCCGATTGGTTCGCTCACGTTAATTATGTCGATTTTTTGCACCAGATCGGTAAGCACGTGAGTATGACGCAGCTACTCGACCGCGATTTTGTGCAGCAACGGATCGGCGAAGGCGGGGCAGGCATTAGCTATGGTGAATTTAGTTATGCATTGATTCAAGGCTATGACTTCTTGCATCTGTACCGCGAGAAGGGTGCGACGCTGCAATTGGCTGGTGCCGACCAATGGGGTAATAGCGTGACAGGCGTGTCGCTCATTCGTAAGCTCGAGGGCGGTGAAGCTCATGTCTTGACGGCACCGCTCGTGATTAATAAGCAGACAGGAGTGAAATTCGGCAAGTCGGAAGGTGGTGCAGTTTGGCTTGACCCAGCGCTGACGAGTCCATACAAATTCTACCAATTTTGGCTCAACTGCGATGACGAGACGAGCGAAGATTTGATCAAGATTTACACCTTGCTTGATCAATCAACTGTCGAAACATTAATCGACACCCATCGTGCCAACCCCGGTGCGCGCACTCTGCAAAAGACACTGGCACGAGAAGTAACCGATATCGTCCACGGCCATGAGCGCCGCGAGAGTGTGGAGCGAGTAACCAGTGTGCTCTTTGGTGACAATGACCTATCGACACTGCGCGAGGAAGATCTTGACGCGCTGGCTAATGAGATCCCAACCGTCTCACCTCAATCAGTGGTGAGCGCTTTGGTGGAGGCTGAGGTCTGCGCTAGCAATGGCGAAGCACGCCGCCTCATCAAAAACAATGCCATTAGCCTTGACGGTGCAAAAATCACCAGTGATCAACTGGCGACGAGTCCAAGCTTGATCAAAAAAGGCAAAAATAGCTTCGTGCTTGTACGATAGATGGATGTTGCCGGTGGCTTGCGCTCGGTAGAATGGTAGCGACCGATTATTCTATTATGTATTTGTCATATTTTATGGTATGATAATGGCACATTAATTAGCTACAAGAGGAGAATTTGTCATGAAAAAATTGATTGCATTTGATCTAGACGATACGTTGGCAGTAACGAAGTCGCCTGTGAGCGACCGGATGGCCGCTCTGCTGGGGCGCTTGCTGGAGAAGTATGACGTATGCGTTATCACTGGTGGAGATTTCAAGCAGATCCAAAAGCAGGTGACTAGCCGCCTTGATGTGTCGCCCGAGCTGCTGGGCAAGTTTCACGCTATGCCGACGTGTGGTACGCGCTATTATCGCTTCGACCCGCACGCAGACGAGTGGCAACTGCAATATGCCGAGGATCTGACGGACGAGCAAAAGGCGCAAATCGTGAGCGTGCTTGAGTCGACCGCACGAGAGATGGGGATCTGGTGTGAACACCCAGCGGGTGAGATTATCGAGGATCGCCAGAGCCAGATCACTATATCTGCCTTAGGCCAGCAGGCCACTCCAGAGGAGAAATACGCCTGGGCAGAGAAATATAAGGATGTTCGGCCAGTCTACCGCGACAAAGTGGCGGCACAACTGCCTGGCCTCGAAGTGCGCATTGGTGGCACCACTAGCACCGATATTACTCGCCCTGGCATCGACAAAGCCTATGGCATGAAGAAGCTGCTTGAAGCTAATGGGCTAGAAAAAAGCGAAGTCCTCTTCTTTGGTGATAAGATCGAAGAAGGAGGCAACGACTACCCAGTCCGCGCGATGGGTATCGACAGCATTGCCGTCAATGGCTGGGAAACAACCGCCTATGCTCTAGATGGGGTTTTGGGCGTAACGGAGTAAAAACCTTTATTTTCATACATTGACCAAAAGAGCGAAAACTTGCGGTATATAAAAAATACTCACCCAGCAGGGTGAGTATTTTTATAGTGAATAACGAATAAACTAAAGTTACTCTTTACTGAGCTTTTTATAACAAAACCGCGCAAGCTCTGGCGCAATGGTGTCGTATGTCTTGCCGGCGAGCAGACCTCCAGCAATGAAGTTCTCCTGTGTAACGTCGGCAAGGGCAATGCTTGGTGGAGTAAAGTTGTCCTTTTCGTCTTCTGTGTCAAACTCAAAATCTATCAGCACAAGCCCAGCCAGATCCTCGATAAATATATCAATTTCGGCGAGTATGCCATCGATCACGACGCGGTAGCGGTCCTTTGCGACGCGCTTTGCACTGCAACGTGAGAGTGCTGCGAATTCTTCCTCCGTCAAAGGGATGGTTTGCTCAATGTGCTCGGACGCATCGCTTGCTATAACGGAGGTCTTCTTGGTGATTTCATATGTTTTGCCGTTTTGTCTGAGCCGAAGGTGAGAATGTGCTGGTGTGTCTGGGATATAAATATCAACAATGCGAGTTGGCTTGGTTGTCTTGATTTCTTGCGGCAGCTCTTTTGCGAGGAATGTGCGCTCTCGTTCTAACTGTTGGCTCATTTGCTGCTCCTTCTGTACTCTATATTATAATTTCTACTTTGCAATACCAGTGCTTGTTTTGTCTATGTTATCTGATGGGGTTATCGCGCCTAACGGATTCTACTCTTGAAGTGGGACTGTATCTGAAAAACAAACACTTCTATAGAATTCTTGAGTAAGGATATGAAAAAGAAAACCCTTTGCTCTAAATCATAAAAAGTGCCGCAAAAACGGCATTAAATTTACAAATAGCTGGTGCGGATGAAAGGACTTGAACCTTCACGCCACGAGGGCACATGCTCCTAAGGCATGCGTGTCTACCAATTCCACCACATCCGCATAGCAAGGTTATTATACCAAATGAGCTGGTGTATCTGCAACCTTAGCTGCGTCCATCAGCTCGGCGGAAAAAGGTGAGGTGTGCGTTTCCATAACTACGATTGTCCACCACAACAATGTCGTTTGCTAATTTTGGCCCCTCACCTATTCCTGTATGTGATAATACCATAAATCCGCCTGGTTTGAGAAGGGCAAAAAGTCGGCTAACTGTTGTAAGCTGGAGATCATGGTAGGGCGGATCGGCAAAGATGATATCGAAGGCTCTATCATGGTAAGTACCAAGCCATGGGCCGACGCCAGCCTTGATTGCAGTAGCAGATGAATCAGCACCAAGCGCTGCGATATTCTTACAGAGGATGGTGAAGGCGAGGCGGTCACGCTCGACAAACACCGCCTGGCGAGCCCCACGGCTTAACGCCTCCAGACCAACGGCGCCAGTGCCAGCAAAGGCATCGAGGATGTGTGCATCCTGCACTGCATCGCCGAGCGAATTAAACAGCGCATTGCGTACTCGCTCGCCCATTGGGTGGGTGCGGCGGTTATCTGGCGCATCGAGCCAACGCCCGCCATAGCGTCCAGCAATGACTCGGACTTTCATAATGGATAAGCCTCACATAGTGCACTGTACCACGCGAAGGCAACAGTGCGAACAATCTCTGGGATGAGCTCATTGCGCGTCTGCAGGGCTAAGCCCGTCGTCCAGCCATTACGCCAAAAAGTGTGATACATATCAAGTGCATACACCCGCTGCACTGCTCGCAAAAAGACTGCCTCTAGGCCAAGCTGCTCTGCCTCAGCTACCCACTCGGGCGATGGGCAGGTGTCTGCAAAACGGGCAGTGCGCATTGAGGCGGCCACGCCAAGCTCGAAGAGAATATGCGTTGCAAAGACGCCTTTCGCCCCCCAGTATTCCCAGTTTTTGTTGATGGTATCGAGTCCCGTCGTACCGTGAATAAAGTTCTTATCTAAGACGGTAAGGCGCTCCTCTTTGGGGCGACCCCAGAGTTCCTCGATTTTATCACTCAGCGGATAGTGATGAGCTGGCGTGAGGCCATCGACGATAGCGTGCGACATCCACGCTGCCTCAAAGGCGGCACGCACTGTGTTGTTTTGACGTAGTGCTTGAACAAGATTGTAATGATGATCGAGAATCATAACGATGAGGTCGCGGTCGTCTGGCTTGGTAGGGTCGATGTAGTGCCAGGGTTCATCGACGCTCGGGCTTTTGCGTTTGATACCGTCGGGACCATTATTGCCCTCGAAATGGAGAATGTCGCGTGAGCTTGGGAAGTGAAGAATGGCGACATGGTGGCTGCACATCTGGCCAAGGTCGCGCCGTGCGAGCTGGTCGATTCGCTGATGAACACCAACCAAGTGCCCCGACTGGTCTCGAAAGGTTGTTCCACTGTACATATCTCATATAGTATAGCAGATTTTGGCGTGGCTGAATCGTTACTATGGATGTATTTTGTTGAGATTTTCGAGCTCTGCAGGACTAAATGGGTGAGAACGAAGAAAATGAAAAAGGTAGAATTATAAATAATTAAAATTGACTCAGCTTAATTGAGTGTCGTGAGTCGTTGATTGCGTTGCACGGCTGCCTGGAGCTCCGGGTAGTGTTCGAGTGAATCACCACTGGTGACAAAGGCTTGCGCTGCTTTTTGCGCTCGGGCGATTGCCTTGCTGTCAGCTAGGCTCGCAATGCGCAGATTGAGCGCACCATGCTGAGCTTTGCCGTAAATTTCGCCCGGGCCGCGGAGCTGCATGTCGACTTCTGCTAAGTGAAAGCCGTCGCTAGAAGCCTCCACCTCGCGTAGACGCTGGCTCGGCCTACTGTGGCTATTAAGCAAAAGATAGCAGTAGCTCTGGCGCGCGCCACGTCCCACTCGGCCACGCAGCTGGTGGAGCTGGGCAAGACCAAATCGCTCGGCATCCTCGATCATCATCACTGTCGCATTTGGCACATCAACACCAACTTCTACTACTGTGGTACTCACGAGAATATCATATACATGCTGGTGAAATTCTTGCATCACCTGTTCTTTGTCAGCAGGCTTCATCTTGCCGTGAAGCAGACCAATTCGCCACCGTCCTAAGGTGCTACTCTTGAGATGACGTACGGTTGCTTCAACACTGCGCGTGTCATTGTCTGGGTTGTCATCGATGAGGCTGCAAACGACATAGGCTTGGCTGCCAGCCTCGAGCTCCTTCGTGACGCGTTGGTACAGGGATGGGCGCGAGGCGGGAGAAATAATTTTGGTGATGATCGGCTGGCGACCCGCCGGGCGCTGGCTAATAATGCTAATATCAAGCTCGCCATAGACGGTCAGGGCAAGGCTGCGGGGGATCGGTGTCGCTGTCATAGCAAGTAGGTGTGGCATATGGCCGGATTTATCAAGTAGCTTCTGGCGCTGCGTCACGCCAAAACGATGCTGCTCGTCGATTACCACAAAGCTAAGCCGTGCAAAATTCACCGAGTCTTGGATAAGTGCGTGTGTCCCTACTACGACATCTACCTCGCCGCGTGCAATTCGCTGCACAAGCTCACTACGCATAGCACCAGTCACGCTGCCAGTCAGTAGCCCAACTTTGATGCCGAAGGGCGTAAGTAATGCATCGAGCGTGGCGGCGTGCTGACGGGCAAGAATCTCTGTCGGTGCCATCAAGGCGGTTTGGTAGCCAGCACTGGCAGCTTGGCGAGCAGCCAGGCCAGCGACCACTGTTTTGCCACTGCCCACGTCACCTTGGAGGAGGCGATTCATTGGTGTACTATGCTGAAAGTCTTGCAGGATATCCCAGGCTGCTCGGCGTTGATCGTCTGTGAGAGTAAAGGGTAGAGCACTCACAAATGACTTCACGATAGCTTGCTCAAACGGTATGACATAGCCCTGGAGCTGAGCATGCGCCTGGCGATTGAGCTGGCTAGCAAGCAGCAAGCTAAAGAGTTCCTCAAAGGCAAAGCGCTGGCGTGCTCTTGCGATACCCTCTGATGTGGTAGGGAAATGCATCGCAAGCAGCGCCTCGCTCCGGCTCATTAAGTCTTCGCGTGCAACAATGTGCGAGGGGAGTGTTTCGGGCAACATTGTTATCAGTGGCCGTAGCTCAGTGAGTAGTTTGCGTACCAGTTGGCTTTTGAGGCCGTGTACTGCGTGGTAGATGGGCAGTAGGCTAGTGTCATGATGGGCAAGCTCTTTGACACGCTCGGCACTTGGGTTGGTGAGTTGGTAGCGGCCATTCTTATACTCAAATTGTCCCCGAAAGTAACATTCATCCCCACTCGCGAGCTGCTGCACTCGATACGGCTGGTTAAACCACACGGCGTTGAGCTTGCCCGAGCTATCTGCCAGCACTGCTGTGGTGATGCGGAGACCACGTCGCACCGTGCGCGTGCTGATTGATTCGCAGCGCGCCGTGATCGTCACATTGCCTGGTGTCAGTGTTGCGATTGAACTCGCTGCAGTAAAATCATCGTGCTTGCGTGGTAAAAACATGATGAGATCATTGACAGTCAAGAGCCCAGCCTGAGCCAGTTGCTCAGCTGTTTTTGGCCCAACGCCTTTGATTTGAGAGAGTTGTGTCGATAGGTTCACATTTTTATTGTACCGCACCTGGTGCAAATGCGCTGCCCCGTGCTATAGTATAAGCAGTAAGCTAACGGGGGAAATGTGAGTAAAATTGCAAATTATTTACGCAGTCATATTGCCGGGTCTGTTTCGACTCGGGCCGATTGGCGTGCGTCAGTCAGTGCAGATGCCGGTATTCTAGCGGCAACGCCAGAACTCGTAGTAGTGCCGCGCGTCGTGAGTGATATTCGCAAGATCACCCGTTTTGCCTGGCAAATGGCCGAGAAAGGTCACAGGATACCAGTCGTTACACGCGGCGCTGGCTGTGGTGCGCTGGGTGGCGCCGTGGGGCAGGGGATACTGCTCGATACGGCAGCTCTCGACACGATCTTTGAATATGATGGTAAATCGCAGCGGGTTCGCGTCCAGCCAGGTGTACCAGCACACAGTGTAGCAGCGGCGCTGAGTATGCATGGTGCTGGTGTTGGACCGCTGACTAGCCAGCGAGGTACAGTTGGTGGAGTTATTGCAGCTGGTGCACACGGAACACTGCTAAGCCGAGCGACCAATCCAGCTGAAGCGATTGACCAAATCGAGGTTGTACTCGCCAACGGCGACGTTATGCAGACAGAGCGTCTCTCGCGGCGCGAGCTCAGCCAGCGCAAAGGTCTGCCTGGGTTTGAAGGTGACATCTATCGTGGTATCGATGCAATTATTACTGACAATGCAGCGCTGATTGAACAGATTAACCCCAATGACACATCTGGTTATAGTGGTATTGCACGGGTCAAGCAACCCGATGGGACATTTGACCTCGGGCCGCTCTTTGTGGGGAGCGAGGGCACGCTAGGGATCATTGACGAGCTGATTCTCAAGACAGAATTCTTTAGCTTTCGCAAGACAAGGGCGGCTTTGGTATTTCGGAGTAGTAGCGATGCTCAGGCAGCGATTGATGATATTGATGCACTTCAATCAGCACAGCTCAGCTATCTCGATGCAGCGATTTTTGAGCAACTCCGCCGTGATGGCAAAAAATATGCTTTTTATGAAGCGGCTGCCCAGCAGTTTACGCCACAGGCAGTTTTGCTCGTGACGCTTGATGATTTTAATAACCGGACACGTGCGCGTAAGCAGGCCAAGCTTGAGCAGCTGCAATCTGCGGGCGAGACGATCGTCACTATTGTTGAAGATGACGATGATGAAGATGTGGCGGCAGGGTTTGCTGCGCTTGATCAGTATCGCTGGCCCGATGCCGCGCATATTGGTGCGCCGCGCTTGTTTGAGGGGTTTTATGTGCCGCCGCAGCGCTTCGAAGAATTTGCTCGGGCACTCGTGCCACTTGCTCGTGCACTGCAGTTACCACTGCCTCTTGCTGGCTATCCTAGCCTGAATCTCTACGGCGTTTATCCGCGCTTCTCGCTGCGCAAAGTGAGTGATAAACAGAAGATCTTTAAGCTCTACGACGAGCTTACCAAGCTGCTTGCGCTCTACGACGGTCATTTGGTGATGAGTGGTGGTGAGGGTCGGCTCAAAACTCGTTTTGTGCGTGCCACGCAAAATCCAGATCTTACAGCTCTCTACCAGCAAATCAAGCAGCTCTTCGACCCTCACGGCATTCTTAATCCTGGGACAAAAACCACTCTACAAGCTCGCACTATTACTGCAATGTTACGCAATGAATATACGGTAGATTGGCGATAAAACTTTGTGGGGGGAAGTGTTCTTACTTTTGTAGCAATTGATTTCTTTGTCATGCCTCAATAAAATAGAAGAAGAAAGAGGTCAATAAATTATGAGTGTCGATCAACGCATAATATCCCGTAACCCCGCCACCAACGAACCAATCTGGTCTGGAAACCTTGCGGATGACGCTGCGATTGTGCAGGCTGTTTCTGTCGCAACACAGTTTGGGCTTGCTGCTGGCATTGTCACTCGTGGGTGTGCACAATACGAAGCGTTTTACCAGCAAACAAAAGCAGGTATCGTCAACTGGAATCAGCCACTAACTGGCGCAACGACTGCGGCACCATTTGGCGGAGCGAAGGCTAGTGGTAATTACCGATCGGCTGGATTCCTGTCGGTTGACTACTGCTCATACCCATGCGCGTCGATTGAGGATGCGTCACCAGCAGTCCCAACGACGTTGCCGGCTGGGGTGGTGTATTAAATAACTAAAGTGAGTTGACATAGATAGTAAATGGTGTATGATAGTGCCATGAAACAATCCTACTCTGTAGCGCAATTGCGAAGTGTCCTGCTCTATCTATCAATTGGATTGCTAACATTGTGCGCACTTCTCGGGATTCTTGCAGTATTATCGCAAGAAATTGATTGGCGAATCCTATTCACGACGTTTTGCGCCGCAATCGCATCATTAATTGCTATGAGCAACATATCGCGACTTACGGATAACCGAATAGTTATAAAAATTCTATCCATTATGTCGATCATCCTCAATGTTCAGTGGTTTACTGGTATGTTTGTTATCCAGTGGAATCTCTATCGGTTTCTTAGTTTTTGTCGTCCCTCTGTCAGTACGGGGAGTCGATATAATAGACATTATAGCGACTATAGCAGCTATGACTACGAAGGTCATGTTCAGACACAAATATGCAGCGACTTCCTCTCGATTACGACGAAGCTTACGCTCACAGCATTAATTATTGCACTGCTCATTACACTTAGCGTAAAGACCTTGTCATACGCCAACAAAAACTCTTTCATCATAGGAATGAAAATGATGACGGTTACTTGCGCCAGTCTTTTAAGCATGGCATGCTTGAGTATGGTATGGTTTAATGTGCGAGATACGTCAAGTACGCTACGTTTTTTGGTAGTTTTTGGTATACTCACTGTATTTGGCTTAATAGTAACGCCTATTTTGGTACATCTAGAGAAGGTACAGCGCTACCTCCAACCTGCACAACCAAATACACTAGTACAGAATGAGCAGCAGCTTCGGTACGAGATTGAACGCCAAGTGCGAGCACAAATTGCTGCCGAACAGCAAACAGCAAAAGCGGAGGAACAAGCTCAAGTACCTCCCACAGCTTCGAATGAAGATGGTGTAATGCATGATGTGCAGCCTGATTGATGAATTAACAATGGGTGATTATGCTCCCGATAATGATGGGTGGCGCTGAATGCAAGAGGTGATGGGTGTTGCAGATTGACGGCAACTCAATAATTCCCTATGATCAAATCATGCATACATTTCGCCATAAATACCTGACTGTCATTCTTCTATCCCTTGTATTGGCAGTACTATCGCTTGTCAGCAATATCTACTTTCCCCAAGAAATGGAAGGGCAGTGGCAGCTATACTCTTGTATCCGCAAGATATTTAGTAAGTTATTTAATGCAGGTATCGTCTGGGCTGCGTTACCATTCTTGGCGGGGTGGAGGTCTCAAGGCTTGGTAAAAGCGGCGATCAGTGGCGCTGCTATTGCAGAACTCACACTGCTACTGCATTACGGTATCGGCTATCTTATTGGGGTGTATGGCTCCACAGTATTTATGGCAAATTCATTTTGGTTTATTGCTGCTCTTGTACTATGTGCACCACTGGGGATGTGCGGCTGGATTGCAGCTTTGCCAAAAAAGTCATCCCGTATATTCTGGTTCATCCTGCCGATCGGGGCAATTTTTGAGCCCTTTGTGACTCGAAAACTAATACCATACTCGATAGTGCGGCCATGGCCTGAAGTATATTCAGATTACATTAGCGGTGCTGTGCTGTTGCTTATTGGTATCGTTGGTATAATTCTTGTGAGATCAAAGCAGGGAAGTAATGAGCAAAGATAAGGGCTTAGAGTACTTATGGCTGTTTTACATTCCCTGATGGAGGATATATACAGCCAGGTGATGGCACGGTTGGGTCAACAAAAACGCAGTAGGCGCTCACAACCCTCTTTTTAGGTTGAATAGCTTTCCTAAATTCTCCATAAAATGACGAGAGTTTAAAGACCGCCAGCAGCACAGCGGCGCATCTCGTTCATCCGTAGGAATCACGCATATAAAGCTCGTAGAAGTATCCGATAAGTGTGGCGGAGAAAGCGGATGTTGCAAGCGCATTCCAGGGTATTTTATGTAACCATCGCAAAACAATGGAAGAATCATTTTGCGGAATAGTAGAAAACCACGCATCTAGGACAAATAACAATACAGTGAATAGTAAGAGAAGTAAAAATACATACTTTAGCTCTAGCTTATGTACTTTGCGCCGGAGGGTGTCTGTAGTCTCATTCACGGTACTGTTCCCAAACTTTCAGTCACGAACTCGTCAGCTTACCCTGTAGCGCAGCACATCAGTACGATAGTATAATTCCACATCCGACCAAATAACCACGCTACCGTCCTTGCGCAAACTCAAGAGACTGTAGTCATCAGCCAATTCCGTTAAGCCCTTCATCACATCATCGTAAGAACAGCGTGTAAGCGCAGCCAGCTCGCGCACCGACATGCCAGGCCTCACGAATTTTGCGATATAAAAGGCAAGTGGGCTAACAACTGAGTAGCGAGGAAAACTGTTAAGCAAGAAGTCAAGTCTGTCTTGCATGTCCTGAGATGGAGGAACACCGTCAACTGATAACTGCTTTATATTCTGACTAAGAATCGCTTTTTCCGCATTCTTCACTCCCTGTCTACCTAACCTCACAAGTTCGAATAAACCTTCATCACCAACCTTCCGATAGATAAGCGAGGCGGCCCTCGTGAAATCCAGATATTGATCCCAGAGTGGATGAGATTCACCTCCCAGTCTATTGTAAATGAACAGATTCTGCGTCATATCTGCTCCAAGAATCTGCGTAGCTATACAGTAAGCTCCTAGAACTTCGGCAATGCCTTCTTCAAGACCGTGCGCAATCAGGTCTGGGCTTAAAGTTCCGAGCGCGATATGAACAATTTCATGGCACGCTAGGTATTCGGAGTAGAATGGACGAAGATACCGTTCGAGGAAGTAAACTCCTTGAGGAATACCATACGCATCATAGTCACCGCTGTCGGCCACCATAACGGCATACTCGCGATCTTCGTACGGCGATGGGAATATATCGACGATATGAACTGCAGTGTGTTTGCCAATCGATATATTGTGCTTCGCGAGTATAGTTTTTGCCTCTTCGAAAGTTTGAGCTAAACATGCTCTAATATCCTTTCGTCGATCGATTTCAGCAGCAATGGAGCTATCGAGGATGCAGTGCTTCACGCGCTGTAGCTCCTCATCAATCAGTAGCTCTAAAACCGTGCTCTCAGAGATATTGTCGCGCCTGATAATCTGGACATGAGCCTGATCGATTGCTACAGCAACGTCATGCGCAGAATATGGTAATTCTCGAGCATCAAATGGCAGCAACTGCATAAATGGACGAAGGTCGCTAAAACGCCCTCTGATGTGATAGAGAGCCGCGAGAATATAGTCGTAACCATTCATATTTTTTCTTTCCTATCATAGTTTAGTTTATGTGCGGTGGCCTGGCAAGGGCCCTTGCTTATTTTAAGACTAAAAGGCCCCTGCCAGGTTAGGTGGGGTTAGCTAGCCGCCACCACCGCCACCACCGCCGAAGTCCGCCAGCACCTCACCCAGGCCCTTGACCTCCTCGAAGACTGCCACCGCCTCTACACGGCAGCACCTGCCCACCTGAAGAAGCTGCTCAACCAAGTCTTCTTCCAGCGGGTGCTGGTCAACCCACTGGTCGATGAGGAGGGCCGGGTCATCTTGCCTGACCAAGGCGATGGCGCGACCGACAGTGGCAAGCAGCCGGGCAAGGACGCGGGCGCACACGATGAGCCGCACAGCGCCGGAGAAGAAAGAACTGGCGATGCCAGCGGGGGAGGAGGAGCTGATGCTGACACGCCAACTCTGACGCCGCGCCCCATCCACCTCGCCGACACCGGCTCCGGCACTCGCCTCAGTGCTCTGCTCGTCCCACCCTTCGACCAGCTAACCAGCCCCAGCCTGCACGCCGCCGCCCATGTGCACTACCTGCAGCACCCGGCTCAGCCTGACCTCTCAGCCGCACTGCCTGCCGCTGACGCCGCGCCCATGAGCCCCACAACACGAACAACGCCCACCCTGGTGGG